>CAMAQD010000001.1 GCA_945860385.1 Flavobacterium psychrophilum
CTTTCTGGAAATTTATGGATTGGCTCTTATTCTGGAATTTATATTTTTAATGCTGAACATACTGTTTTAAAGAATATCGTTCATGATGAAAAAAACGATACTAGCTTAAGCCAAAATTCCATCTATAAAATTCTATGTGACTCAAGAGGTGATATGTGGATAGGAACCTGGGCTGACGGAGTAGACTATTTTAATAAAGATAACGACGTTTTTAAAGAAATTTCCTTTGGTGATACCAATACCAAGTTGAACTACAAAATTGTGAGTGGTATGACTGAAGATAAAAATGGTAATTTATGGATTGGCACCGAAGGTGGCGGATTGAATTATTACAATAGAAAGTAAAAAACATTCAGCTATTATAAACATGATCCAAATAATAAAAATAGCATTAGTGCAAATAATGTAAAATCAGTTATTACGGATCGAAGCGGGAATATTTGGGTAGGAATTCATGATGGTGGAGTCAATTATTTTAATCCAAATCAATTTCCCTATCAATTTAATAAAATTGATTTCCCAAAAGCAAGTGATACCTCCCTGCAATCATACAAAGTTTTAACTCTTTTTGAAGATCTAAATGGAAATATTTGGATAGGAACTCTAACCGGGGGGCTTCTTATTTATGATACAAAAAACAAAATACTATCTCGGATTCACAAGGATTCCAGAACTGTAATGAGTATTGTTCAAACTAAAAAACCAGATTTTTTGCTAGTTGGAGGAAGCAATGGGGTTGAAAAAATAAATATCAATACCAAAGAACGCACGCAGATTCCTATTCATAAAAAAGAAGATGATAAAAATTCTTTAGTATACGTCAACAGTATTTACATCGATAATTCCAACCTTTATTGGATTGGAACCGAAGGTCAAGGATTGTTTTTGTATAATCCACAAAGGCGAGAAACAAAAAACTTTGGAATAAAAGAAGGCTTGCCAAATGATATTATTTATGGTGTCTTGGCAGATAACAACGGAAATATGTGGGTAAGCACAAATTACGGCATTAGTAGAATAAATGTATTGTCTAATCAGATTAAAAATTACAATCAATGGGATGGTCTTCAGGGAAATGAGTTTAATTATGGCGCTTTTCTGAAAACCAGAAACAGCGAATTATTTTTTGGAGGAACTAACGGTATTACCTATTTTAACCCAAGTGATATTCGAAAAAATACTTTTGTACCAGTAGTTGATATTAATAATATTGATGTAAACAACGAACCATACCAAAAAATTACAGATGCTTTGCCAGAGATTAAATTAAAATATAATGAAAATAATTTTAGCATAGATTTTACAGCTTTGAATTTCAGGCAATCTGAAAAAAATGAATTTACTTATATCTTAGAGGGCAACGATAAAAAATGGAATTATGTTGGTAATCAAAGAAAAGCTGTTTACACAAACATTCCCGAAGGAAATTATGTATTCAAGGTAAAAGGATCTAACAATGACGGCGTATGGAATGAAGAAGGCGATTCAATCAAAATTAAAGTCTTACCCGCTCCCTGGAAAACTTGGTGGGCATATCTGATTTATATGTCTCTGGCTTTTGGATTGCTATTGTACATTAGAAAAATTTTATTGTTACGAATTAAAGAAAAAAATGAACTAAAAGCAGAAAGAGTAGAGAAAGAAAAACTCGAAGAACTTAATGAATTAAAATTAAGATTATTTACCAATATCTCCCACGATTTCCGAACTCCTTTGACCCTGATTATTGCTCCGCTCGAAAAAATGATCGAAGAAAAAATGGGAAATACATACATTCGTCAGCAACATGATATTATGTATCGAAATTCTAGAATGCTGTTGCAACTTATCAATCAAATACTCGATTTTAGAAAAAGTGATTCCGGCAAATTGTCACTTCTAGCCTCAAAAAATGATATTGTTTCCTTTATTGAAGATATCAAAAAATCTTTTGAAGGATTGGCACAGGAGAAGAATATCAATTTTCAATTTAATACCTCAAGTAAAAATATTGAAGTATGGTTTGATAGGGAAAAAATGAAGAAGATTTTATTCAATTTATTATCCAATGCATTTAAGTTTACCGTTGATGATAATGATATTATTATCAATGTTTCTAAAACGACCAAACTGGAAGATTCAAAAAACATAAAATACGTCAAAATTGATGTAATTAACTTTGTAAATGTGATTCCTGCAGAGCACATAAAACTCATTTTTGAACGTTTTTACCAATTGGATCAAAAAAAGATGGAATTGGGTTCCGGCATTGGATTATCTTTAACAAAAAGCCTTGTAAATCTTCACAAAGGCGAGATAGTTGTGAATAGTTCAGAGACTAACGGAACCTGTTTTAGCGTTTATTTAAAACTGGGAAAAAAACACCTTTTAGAAAGCGAATGTATTAACGAAATTGATGCAATTGAAGGCAATGATTATTTCATAGAATCAAATGTGCAACCTCAAAAACAACTTTCTAATAATTCAACTATTAATGCTATAGAAAAGAAAATATCTGGAACTTTATTAGTCGTTGAGGACAATTTAGACCTGCAAAGTTTTATAAAAGAATTATTTGCAGCCAAATACAATGTTTTTGTAGCCGAAAATGGAGAACAAGCCATTGCGATAGCACATAAAAACTCCATTGATTTGATAATTAGTGATATAAATATGCCAATAATGGATGGATTTGAATTGTGCGAAAACATCAAAACAACTTTAATAACAAGTCATATTCCAGTCCTATTGCTTACGGCCAAAACTTCTTCGATTCATCAAGAAAAAGGCTATTCTATTGGAGCCGACGCCTATATTACAAAGCCTTTCAAATCTAGTATCCTAACAACTAGAGTAGATAATTTAATAAAAACACGAGCGAATTTAATTAACAAATTTAAAAAGGACATCATTTTAGAACCTAAAAATTTGACTGTGACCTCTGCAGACGAAATATTTTTAGAAACGGCAATTTCAATTGTGGAAAAAAACATTACCAATCAAAATTTTGACACAAAAGTATTTATTGAACAAATGAATATGAGTAGAACTGTTTTATATACCAAATTGAAAGCCCTAACGGGTCAAAACCTATCTGAATTTATTCGAATGATTCGACTTAAAAAATCAGGTCAATTGCTAATTCAAACCAATATGAATATTTCCCAAATCGCATTTGAAGTTGGATTTAATGATTTAAAGTACTTTAGAGAATGTTTTAAAGAATTCTTTGAGGTAACCCCTTCAGAGTATAAAAGGAAAATGAGCAAGGAGACTAAATAGTGATCCCTAGTGCTTCTAAAGAAGGCATTCTCAACAATGGGATTCTCTGGACATTTTCGGCTGCTTACAGGCTTACTGCTAATGCTGCCTAGCAAGAAATAGCGAATCGCGTACAGGATTATCTGACTACAAAATTTATTGACAATAAGTTTGGAGGAGTGTACTTAGACGCAGATGCAAAAGGGATACCCACGGTAAATGCAATCAATAACAATTTGTTTAATTGAGACTGTGCTTTTCATAATTTCTATTTTTATAATAAAATTAATAAAAAAATATTATTAGATAAAACGAATGAATTGCGGGGATATGTGGGCTAGAACTAAAAATAAAAAACCCTAACTTACTAATTTACAGTGGTTAGGGTTTTAATTCAGCGGAGAAAGAGGGATTCGAACCCCCGGACCTGTAACAGTCAACAGTTTTCAAGACTGCCGCAATCGACCACTCTGCCATTTCTCCAATAAGTCGTTCGCATTTTCTCAATGCGGTTGCAAATATAAGAACCTTTTTTTGTTTTACAAAAACTATTTTTATAAAAATTGAAACCTTTTTACAGCCTTGTATTAATCATTTCATTTCCTTGACATTAGTCAAAAATACAATCAGCAAAAAGCTGTAAATAGTTTTAATATTGAACGTATTCCTCAATTTCTAGCCCATATCCTATCATACCAACACGTTTAGTTTGCTCTGTATTCGAGAGTAATCGTATTTTGGAGATGTCAATATCGTGCAGAATTTGAGCGCCAATACCAAAATCCCGATTGTCCATCTTAATTTGTGGGGCTTTAAAAACACCTTTGGTTTGCAATTCTTTCAATTCAACAATTCGGTTCAGTAAATCCCCAGATTGCGATTCCTGATTGATGAATAGTACTGCTCCTTTACCATCTGCGTTGATGATTTCAAAAAGATCACATAATTTTTTATTGGCATCATTGGTCAACGTACCCAAAATATCATTATTAATTAATGTCGCATTAATACGAGTTAAAATAGGCTCGCCAATATTCCAAGTCCCTTTAGTTAAAGCAACGTGAACGCGATTATTGGTGGTTTGCAAGTAAGCTCTGAGTCTAAAAGTACCAAAACGAGTTTCAATATCAAAGTCTTCTTTCTTAATAATTAAACTATCGTGTTGCATTCGGTATGCCACCAAATCTTCTATAGAAACCAATTTTAAATTGAATTTCTTGGCCACTTTAACTAATTGGGGCAAACGGGCCATCGAACCATCTTCATTCATAATTTCTACAATCACTCCAGCGGGTTTAAAGCCTGCTAGTCGAGCAAAATCTATGGCTGCTTCAGTATGTCCAGTGCGTCTCAAAACGCCGCCTTGTTTAGCGATTAAAGGGAATATATGACCAGGACGAGCTAATTCATGTGGTTTTATATCAGGATCTACCAATGACAATACAGTTTTTGCTCTATCAGCAGCCGAAATACCTGTAGTAACACCATTCCCTCTCAAATCGACAGAAACGGTAAAAGCGGTTTCCATTGGATCCGTATTGTTGTTAACCATTGCCGTTAATCCCAACTCTTTGCATCTGTTTTCGGTCAATGGAGCACAAATAAGTCCTCGACCGTGGGTAGCCATAAAATTGATCATTTCTGGAGTAACCTTTTCAGCAGCAGCAAGAAAATCACCTTCATTTTCACGACCTTCATCGTCTACAACAATAATAATTTTTCCCTGACGGATGTCTTCGATAGCCTCTTCTATGGTGTTGAGTTTTATTTTGGTAGTTGCCATATTTTGATTTTTAATTTTGATAAAAAATTAATCACAGTAAATCATCCACAACGATGATTATTTTACCTTGACGAATAGCTTCGATAGCTTCTTCCTACAGTGGTGAATTTTTTGTAATTTTTCTGTTTTATTATTTTGGTGGAGGAAATATTTTTTGAAATACTTTTTGGAAAGGTGCCAAAACAACATCCATATTAATCAGTCCAATATCATTTGTAGCTCGATAGGTTAACAAAATAGCCAAGGGCGTCAGAACTAATGACGACATCCAAGCGCCTAATAATGGTGACAATCCATTTTCTTGCGAAATTCGCTTGCCAAAAGTATTAATAAAATGAAAAGTAATAAAAATCAATACAGCAAATACAATGGGCAAACCTAAACCTCCTTTTCGAATAATTGCACCCAAAGGAGCCCCTATGAAAAACATCAAAAAACAAGCATAAGCTATGACAAATTTATCATAGAAAGCCAAAATGTGACCATTAATATTTTTTTGTTTGAATTCTAATTCAGTTTTAGTTCCTGTAATCGAAAGTAAATTGTTGTCTATATTGCTACTGGCGTAATTTAAGATTGTCAATTTTTTTTCGTTAGCATACTTAGACAATAAATTATTTGGTAATATCTTAGTTTTTTTGAAAGGCAGAACAGGATTATAACTTTTTTGCATCCCAATTCGCTGATTAATATTTTCTGAGAAGGATATAATTTCAGTATTTCTATTTTTGTATAACGAATCTAAAGTATAATTCAGTTCACTAACATTTAGCATCGTATTAGTGTTTGAAATACTCGCATCATTTACATCTACCTTATTCAATTTTGACAAATCGATATTGATATTGTATTTCTTAAAAGAGCTTTTTGCAAAAGGATATTTGCTGCGGTCCTCGTATTTTTTTGGGATGACATCTTCATAATAATAACCATCATTCAAAACCATTTGAAGGGTGTTCGATTGCTCACTGCTAATCAAGAAACCATTTTTAGCTTTGATAACAGTCTTATTCCCCTCGCCCATTGCCGATTTTTTATGAATGGTTATTCCTGTCAAATTGTTTCCATTAACTCCAGATTTCTTATTCACCTTTATAGAATATAAGCCAACATCGCTAAACTGACCTTCGGCAATAGCCAAAGCAGGTTTTAATTGGGCAATGTTTCTTCGGAAATTGATAAACTTATATTCGGCATACGGGATTACATTATTGGCAAAAGAAAAAGCAATGATACTCAGTATAGAAATGAAGATAATCAAACTTTTCATAGCTCGTTGAAGCGAAATTCCAGCCGATTTCATCGCTGCAAATTCATAATTTTCAGCCAAATTTCCAAAAGTCATTATCGAAGCCAACAAAACAGATAGCGGTAAAACTAGCGGAATAATTCTAGGCATCGCAAATAATAAAAATTTGAGAACCATTAGTAAATCTAGGTCTTTACCCGCTAATTCGGCAATAAACAACCAAACGGATTGAAGGATAAATATAAAAAACAGGATGATAAATACCGTAAAAAAGGTACCAAGAAAAGTCTTTAGTAAGTATTTGTCGAGAATTTTCACCTAGAATTAATCTAATTTATTGATGTAGTAATTTGGATATTTACTCGCAGCAAATGTAAATTGATTTTTCGACAAAGGTTGGTTGGTTTTAAAAGAATTAACGGTTAATACTGTTTTTGTTCCTTTTTTACCTGTTTCAATCAAATTATAAATGTGTTTGGTTTGCACATCAATACCCAACAATATTTCTTTTCTCTGGTCTTTCGCATTCGTCGGAACCAGTTTCACATATTGAATTTTTCTACCTTTGATATCTTCCAATTTGTCCATGGTACATTTGTAACCCGAATTAAAAAAGGTCAGCATCTTTGATGGAGTAATAGCACTATCATCTTTTTCATCGACAGATGAAATGGTAACTTCTTCGTCTTCAGGAACTATAGTGTAGTTTTTCTTTCCATCATATATTTTGGTTACGCCCATAAAATTCAAAACATATTGATTTCCTTTCATCGTCACATTTCCTTTACTGTCCTGATGAATGTTTTCTTTGGTATTATTCAAACTGTATTTAAAATCAATTACAATATTATCATACCCTTTTACTATGGAAGTGACTTTGTTCAAAAGGTCTTTGGCTTGCTTGTCCTGCGCTTGAATGGAAAAACTGAATAAAAGTAATGTGGTAATTAATAAAACCTGTTTCATTATTGTTTAATTTTGTTCATTATTGAAAAATTGTTCAAGAGCACTCATATCAAGAATGTTTACACTTCTGGCTTTACTACCTTCAAATGGTCCTACGATTCCAGCGGCTTCCAATTGATCTATCAATCGTCCCGCTCTGTTGTAGCCTAATTTAAGTTTTCTTTGTAGTAAAGAGGCAGAACCTTGTTGCGCCATCACAATTACTTCGGCTGCTTCTCTAAATAAAGTATCTCTTTCGGAAATATCCATATCAAGATTAATGCCACTTTCTTCTCCAACGAACTCTGGAAGCAAATAAGCTGTTGCATAGGCTTTTTGTGAACCAATAAAATCTACAATTTTCTCCACCTCTGGCGTGTCAACAAATGCACATTGTACACGAACTACATCATTGCCGTTGTGATAAAGCATATCACCACGACCAATTAATTGGTCTGCTCCTTGAGTATCTAATATAGTTCTGGAATCAATTTTTGAAGACACTCTAAAGGCAATTCTAGCGGGAAAATTGGCTTTTATCAAACCAGTAATTACATTTACCGATGGCCTTTGTGTAGCAATGATTAAGTGAATCCCGATGGCTCTTGCCAATTGTGCTAATCTTGCAATGGGAACTTCAACTTCTTTTCCCGCCGTCATAATCAAATCAGCAAACTCATCGACAACCAATACTATATAGGGTAAAAATCGGTGGCCGTTTTCAGGGTTTAATTTTCTGGATTTAAATTTTTCGTTGTATTCCTTGATGTTTCTCACCATCGCATCTTTCAAGAGAGAATAGCGATTGTCCATTTCGACACAAAGCGAGTTCAAAGTATTAACTACCTTGGCATTATCAGTAATAATGGCGTCATCTGTATCGGGAAGTTTGGCGAGATAATGTCTTTCTATTTTATTGAAAAGTGTTAATTCTACTTTCTTAGGATCGACCAAAACAAACTTGATTTCGGCAGGATGTTTTTTATATAATAACGATGTGATGACGGCGTTCAAACCTACCGATTTTCCTTGTCCTGTTGCTCCAGCCATTAATAAGTGGGGCATTTTTGCCAAGTCGACCACAAAAGTTTCATTCGAAATAGTTTTTCCCAAAGCAAGAGGCAATTCCATTTCAGCTTCCTGAAATTTGGCTGAACCAATCACACTTTTCATCGAAACCATGGTAGGATTCTTGTTGGGAACCTCGATTCCTATTGTTCCTTTACCAGGAATTGGAGCAATAATACGAATTCCCAATGCCGAAAGTGATAATGCAATATCATCTTCCAGGCTCTTAATTTTTGAAATTCTAATACCAGCTTCCGGTACAATTTCATAAAGCGTAACCGATGGACCAACGGTGGCTTTAATCTGCGCGATTTCTATTTTGTAATTCCTAAGCGTTTCAACAATTTTATTTTTATTATCTTCTAATTCCTCCTGATTGATGGTGATACCGCCAGTAGAATATTCTTTTAATAATTCGATGGTCGGATATTTGTAATTCGATAAATCCAAAGTAGGATCGAATAATCCAAAATCGGCTACAAGTTTTGAAGCCAAATTCTCTTCAATAATATCTTCTTCAGGCGCTTTCTCGATTACAAAATGTTCGTCATCAGTATGAATTATTTCCAAATTACCATTAAAGGGTGGCGGTGAAACTTCTTTTGGAAGTGGTTTCAAACTAATTTCCGAAGCGTTACTAATAGTTGGTTTTAAGGCTTCTTTATTGAGTTCGAATTGCGATCCTGCTGTTTTCAGGTGAATTCCATCAAGTTCATCGTCATCCTCTGTCTCTTTTACCGCATATTCTTCAAGATTGTAAAGACCAGAATCGATAGTAGAGGAATTCGAATTTAAATCACTTTTAATTTCTTTTTGGGTTCTTTCAAAAAAGGATTTTATTTTTTCGGGAGATACTTTAATTTTAAAAATCAAATAGATTATGAGTCCAAAAAATAAAACGAGTAATGTTCCGGTTTTGCCAATGTAATCTTGCGAAAATAAATTCAATTCGTATCCAATAATCCCTCCCAATTCAGGTAAAGAAGTCGCAAAAAATCCGAATAAGACCGACAAGATAATGATTACGAATAAATCCCAAAACCAGATTTTTTTAAGCTTTTTTAAAGAAATATCAAGCACCAAAAAAATACCGGTAAGGAAAAATAGGCGAACAAATATAAAAGAAGCGATTCCAAAACCTTTGTAAACCATTAAATCGGCTAAAAAAGCACCGAATTTACCCAACCAATTCTGAACCGTTTCGTTTCTATCGGATAATTGATTTACAGCACTTTGATCGACTTGACCGTAAATATAAAAGGAAATGAACGCAAGCAATAAGGCAATTGAAAATAATACTAGGAGCGCACCCAAAACAATTTTGTGTTGTTTTGTGAATGTCCATGATTTTTTTGCTACAGCATTGGAATTAGATTTCTTATCTGGACTAACTGCTTTTGTTGTTTTTGCCATTCTTGGTTGAACTATTTTCTATAAAAATTTAGGTACATAAATGATTAATCCAATGGCAACTGCTGTTAATGCTGCGAAAAATACTGCACCAGCTGCAATGTCTTTGATAAATCCAATTCTCTCGTGAAAATTCGGATGAATAAAATCGGCAATTTTCTCGACAGCCGTATTTATTCCTTCTACACTCATAACTAATCCGATAGCTAAAGTTTGAAAAAGCCATTCGGTTGTGGTAATATGCATAAAAAAACCAACAATTGTCATTAAAATACCAAGAAAAAACTGAACCATTATACTATGTTCGGTTGTAATTAATTTTACAGCACCTTTCACAGCAAATGAAACGCTTTTCAATCTTCCGCTAAAGAAAGAATTGTCTTTCTGAAATTCCATCCGGTATTAAAGTGCCGCTAAGGCAGCTTCGTAATTAGGCTCATTAGCAATTTCTGGAACTTGTTCAGTATAAAGTACAGATCCAGTAGCATCAACAACAATGATACATCTGGAATGCAAACCTGCTAAAACTCCATCGGCAATTTCTAAACCATTAGTTTTACCAAAACTTCCGTCTTTAAAATCAGACAAATTAACTACATTTTCGATTCCCTCAGCGCCACAAAAACGTTTTTGAGCAAAAGGCAAATCTCTGGAAATACACAATACTTTTGTGTTTTCTAATTGAGAAGCTTTAGCATTAAAAGATCTTACAGAGGTTGCACAAGTTCCGGTATCAATACTAGGGAAAATATTCAATACTAAATTTGTGCCTGCAAAATCACTTAAAGAAGCAATAGAAAGATCGTTTTTAACTAATTTAAAATCAGCTAGTTTTGTGCCAACTTTTGGTAATTCTCCTGAAGTGTGGATTGGATTTCCACCTAATGTAATAGAAGCCATAATTTTTGTTGTTTAATGAGGTTCAAAAGTATGAAAATTTATTTACGATTTACGATTTTGAATTTATGATTTGCTAATTTATAAAAAAAACGCTCTGGTTACTAAAAGCCATTAAAATTGAATTTATAAAATCAAAAAATTAAAGGATATCCAAACTCCCCTTGCCTTCTCTCACAACTATTGGTTCATCGCTAGATAAATCGATAATAGTAGAACCAACGTTGTCGCCATAACCACCATCAATAACCATATCAACTAAGTTTTGCCATTTTTCGAAAATAAGTTCTGGGTCGGTGGTGTATTCAATCACTTCATCCTCGTCATAAATGGACGTGGAAACAATTGGATTTCCAAGCTGCCTAACAATTTCCAAAGCAATCGAATTATCAGGAATACGAATTCCAACAGTAGTTTTCTTCTTAAATTCTTTAGGTAAATTGTTATTTCCTGGTAAAATAAAAGTGTAAGGACCCGGCAAAGCTCTTTTTAAAATCTTAAAAGTAGCGGTGTCAATTTGTTTCACATAATCCGAAAGGTTACTCAAATCGTGACAAATAAAGGAGAAATTAGCTTTATCCAACTTTACTCCTTTTATTTTGGCAATGCGTTCCAAAGCTTTGGTATTAGTGATATCGCAACCCAAACCATAAACGGTATCGGTTGGATAAATAACCAAACCGCCGTCTTTTAAAACCTTCACGACTCTGGCAATTGCCGCTTCGTTAGGTTTGTCTTCGTATATTTTTATGAACTGTGCCATTTATTTAGTTTAAAATTTAAAAAGTTTAAAGTTCTTCTAATATACGACTTTAAACTCAAAACCGGAAACATTTTCTTACCCAATCACATCTAATTTCGCAAAACGCAACAACAATTTCTTGATTCCGCCTACTTCGAATTTGATTTCGGCTTTCTTGTCCGCACCAGAACCTTCGAGGTTTAGTACTTCTCCTTTGCCAAAACGTTCGTGCATCACGATATTCCCGGCTACCAATTTGTTGTCAAATAAATTAGGGCTATCAGCAGATGGATTACTGGAAACGGGTTTTAATTTTCGAATAATTGAGGTAGGTTCTTCGCCAAATTTCTTGGGAGGTGTCCCATTGGCGGGTTTTGCCAACCGCAATTTGGATTTATCAATGTCACCAAAAATATCAGTGTCAATCATTGGTTTATAGCGATAATTATTTTCTTCCGGAGTAAGATATTCCAAATATTGTCCATCAATTTCTTCGATAAAACGAGATGGTTCGCTATCCGTCAATTTTCCCCAACGGTAGCGGGATTGTGCATAAGTTAGATACGCCTGATGTTCGGCTCTGGTTAAGGCTACATAAAACAAACGGCGTTCTTCCTCGAGTTCACTTCGGGTGCTCATAGACATTGCGCTTGGAAATAAATCTTCTTCCATTCCCACCACAAAAACGTGTGGAAATTCTAATCCTTTGGCCAAATGTATCGTCATCAACGCCACACGATCTTCGTCGCTGGTGTCTTTGTCTAAATCGGTTGCCAAGGCCACATCTTCCATAAACTCGGACAAGGCACCACGAGCACCATCGATTTCTCTTTGACCTTCAGTAAAATCCTTGATACCGTTTAATAATTCCTCGATATTCTGAATTTTTGCCATTCCTTCCGGAGTCGCATCTTTCTTTAATTCCTGAACCAATCCCGTTTTTTTGGCGACGTGATCAGTAATATAAAACGCATCCTGATTTTCGTTGATTACCTGAAAACTCTGAATCATTGTGACAAAATCCAGTAGTTTTTGCTTGGTTCCCGAGTTCAGTTTCAAGTCAATTTTATCAATATTCTGCATTACTTCAAAGATAGAACGCTTGTAATGATTGGCCGCAACAGTCAATTTTTCGACGGTTGTATCCCCAATTCCACGATGTGGATAATTGATCACTCGAACTAATGCTTCTTCATCTTTTGGATTAATTACCAATCGCAAATAACACAAAACATCCTTGATTTCTTTTCTTTGGTAAAAGGATAAACCACCATAAATTCGGTACGGAATATCCCGTTTTCGGAGCGCATCTTCCATTGCTCGAGATTGTGCATTGGTGCGATACAAGATGGCAAACTCCCCATTTTTCATTTGGTGTTGCATCTTTTGTTCGAAAATGGTACTGGCCACAAAACGCCCTTCTTCGGCATCGGTTAAGCTGCGGTGGACTTTTACTTTTGGACCCAAATCATTGGCAGTCCAAACAATTTTGTCGAGTTTGGTTTTATTCTTGTCAATTATAGTGTTGGCCGCTTCGACAATATTTTTGGTCGAACGATAATTTTGTTCCAATCGAAAGGTTTTCACGCCTTCATAATCTTTCTGGAAATTCAGGATGTTATTAATATTGGCACCACGAAACGCATAAATACTTTGCG
Organism: Flavobacterium psychrophilum; assembly: GCA_945860385.1. Taxonomy (GTDB): domain Bacteria; phylum Bacteroidota; class Bacteroidia; order Flavobacteriales; family Flavobacteriaceae; genus Flavobacterium; species Flavobacterium psychrophilum_K. Next base: position 12,993 of record CAMAQD010000001.1, read on the forward strand.
CATCATCGCCTACCACACAAATATTCTGAAATTTATCCGATAAAGCGCGAACAATCAAATACTGCGAATGGTTGGTATCCTGGTACTCATCTACCAAAATATAACGAAAACGATTCTGGTATTTGGCCAACACATCTGGAAAACGATTCAATAATTCATTGGTTTTCAATAATAAATCATCAAAATCCATTGCTCCAGCCTTGAAACAACGATCAACGTAATTTTGATAAATTTCGCCCAAACGAGGCTTTTTGCTCATGGCATCTTGTTCCTGCAATTCGGGATTATTGAAATAGGCTTTCACCGTAATTAAGCTGTTTTTATAAGAGGAGATTCTACTTAAAACTTGTTTGGGTTTGTAAACGTCTCTGTCCAATTGCATTTCCTTGATTACTGCCGAAATTAACCGAACAGAATCTTGAGTATCATAAATGGTGAAGTTTGAAGGATAACCCAATTTATCGGCTTCGGAACGCAGAATTCTGGCAAAAACGGAGTGAAAAGTTCCCATCCAAAGATTTTTGGCTTCGTTGGAACCCACAATATCGGAGATCCGTTTTTTCATTTCACGAGCGGCTTTGTTGGTAAAAGTCAAGGACAAAATACTGAAAGCATCCACACCCAAGCTCATCAAATAGGCAATTCGAATGGTCAACACACGGGTTTTTCCTGAGCCGGCACCAGCAATAATAATCATTGGCCCGTCTTTTTGGAGTACGGGTTCGCGTTGGGCTTCATTAAGTTGGTCGATGTATTTCTGCATAAAAATGTTCTGTTGAATGCAAAAATAAGGATTTAAGAATTAGAAATTTGATTTATATAAAATCAAAATTACTGTTTTTTTTCTCATCACTTTTTGCAGAGAATTTCTTTTGACAGTCAATTAGAATTCATATTTTTTTGGAGAAGAAAGGCATAAAAAAAACTCCAACATTTCTGTTGAAGTTTTTTGTGGGCGATGAGGGGTTCGAACCCCCGACCCCCTCGGTGTAAACGAGGTGCTCTGAACCAGCTGAGCTAATCGCCCTCAATTTAATTTTAATATTCTGTCCCAACCGCTTCCGAAGAAATCGGAATGCTCTGAACCAGCTGAGCTAATCGCCCTTAATTGGACTGCAAATATACACTTAGATATTGGATTCACAAATAAAATGAAATAAAAATATAATTTTAATTTGAACTGAAATAAAACATAATTTTAATCATTCAACCAGTATAATATTATATTTGTAAAAACAAAAATACCTAAATGGCACATTTCAAAGAAAATGATTTACCTAAATCAAAAATTACTACATCTTCATTAAATAAGGCTATTCTAATTTTTAAATTTGCAGGAAGTCACCGTTGGAAATTTTATATTGGATTAATTTTCCTTTTGTTGACTGGTGCAACCGCTTTGGCTTTTCCCAAATTGATGGGAATGTTAATTGATAGTGTGAAAAATAAAAGTTATGAGCAAGCCAATACTATCGCTTTATCGCTAATAGTTATTCTATTTTTACAATCTATTTGTTCGTTTTTTAGATTATCATTATTCGTCAATTTTACGGAACATACTTTAGCCAATCTGCGGTTAACATTATACAGTAATTTGGTTAAATTGCCCATGTCATTCTTTTCTCAAAAACGTGTTGGAGAATTAAACAGCCGCATCAGTGCCGATATTACACAAATACAAGACACTCTAACTTCAACCATTGCCGAATTTTTAAGACAATTTATTTTAATCATTGGTGGAATCATTTTATTAGCAACCGAAAGTATCAAGCTAACTTTATTAATGCTTTCGGTAGTTCCGCTTGTGGCTGTGGCTGCAGTAATCTTTGGTCGATTCATTCGAAAATATTCCAAAAAAGTACAAGATCAGGTTGCCGAAAGTCAGGTTATTGTCGAGGAAACAATGCAGGGAATCAGTATTGTCAAGGCTTTCGCCAATGAGTGGTATGAAATTGCCCGCTATGACGGAAAAATAAAAGAAGTGGTAAAACTCGCCATCAAAGGGGGAAAATACAGAGGGTATTTTGCTTCCTTCATCATTTTTTGTCTTTTTGGAGCTATCGTTGCTGTGGTTTGGTTTGGTGTAAGATTGAGTATTAGTGGCGAAATGAGTGTGGGCCAATTAATTTCTTTCGTGTTGTATTCCACATTTGTTGGAGCTTCTTTTGGAGGTATTGCCGAGCTTTATGCACAGATTCAAAAAGCAATTGGAGCCACAGAACGCGTTTTTGAATTATTAGATGAAACTCCTGAAAAAATTAATTCTACACAAAACTCCCATTCCGTTCAAAAAATAAAAGGCAATGTCACTTTCAAAAATGTGGGTTTCACCTACCCTTCCAGAAAAGAAATGAAAGTGTTGAAAGGCGTCAATTTCACAGCGAATTTTGGTCAAAAAATAGCCATTGTTGGTCCAAGCGGCGTAGGGAAATCGACGATTGCTTCCTTGTTGTTGCGATTTTATGATATCAATAGTGGGGAAATATTGGTAGACGGGAAAAATATTTACGATTATGATTTAGAAAATCTACGTGGCAATATGAGTATTGTTCCTCAGGACGTGATTTTATTTGGCGGAACCATCAAAGAAAACATTGCCTACGGAAATCCGGATGCCTCTGATGACGAAATTATGTTGGCAGCCAAACAAGCCAATGCTTTGAATTTTATCGAAAGTTTTCCTGAAAAATTTGAAACTATCGTTGGTGAAAGAGGCGTTAAACTATCTGGAGGACAAAGACAACGTGTTGCAATTGCCAGAGCCTTGCTTAAAAATCCAAGTATTTTGATTTTGGACGAAGCCACTTCTTCATTGGACAGCGAAAGCGAAAAACTGGTTCAGGAAGCCTTAGAAATCCTGATGGAAGGAAGAACGAGCATTATTATAGCGCACCGTCTTTCTACTATTCGAAAAGCAGATCAAATTTTGGTGCTAGATAAAGGTGTGATTGCCGAACAAGGAACCCATCAGGAATTGATTGTTTTAGAAAATGGTATTTATAAAAACCTGAGTAATTTGCAGTTTAGTCATTCTTAAAAATGATCAAATAAAAACCCGACAAGTTTTGAAAACCTGTCGGGTTAAAACTGAATAGAAAAATAACTACTTTCCTTTTCTTCTGTTTCTCTCCGCTTTTAACATTGCCAATTCACGACTTGTTTGTCCCGCAACTGAAGTATTTTCTTCGGCACGGCGAATCAGGTAAGGCATCACGTCTTTTACAGGACCAAAAGGCAAATATTTGGCAACATTATAACCTTCTGCAGCCAAATTAAAACTGATATTGTCACTCATTCCGTATAATTGACCAAACCAAATTCTATCGTCGGTCGATTTTATTCCTTTTTCTTCCATCAAATTCATTAAGAAATACGTACTGGCTTCGTTGTGTGTTCCTTCAAAAACAGACATTGTATCGATATGTTCTACCATATATTTTACGGTAGCATCGTAATTCTCATCGGTTGCTTCTTTTGAAGCGCAAATTGGTGTTGGATATCCTTTTTCGATAGCGCGTTCATTTTCTTTTTCCATATAAGCACCGCGAACGAGTTTCATTCCAATAAAAAATCCTTCTTGTTTCGCTTTCTCGTGCAATGTCTTCAAATAATCCAATCGATCCCAACGGTACAATTGCAAAGTATTAAAAACAATTGGTTTTGATTTATTGTATTTTACCATCATTTCTTCAACCAAATTATCGACTGCATCTTGCATCCAGCTTTCCTCAGCATCAATTAATAAAGCTACATCACTGTCGTACGACGCTTTGCAGACTTTTTCGAAACGAGCCACTACTCTACTCCATTCTTCGGCTTCTGCTGCTGTTAATTTTTTTCCTAAACTAACTTCTTGGTATAAATCGATGCGTCCGAAACCGGATGGCTTAAAAACAGCAAATGGAATTGCCTTTTTTTCTTTAGCAAAATCAATCAATTTTAAGGTTTTTTCCAAAACAGCGTCAAACTGCTCTTCTTCCTCTTTGCCTTCTACAGAATAATCTAAAACCGAAGAAACTCCTTTAGTAAACAAATTGTCCACCACTTTTAAGCTATCATCCTCATTCACTCCGGCACAAAAATGATCAAAAACAGTCGCCCGAATCAAGCCCTCTACTGGTAAACTTGCCTTTAAGGCAAAATTGGTAACTGCCGTTCCAATTCGGACAAGCGGTTCATTAGCAATCAATTTGAATAAAAAATACGCTCTGTCGAGTTCAGTATCGCTTTTTAATGAAAAGGCAATTTGTGTGTTATCGAATAAATTTTTCATTATTTGTTATATTTTTGCACAAATATAAAGAGAGTTTTCAAAATTATTACCCAAAAATTACCTTATTTTGCACATTAAAGCAATCAAAAGTTATGCAATCCATTCAAGCCAACAATTATCCAATATATTTTAACGAAGCAGGATATGAAGCTCTAAATTCATTCCTCAACGAAAGTAACTATTCGAACTTATTTATTATAGTTGATAGCAATACAAATGAGTTTTGTTTATCGAAATTTCTACCTTATTTAGCAACAGATCTTACCATAGAAATTGTTGAATTTGAAGCAGGTGAACCCAATAAAAATATTGAAACCTGCGTACAATTATGGAATGTGTTGACCGAATTGGGTGCCGATAGAAAAAGTCTTGTGTTGAATCTTGGTGGCGGAGTTGTCACTGATTTGGGTGGTTTTGTAGCTTCAACATTCAAACGTGGAGTCGATTTTATTCACATTCCAACTACCTTATTGTCAATGGTTGATGCTTCCGTTGGGGGAAAAACGGGAGTTGATTTAGGAAATTTAAAAAACCAAGTGGGTGTAATTAATGTTCCCAAAATGGTGCTGATTGATACACAGTATTTAGAGACACTTTCTAAAGATGAAATGCGCTCTGGACTTGCCGAAATGCTCAAACACGGATTAATTTATGACAAAGGGTATTGGGAACAATTTTTGGATTTAAAAGCCATTGATTTTGCCGATTTCGATGAATTAATTTACCGTTCAGTCGAAATCAAGAACGAAATTGTACTGCAGGATCCAACCGAAAAAAATATTCGTAAGGCTTTGAATTTTGGTCACACTTTAGGTCACGCCATCGAAAGTTATTTTCTTGAAAATGATAACAAAAAATCATTGTTGCATGGCGAAGCCATTGCAATTGGAATGATTTTAGAAAGTTTTATTTCGTTGAAAAAGAATTTGATTAATCTACAAGAATATAACCAAATCAAAACAACTATAAAAGCTATTTATGACGATGTGGTTTTTGAAGAAATTGATATTGATCCCATATTAGAATTACTCATTCATGATAAAAAAAATGAGTACGGAAACATTCAGTTTGCATTAATTGAAGGCATCGGAAAAATAAAAATCAATCAGTCTGTTGAAAACGAGTTGATTTTAAAGGCTTTCCAAGATTATAAATCCTAATTAATTTTATAAAAAAGGATTGCAATAGGTATATAATATTTTTTACATTTGCAGCAATGAAAAAAAGTCAAAATACAAGAAATAATAATTCCATTAAAGACGAAAACAGTAATTCTTTTTTGAGGATATTGAGACGGTTTTTCACTATTAAGGATACTTTTAGTTTTGATATTTTTACCTATTTGAAAGCGGAAAGCGAAAAGCTTCAAATCATTTTTGAAAACATTAGAGTTTGAATTTTAGTTTAATTAATATTCTAATTAAATAATCTAAAATTTTTAAAATCAAATGAATACAAAATATTTCGATTTAATAAACCAAACTTATTATTTCCCTCAGGAAGAGTTTACTTTAAACAAAGACAATCTAGAGTTTCACAATATCGATTTGATGAAATTGGTGGAACAATACGGTACACCGTTGAAATTTACCTATTTGCCTCAAATTTCCAATAATATTAACAAAGCCAAAAGCTGGTTTCGTAAATCGATGGAAAAAAACAATTACGAGGCCAAATATTATTATTGTTATTGTACCAAAAGTTCACATTTTGAGTATGTGATGAACGAAGCTTTTAAGAACAATATTCACATCGAAACCTCTTCTGCATTTGACATCAATATCGTTGAAAAGTTATTGGATTCAGGAAAAATAAACAAGAGTACTTATGTGATCTGCAATGGTTTTAAAAGAGATCAATACATTGAAAACATTGCAAGATTAATCAATAATGGTCATAAAAATACGATTCCAATAATTGACAATTACGAAGAATTAGACCTTTTGCAAGAGCATATCGGGCGAAAATTCAAAATAGGAATTCGTATTGCTGCTGAGGAAGAACCCAAATTTGAGTTCTATACTTCACGTCTTGGAATTGGTTACCGAAATATTGTTCAGTTTTACAAAAAACAAATTCAGGAAAATAAAAAATTGGAACTTAAAATGTTGCACTTTTTTATCAATACAGGAATTAATGATAATGCCTATTATTGGAACGAATTGGTAAAATGTATTAAAGTCTATGTAGCTTTGAAAAAAGAATGCCCAACACTCGATGGATTGAACATCGGTGGCGGATTTCCTATCAAAAACTCATTGGCATTTGAATACGATTATCAATATATGATTGACGAAATCATCAATCAAATTAAGATTGCTTGTGATGAAGCTGAAGTGGACGTTCCAAATATTTTCACTGAATTTGGTTCTTATACCGTAGGCGAAAGCGGTGGAGCTATTTATCAGGTTTTATATCAAAAACAGCAAAATGATAGGGAAAAATGGAATATGATTGATTCCTCTTTCATCACCACTTTACCTGATACTTGGGCGATAAACAGACGCTTTATTATGTTGTCTGTCAACCGTTGGAACGATACCTACGAAAGGGTATTGCTAGGCGGAATGACCTGTGATAGCGACGATTATTACAATTCAGAGCAGAATATGAATGCCATATATTTGCCAAAATACAACAAAGAAAAACCACTGTATATTGGGTTTTTCAATACAGGAGCTTATCAGGAAACCATTGGAGGTTATGGTGGTCTGCATCACTGCCTGATTCCACAACCAAAACACATTTTGATTGATCGGGATGAAAACGGAATCTTAGCAACAGAGGTTTTCTCTGAACAACAAACAGCCGATGATGTATTGAATATATTAGGCTATAATAAAAAATAATTTTAAAAGTTTTCATTGTAGTTCTCAAAAAAAAATATTTTCTTTGAACACTAAAGAATACGCTTCAAACAATAAAAAACAAAATGAGTAAAGGACCAATTAGTCAATTTATAGAAAAGCATTATTTGCATTTTAATTCAGCATCCTTAGTCGATGCGGCGAAAGCATACGAACAACAATTAGCCAATGGAGCTAAAATGATGGTGAGTATGGCTGGCGCAATGAGCACCGCTGAAATAGGTAAAATTTTTGCTGAAATAATTCGACAAGATAAAGTTCAAATTATTTCTTGTACCGGAGCCAATCTTGAGGAAGACATTATGAATTTGGTGGCGCATTCGCACTACGAAAGAGTTCCTCATTACCGTGATTTGACACCTGAGGATGAGTGGGCTTTGCTAGAAAGAGGTTTAAATCGTGTTACCGATACTTGTATCCCAGAACATGAAGCATTTCGTCGTTTGCAAAAACACATTTACAAAATTTGGAAAGATGCTGATGATAAAGGCGAAAGATATTTCCCTCACGAATTTATGTACAAAATGTTACTTTCGGGCGTTTTGGAAGAATATTACGAAATTGACCTAAAAGACAGCTGGATGTATGCTGCAGCAGAGAAAAATTTGCCTATTATTGTACCAGGATGGGAAGACAGCACGATGGGAAATATTTTTGCTTCATATGTTATTAAAGGGGATTTAAAAGCCTCTACAATGAAATCGGGTATTGAATATATGGTTTATTTATCAGATTGGTATCCAAAAAATAGTGCCAACGGAATTGGATTTTTTCAAATTGGAGGAGGAATTGCAGGTGATTTTCCAATTTGTGTTGTACCAATGTTATATCAGGATATGGAAATGCATGATATTCCGTTTTGGAGCTATTTCTGCCAGATTTCAGACTCAACAACTAGTTATGGTTCCTATTCTGGAGCTGTTCCAAATGAAAAAATCACTTGGGGTAAATTAGACATTAAAACCCCAAAATTTATTATAGAATCTGACGCTACCATAGTAGTTCCTTTAATTTTCGCTTATTTATTAGACTTATAGAAGAATTTATGAAAAGAGTAATTGTTGATTATGCAAAACTTACCCACGAAATTTTAAATCTATTAGTAGATAAATTTCCGGACGGCTATGATGATTCAAATATTATCCGTTTTAGAAATGCTCAAAACGAATTAATTGAAGCTGTCGAAGTTCGTACTGAAGACACTATTTATTTAGTAAAAATTAGTACTAAGCTTGCCGACAGGATTGAAAATTATGATGAAGATGATGAAATTGCAGCAGAGATCGAACCTATCGATGATGAAATCAATTTAGACGACGACGATGATGCTGCCAGTGATGATGACGATGATGCGGATGAATATAAAGACCCTCTTGACGACAAAGGTGATGGCACCGACGACGATGAAGATGACGACGAAGACGACTCAACCAATGAAGAAGAAGATGAAGACGAGGATGAAGAATAATTAATTTTTAGCTAAAATACCGTAAAGGAACTCTTAATCGAGTTCCTTTTTTATTGTTTTTAGATTTTAAAAATTTACCCAAAAATGACAACAGTTTTTTTCAAAAACAATTACATAAAATAAAGTCAGGAAGAAATTATTTGATTTAGCTTTGTATAAATGAAAAATAGTATCACAATACTTTTTGGCTAATAAATTCCAACCGCATGAAAATTGAAAAATTATGTAAAGAATTAAATGAAATTTTACAGACTATTATTGATAATGAATCAAAAATAGATACCTCCATCTCTAAAATTCACCAGGAATATAGATTAAGCGCTAAAAATTTATGCCGTTATCTTATTCTGCGAAGTTTTGATTTAAGAAAATACCAAGCCAGTTTATCTGAGTACGGCGTATCCTCTTTAGGAACTTCCGAAGGTTATGTCTATAGTAATCTTTACAGTGTTGTAAAAAATTTAAAATTAATTCAAAGTCTTCCCGTTGATGAAAAATCCAATGTCGAAATTATAGGATACGAAGGCAGTTGTGAATTAATAAAGAAAAATGCCAACAATTTATTCAATCAGGGAAGCAGAAGTAATTTTACCGAAATAATGGTCACTCTGCCTAACGAAGCAGCGGAAGACAAATCCATAATTGAAGAAATGGTTCAAAATGGTATGGAAATAGCCCGAATCAATTTAAGCCACGGAGATAGTGACATTTGGACAAAAATGGTGCAATTTGTAAATGAAATTAAAATTGAAACCCACCATAAATTAAAAATTTATATGGATTTGTCAGGTCCAAAAATAAGAACTGCCACTATTGAAATTACTGATAAAAAAGGAAAAATAAAGAATGGAATTCCTGTAAGAGTTGGAGAACTTATTATTTTAACCAAGAGAGCAACCTTAGGGAAAAAATCAAAATTTGGAAAAAATAACGAACAACGCAAGAAAGCAGAAATTGGCGTTTTGCTTTCCCAAATAATTGATGATGTCAAAATCAATGACATTGTTTTATTCGATGATGGAATGATAAAATCGGTCGTTGTTTCAAAAACCGATGAAGATATTGAACTCTTAATAACGCATTGTTATAAACCCAGGTTATCTTCTCAAAAAGGAATCAACCTTCCTGATACTAAATTAAATCTTCCCGCACTAACAGCAAAAGATATTGAAAACCTACCTTTTGTCTGCAAAAATGCTGATATTGTAGGCTATTCTTTTGTGAGAACAGCAGAAGATGTTCACTATTTATACGAACAATTAGACTTGAATAATGCCAAAGATTTGGGTGTAGTTTTTAAAATTGAAAATAAAGAAGCTTTCGAGAATTTGCCATTCATCTTGCTCGAAGGTATGAAAAGGGATAAGATTGGAGTTATGATTGCAAGAGGTGATTTGGCCGTTGAAATTGGTTTCGAAAGAATCTCAGAGGTTCAAAATGAAATACTTTGGCTTTGTGAAGCAGCACATATTCCGGTTATTTGGGCAACACAGGTTCTTGAAAATCTTGCCAAAACAGGAATTCCAACAAGAGCAGAAATTAGTGATGTTGTCCAAGGCGTTCAAGCCGAATGCATTATGCTCAATAAAGGCCCTTATATCAATGATGCCATCAAAATGCTCAAAAATATACTAATCAGAATGGAAGCCCATTCCTTGAAGAAAAAGAATTCACTGCGAGCGTTGAACATTGCCAAAAACTCAGTCAATCACTTAATGGGAGAAATAAATACAAAAAAATGAAATTTAAAGGAGTGATTTTTGATTTGGATGGAACACTGGTGAATTCACTTGAAGACATCGCAGATGCTATGAATAAAGTCTTAGAAAGCCTCGACTACCCTACTCACAGTTATGAAAACTATCAATATTTTATAGGAAGCGGTCTGCGGAATTTAGTCAGCAAATCGTTGCCTGAAAACCATAATGATGAAACTCAAATAGGACATTGCTACCAATTGATGGTCGAAGTCTACCGAGATCATTGCACGAATCAAACCAAACCCTACAACGGAATCATTGAATTATTAGATTATTTGATTTCTCACAAAATGAAATTGGGGGTGTTTTCCAATAAATCGGATGAACTAACCAAGAAAATTGTAGCTGCTCTGTTTCCTGACTATTTCAATTCTATTGTGGGTTTAAGCATCGAATCGCTTAAAAAACCCAATCCTTCCGAAGCCTTGGCAATCAGCAAAAACTTTGGATTAAACCCCGAAGAAACTATTTTCGTAGGAGATTCTGGAATTGATATGCAAACGGCAACCAATGCTAATATGCACGCAATAGGCGTTATTTGGGGGTATAGACCTGAAAAAGAACTGATTGAAAATGGAGCAAAGCAAATTCTTAAACACCCTTCTGATTTAATTCAGATTTTGGAGGCTACAAAAAAATTGGAGAAAAGAGTAGTGAACTAACAACACCAAGAGAACTATTATTTAAAATATAATCCATGTCAAAACGAGACGAATTAGAACAATTTCCGTTATATCAAAAAGCAGAACAAATTTTCAAAATCACGCAAGGATTAGTCGAAATCATTCCTGCCGACAATGAATTTCTCCAAGAAACTACTGTTCGTTTTATGTTGGAAGATGCCATGATTATACCCGCTAAAATTGCTGGAGCTCACGGAATAGAATTATATGATTTGAAGATGGAAAACGCCACCATTATCCGAAAAGCAGCAAGAGATCTCTATGTGCAAGCAGGTAGTTTACGTTTTGAAGAAGATATTCTGGACAAAGATTACATCAATTTATTAAGAGATGAAATCGATGAATTCCGACTCTTATTCATTGATTGGGTCGCCAGTTTTGATGTTTGGAATTACATCAAAGACGATTGGGGATTGTTCAACCCGCCTGGAGTAAGTGCGCACGATAAAGATCCAGACGATGACATTCCTTTTAATCCTGATGATTTTCTAAATTTTGAAGATGACGATGAAAACGATGACGAGTAAATGTTTTAAAAGGCATAAATTGCAAATTAACGTAGCTTTGAGAAAATAATATAATAAATAGTATAAAGAATGAAGCCAAAAGATTTTTTCGCAGAAAAAGCAAATGACTACGACAAAGAACAGTCGAGAACCCAAAATGTGAGCACTATTGCACAAACCATTTTAAACGAAGTCTCTTTTTCGAAAGAAATGAGTATTATGGATTTTGGATCTGGAACAGGATTGTTACTATCTGAAATTGCTCCTTATGTTGGCGAAATTACAGCAATTGATATTTCCTCGTCAATGATTGCAGTTTTAAAATCGAAAAAAGAGGATATAAAGTGTTCCCTCGAAATCGTGCAAATGGATTTAACCAAAGAAACATTAGATAGAAAATTTGACGCAGTAATTTCATCAATGACAATCCATCATATCGAAGACACTTTGGCACTGTTCAAAAAATTTCATTCTTTACTCAAAGAGGAAGGAATCATTGCAATAGCTGATCTTGACTCCGAAGACGGCTCTTTTCATACCGAAAACACTGGAGTTTTTCACTGCGGATTTGACCGAGAGGACTTTGTACAAATGGTAAAAAGTGCAGGATTCAAAGACATCAAGATTCAAAACGCGAGTATTATCGCTAAACCAACAAGCGATTATTCAGTATTTTTAATCACCGCAAAAAAATAAAATTAGCAAATCTCTCCACTTCTGTAGTCTGCTAGAATTACCGTTTTATTAAATGAAATCCGAGAGTTTTAATACGATTTAAAAGTATTGAACAGCTATTACTCTGTTTTCAAAACAATTTTTTATTCCCAATATTCCCTGACTTCATGCATAAGTTCAGTAAATACCTCCATTCTAAAAACTGTTTATTTTTTTTTAATTACCTGTGAATCATGTAACTTTTTTTAAAAGTAATATAAAACAATTCCTGAGTGAGAACCGCAACTTTACATCTTTAAATATAATCAATAAATTGCAGTAGAAAAAATAATAAAAAGAACTCTATGAACAATATTTTCAAAGGATTAATTGCAGGTTACGGAGCGAACAAATTAGGTGGTGGCTGTTTTGGCACTATAGTAGTTTTTGTAATTATATGGTTTCTTCTGGGACAATGCAGTTAAATTTAATTATAATAAATTCAATAACAATTTAATAAAAACAATTATGAGCACAGGTAAAGTAGTTTTAGGAACAATGGCAGGACTTGCCATAGGAGGAATTTTAGGGGTTTTATTTGCACCTGAAAAAGGATCAGTAACTCGCCAACAAATTATGGACAGAGGAAATGATTATGCAGATGAACTGAAATCCAAATACAATGATTTTGCAGATACGCTTTCAGAAAAATTTCAAAGTGGAAAAGATTTTGCACAAGTGGTTGCTGAAAACGGTAAAGCAGAATTAGATGAACTTAAAAATGATGTAAATCATACCGCATCCAATTACAAACTATAAACAAACCTATTATGATCGACAATAAAACACCAATAGCAACGCTTTTTGAGCGGGCGGAAGATTACGGCAAAACAACCTTAAAACTGTTAGAGCTAAACGCCATTGATAAATCGGCCGATGTAATTTCATCTCTCGTTTCAAGACTTGCAGTTATTATGACAGTTGTATTGTCGATTTTAATTATTAACATCGGTTTGGCCTTGTGGATAGGGAAATTGCTTGGCGAAACTTTTTACGGGTTTTTTATAATTGGAGGTTTCTACGGAATTCTCGCAATTTTTCTGCAGCTATTCCGTGACCAATTAATTAAATATCCTGTTAGTAATTCTATCATTAAACAAATGTTGAAACCAAAAACGGCATGAAAAATAAAAACGCAACCGATACATTAAATGAAATGATTATTGTTCAGAAGATGATTTATGACAATGATTTGGAACAACTCAAGAATCAATTTGATGTGGCTTACGAAAGTGTAAAACCTATTAACTTGATCAAAAACCTATTTCATGAAGTGACTGCTTCACCAGAAATTAAAAATAATCTTCTCAGCAATTTAATTGGATTTGGCACAGGATTTATCTCCAAAAAACTTTTGTTAGGGGCTACTCATAATCCAATCAAAAAAGTATTTGGAACACTATTTGAATTTGCTGTTGCCAATGTGGCTTCAAAACATTCTGACGGCATTAAAACAATTGGAGAAAACTTGTTTAAACGCTTTTTCAATAAAAACAAAACGAATCAAATTCTAAATCGCTAATTTGTCAAAAAGACAGTTCTTTGATTTAAATATAATTTGTTTAAAAATTGGCTTTTTAAATTTTCTCGCTATCCTTTCAATGATTTTTTCAATAGCATATTTATTGACTCTGTCAGAGAAGATATACTTGCTCGATGTTTTCTTTTGCATTGCATAGTCAAGTAAAAAAATAGTAATTTTGCAGCACTAAATAAATAAAGCTCGCCAAATCAATTTTGGATATCACCACCAAAATCAGGCAGTTTCTAAAACTAAGGTATGGCATCAGGTTTTTTTGCACTATTGGATGATATCGCAGCAATCATGGATGATGTTGCTGTAATGAGTAAAATTGCAGCCAAAAAAACAGCTGGGATTTTGGGTGATGATTTGGCCGTCAATGCTGAAAAAGCCTCAGGATTTATTTCTTCAAGAGAAATTCCGGTATTATGGGCTATTACAAAAGGTTCATTCCTTAATAAATTGATTATTCTTCCCATCGCCTTCCTTTTGAGTGCCTTTTTACCTTTGGCAATTATCATCGTCTTAATACTTGGGGGATTGTATTTAGCCTATGAAGGCGCCGAAAAAATATACGAATATTTCTTTCCTCACAAACAGGTCTCAATAGAAATTATTGCACAAGATTTTACCGAAGCTGAATTACTAGCACTTGAAAAAGAGAAAATAAAATCAGCCATTGTAACCGATTTTATTTTATCTGTAGAGATTGTAATCATTGCATTAGGCACTGTAATCGGTAAACCTATCAGCTCACAAATTGTAGTAGTTTCGATAATTGCAACACTAGCCACCATTGGCGTTTATGGGATTGTGGCCTTGATTGTACGAATGGACGAATTGGGTTTCAGACTTATTGCATTGAATTCTAGAGAACGTAGTTTATCAAAAACCATCGGAAATATATTGGTGCAAGCCTTGCCAAAAGTCATCAAAAGTTTAGCCGTTATTGGAACAATCGCTTTGATTCTTGTAGCTGGTGGAATATTTGCACATAATATCGACTTGCTACATCATTTATTTCCAAAATTGCCTTCGATTATCAGAGAATTTAGTTTTGGATTGCTTATCGGGTTTCTGGTTTTAGGACTAGTAAATCTTTTCAAAAAGATATTTCGAAAAAAGTAAAATTATACTTCAATCCTAAATTTTAATTTCTTTAATCAAAAATTATAGAAAATATCTGCTATTTATAAATTGGGCAAAAACTAATTTTTTAGGCCTAAAAAAATATCCCGCTACTACTGTTTACTTTATTAATAAAACCTGATTTATTTCAGGTTTTTTTGTGTAAAAAAGACAAACGTATAGTGACTTCAAATTTTTAAAAATCAGATAAAAACAACTGTTTTTTAAAACACAAATGTGTGAATATTAAAACAATAACTAAAAATTATATAACAATAAAACTGTGTAATAGTTTCAAATTTGTAGGGACATTTTTCAATTAATAATAACTTAACACAAAAATTATGTATTATGATAATTATTACTTCGGTATAAATCTTATTTGGTGGGGATTAGGGATAATGCTACTTTTTTTTATTTTTTTGATACCATTTGACACTACTAGACAAAAGCAAAAAAGAGAATCTGCCTATAACCTTTTACAAAAACAATTTATTATGGGCGAAATCACGGAATCCAAGTATAACGAAAAGAAAAAAAAATTACTAGAAAAATATCATAAATCTTAAATAAACTAAACCATGAAAAACAATGAAAATTTCCCAAAAGCCTCAAATCAGCAAATAGAAAAAAAAGATGGCTATCCAAAATATCCTGAAAGCGAAGATATTTATAACAAATTTGACAAAGAATTCGATATCGACCCCGAAGATACCTCTAAAAAGAAGTTAGACGAAAGCATCGATGAAGATTCTGAATGGAAAGAAATGAACTTTGATTTGATACATAATGAAGACGATATAGATGTGCCAGGCTCCGAACTTGATGACGAACAAGAAAACATAGGCAGTGAGGACGAAGAAAACAATTATTACAGCATTGGCGGAGATAACCACAATGATTTAGAGGAAGATAACCAATAAAAAGGCAAAACATTGGGTAAGTAGATTGATGCAATAAAATGAAAATAAAATGAAAATAGCTGTATTTGGAACACAATTTTATGAACGAGAATATTTCAATAAATTCAATAAGGCTAACAAACACGAATTGGTTTTCTTCGAAGAATCATTGAATTCCAAAAATGCTCATTTAGCCAAAGGATTCATGGCAGTTTGCGTTTTTGTAACTGATATCATTGACAAAGATTGCATCGAAAAATTAGCTAAACTTGGTGTAAAATTAATTGATTTGCGAAGCGCCGGATATAATAATGTGGATGTTAAATCGGCTAAGGCCAATGCTATAAAGATTTTAAGAGTGCCATCTTATTCTCCGCAGGCCATTGCGGAACACGCCATCGCATTGATTCTCACGTTAAATCGTAAAACTCACAAAGCTTACAACCAAGTTCGGGAAAACAATTTTTCCTTACAAAATTTAATGGGTTTCAATCTTTTTGGCAAAACTATAGGAGTGGTTGGAACAGGAAAAATAGGACGTGCATTTTGTTCTATAATGTTAGGTTTTGGCTGTAAAATTATTGCGTTTGACCTTAAAGAAAATGAAGCATTAAAACAAAAAGGAATCGTCTATAAAACCTTTGATGAAATACTTGAATCCTCGGATATCATTTCCATTCACTGCCCATTGACTAAGGAAACGAATCATTTATTTGATACAAAAGCATTCGACAAATTAAAAAAAGGCGCAATGATTATTAACACCAGTCGCGGTGCAATTATCAACGCCGAAGAGGCTATTATTGCTTTAAAAAATGGACAGATAGGCTATTTAGGAATGGACGTTTATGAAAAAGAAAGCAATATGTTTTTCAAAGATTGTTCACAGACAGTCATTCAGGATGATGTTTTTGAAAGACTATTATCCTTCAATACTGTTTTAATCACGCCACATCAATCCTTTTATACTCAGGATTCTGTTACAGAAATTACCAAAATAACCTTAAAGAATTTTACTGATTTCGAGAATAATTCAGTTTTAGAAAATGAAGTCAAATAACGGTAATAAAGGCATCAGTAAAGCCTTTTCCCTGTTCCTAAAACCTCAAACAAATTGTTTTTAGGTTGTTATTTAAGCTCAAATACTTTTTCAAAATTGAGAACTATTCTATTGAAAGTATCCTATTAACTTTCGATTTGGGAATACGTTCAGCATAACTTCAGATTTTCATAAAAAAAAATGCAAACCGCATGCCTTCCACTGTTTGTAAAAATCACTATTTTTGTGCTCTAAATTTTGCCTTATGCCAAAAAAGAAATACAAAATAGCCGTTATCCAATTGAATCTGAACGATGTTGCCGAAAACAACCTTAAAAAATGTTTGAGTTGGGTTCGTGATGCAGCCAATCAAGGTGCAGAAGTGATTTCATTACCCGAATTATACAGCAGTCACTATTTTTGTCAAAGTGAAGATGTGGATAATTTTTCTTTGGCAGAACCATTGTACAGCACATCGTTTATTGCTTTTAGTGCTTTGGCAAAAGAATTAGGAGTCGTAATCATCGTTCCTTTCTTCGAAAAAAGAATGGCGGGAATTTATCATAACAGCGCATATATTATCGACACCGATGGTTCGGAAGCAGGATTGTATCGCAAAATGCACATTCCAGACGATCCACATTTTTATGAAAAATTCTATTTTACTCCAGGTGATTTGGGTTTCAAGGCCTTCCCTACTCAAAAAGGAAAAATTGGAACACTGATTTGTTGGGATCAATGGTTTCCAGAAGCCGCTCGTTTAACTGCTTTGCAAGGTGCTGATGTGCTGTTTTACCCAACAGCAATTGGTTGGCATCCACTCGAAAAAGAACAGTATGGCGAAAACCAGCACGGTGCTTGGATGAATGTGATGAAAGGCCACGCTGTTGCCAATGGTGTTTATGTTGCCGCAGCAAATAGAATCGGTTTGGAACAATATATTGAAGGAACTGCTGGAATCCAGTTTTGGGGTTCCTCGTTTATTGCTGGCCCACAAGGAGAAATTTTGGCGCAAGCCTCA
This sequence comes from Flavobacterium psychrophilum, assembly GCA_945860385.1. Taxonomy (GTDB): domain Bacteria; phylum Bacteroidota; class Bacteroidia; order Flavobacteriales; family Flavobacteriaceae; genus Flavobacterium; species Flavobacterium psychrophilum_K. Next base: position 30,876 of record CAMAQD010000001.1, read on the forward strand.
CACGATAAAGAAGAAATTTTAATTGCCGAAGTAGATTTAGATTTACAAGAGAATGTGCGCCAAAACTGGCCTTTTTTCAGAGACCGAAGAATCGATGCTTTTGGCGATATTACAAAAAGAGCAATCGACTAATATTCGTTTTAAAAACGATTATAAATAAAAAATCTACCAAAAACTTATTTTGGTAGATTTTTTTTATTCCGATACAAACTTAATTTAAATCAGGTTGATAAAATTTGACAGAACCATCTCCCTCGCTACTCACTACAACCAAACTTCGTTTAGTTGGGCTTTTTGAAGCTGGTATAAAAAGTAAGCCTTCTGGAGCATCTCCCGTTTTTATACTTTGCAAATATTGTGGTGCTGATGGATTGGTAATGTCATAAATCATGACAGTATCCGTTCGTTCAAGACCTACAAACAAAATGCTTTTGTCTCCCATTTTAGCAACTACAACAGATTCTGGCTCGGAACCTTTGTCATCACTGCGACCATCATCATAAGTGGCAAAATCATTAGATCGTTTATCCAAATCATTTTTACTGTCAAAAACTAAACTTCCAGAATTACCATCCCAAATTGTAAAGGAACGCGCTCCAAAACTTACTAGTTCATCCAAATCTCCATCATTATCCGTGTCTCCCATTGTTGAAACTAGATTCAATCTTCCCATTTTATTGGTTGCTTTTAAAGCTGCTGCATCAGGAAAAATAGTTGGATCTAAAGTTAATGTTGCTAATCGTTTTACATCAGTATTGGCTGAATATTCTCTAGCATCGCCTTCATTGGCTGTAATGAAATATGTTTTTCCGTTTACGGTATAATTTGCAATCGCATCGGGCATAAACATTCCTTTTAGCTTCCAAGGCTTAAAAGCGATTTCAACATCTTTATCGCTAATGTCAATTGCATTGGCAGCATTATTAAAGTCTTTGAAACCTAAAGGAAAAATTCCAGAAATAGTTTTTGTGGCTAAATCAATCTTGGCTACACCATTGTTTTCTTGTAAAGTTACCCAAGCCGTTTTGGAATCCGACGAGATGGTAATATATTCCGGTTCGATATCTGCAGCAAAATTAGAAGTTGGATTTTTAACTTTAAAACCACCCGCTTTTAAAGTATTTAATTGACTGCTGAAACTACTGAAATCAAGGGTTGAAACAGCGTAATTTGAAACATCAATGATGGATACCGTTCCGTTTGGATCTTTGGAATAATCATCGTTTGGTTCTCCTTCATTAGCAGTCATAATATACTTTCCATCAGGCGAAAAAGTAATCATATCGGGCAAAGCGCCCACACTAATCTCTTTAATTAAAGCATAATTAGTGGTATTAAAAACTACAACTTTCCCATTTGCCTGTTTATCAATTGTCGATTCTAAAGCTACAGCCAGTTTCCCACCAAAAGTAGCTACACTATTTGAAGCTCCGTTATAAGACGACAAATCAATGCTTGTTAGCTTTTTAGGATTAGTCGGATCGGTTAAATCAATTACATCGATTTGATTGGTTCCGCTATTGTTTACAGTAAACAATTTTTTTGTGGTTTCATCATAAGCACTTATTTCGGCTGCACCAACAGCTCCAATAGTGATTGAACCAATTTCTTTGAAAGTTGCTGGATTTTCGATGACAACAAATTCTGTTGTGTTTGAATCCTTTTCGCAACTTGCTAAAACCATTAACGCCGCTAATACCGTAAAACTATACTTTTTCATAAATGTTTGTTTTAATTTTTTCAAATGTAATACAGTAATGATATAGTCATATTAATTTAATATTATATAATCTTTAACAAAGTTTTTTGGACAAAGCAAGTGTTTTAATCAAAAAATGGATATCGGCTATTCTAAAATAATCCTTCTGAATGTTTATATTTGTGCTCTTTATAGCAGAAACAATTTATGAACACACCAGATAGGAGATTCCCCGCCGAATGGGAAAAACAACAAGGTATTTTATTGTGTTTTCCGCACAATGGAAACGATTGGCCAGGAAAATATGAAGCTATTCAATGGGCATTTGTCGAATTTATAAAAAAAGTCGCCAGTTTCGAACAAGTTTTTTTAGTGGTTGCGGATGAAAAACTAAAGACAAAAGTTTCGAAAATGCTGGAAACAGCGACTGTTCAATGGAGCAATATTTCTTTCATCATTCATAAAACCAACAGAAGCTGGATGCGGGATTCTGGTCCGATTATCGTTCAAAATGGAACCAAAAGAGAAGCCTTGAATTTCAATTTTAATGGCTGGGCCAAATATAAAAACATCAATTTAGACAAACACGTTCCTGCCAAAGTGGGCAAATTTCTAAAACTGCCAGTTACCCAGGTTTTATACAAAGGAAAACCCGTTATTGTAGAAGGCGGAGCGATTGATTCCAACGGAAAAGGCACTTTACTAACCTCGGAAGAATGTTTGATGCATCCCGATATTCAGGTGCGTAATCCCAATTTTACCAAAGCCGATTATGAAGCCGTTTTCAAGGAATATTTAGGAATTACCAATGTGATTTGGCTTGGCGACGGAATCGAAGGTGATGACACTCACGGACATATCGACGATTTGTGCCGATTTGTAAATGAAGATACCATCATCACAATTGTAGAATCAAACCCAAAAGACAACAATTACAAACCTTTACAAGACAATTTAAAACGTTTGCAAAATGCCAAACTAGAAAACGGAAAATCTCCAAAAATAGTGGAATTGCCAATGCCAAAACGCATCGATTTCGATGGTTTGAGATTGCCTGCAAGTTATGCCAATTTTCTGATTTTGAACAACTGCGTATTAGTTCCTACATTTAATGATGCTAATGATAGAATTGCTTTAAATACAATTGCAGATTGTTTTCCTGATAGAGAAATCATCGGAATTAATGCTATTGATTTGATTTGGGGTTTTGGAACCTTGCATTGTTTAAGCCAACAAATTCCTGAATAGTTTTAAATTTTCATTTATAAAAAGCAACCTAATATCATTCGATTTGATCAATCAACGGAACTATTTTTTAGTCGGAGCTATACTCGAATTCATATAAAAAAACAGTCGCAAAGTGTGATTCATGTCATACTGATAACCAGTAGCTTTTTGTTGGTACACATTCATATAACCAAAATCAAAACTCAATTTAGGATTGATGGATTGCTTGATTCCAACAAAGAATCGGTTTTGGTCAAAAGTATTGTAGACAATATCTTTTCCAAATTGAATCAATAATTCATCTGAAAGAACAAGAGACGGAGCTGATTTATTCTTAAAAATGGGAATGGTCGTGCTGATTAAATACCGTACCCTATTCGAAAACCTGTTTTTACCGGTTGCTACATCATTAACAATTATTTCCTGCCAGCGCTGCTCGTTTCGCAACCTTTGAAGAATACTGACATTTCCGGATTTTGTATTCATCTGAACTTGTTGATAGATTCTGTTTTCATCCGAAAAAGTACTCCAGGTCGGATTTTTTGGTGCCAACCACATATGAGCATAACCACCAGTAAATGAAAATTTTGAATTTGGAATATACGCAATACCACCTCTCAAAAAGAAAAAATTATTATCTTGAAAAAAATCATTGGTTCTAAGATGAATATCGGCAGCCACTCCCCAATGTGGGCTAAATTTGGTCACACTATTGAGTGAAACCCATGTTTGAAACTGGTGATTAACTTCTTTTTCTTTAACGGTTTGGGATAAAAGTACTAACGGAAATAGTATAAATAGTAACTTAAGTAAATTTGTTCTCAAAGTATCTAAATTTTAAATTGTGATTCTAATTTTCGAATGCAAATTTACTTTATCAATACATCGACTACAAATTTTGAGTAGAGTATTAGGGAGGTAAACTATAATTTATTTTTATTCTAGTTAGGTAATATAGTACACAAAAAAAACGGTCATCAATCCAAATAAATTTAGGAAGATGACCGTTTAAGAATAAATAGAATTCAAAATATTAAACAAAACACAAATAGTACTATATAAATATGCTGCATCATAATTAAGATTCATACTTTTCTATTTGGGAAATAAAAGAGTAAATATCGCACGGAATCCATAGTCGGCAGCTCTATCACCTCCATAAAAAATCTTTGGACCCAACCCGATTTGGCCCTTTTGTTTTCCCAAAGAAACAATCTTAGACCCAACAATAGCGAACATTCCAGAAGTGCCACTTGCTTCCCAATTTTGTGTGACTTCAGTTACTGCTGTTAAGGCGTAGCCACCTGCGAAATTTTTGGCCACAAAGGGTTGCATAAAGGTAGAACTAACATCAGAACGGTTGCTATTTCCGGCAATGGACCAGATATGATTTACCAGAGCACCAACGGTAAATGAACCCACTTGTTTGAGTGCAACGGCAGTGGGACCAACACCAAATTTTTGTGTTCCAAGTAAATTGTCAGTTGCTGTTGGAACAAGAAAAATGGGGCCGGCTCCCCAGATTATACCTCCCGATGTAGGTTTCTTTGGAGAAAACATCGCGCTAATTGTGGTATCGCCTAAGCCGGTTTCGCTGCTACCCGAATAAAAAATATCATTTTGAGAAACCACTGGCAAGATGGTTCGGCTAATCAGGTTCCAATCCGTGCTTATAGAGATTGGGATTACAGGTTGAATATTCATAGTCCAGCGACTGCCATCCGCTGCGCCTGCACCAAAATCAAAATTGTTCTGAAAAGGAAGACTAATTAGGCTGGCAATTGGGTTTTGCATTTGTTTGGCTAATTCATCTGCGCTCGATGCAGGTTTATCCTGAGCATTTACAGTTCCTATTGTGAAGGAAAATGCAAAAACTAAAAATAGGGATAGGAAACTAAAATTTAGGTTTTTCATATTTTTGTTTTTTTATTTATTTAAAACGGTAACCAATCTCGATTGCTATCGGGAGATTACCGTTATATTTCTTAGTATTAATGGTCATCAAACGAATTTCACCACCTTCAAATTATTCATGTCCTTTTTTAATGACATCCATAATATTGCTCATGTCAAAAGAATTAGATCCTTGTACAGGTGGGTAGGTTAATAAAGTTGCAATATGCGCGTTTATTTTTTCGCCCATTGGTGCCAAAAGCCAACTCTTTCTTTGCAATAAGTGTTGACCTCCTTCTCCGTCATAAGACTCATTTGGATCCATACGCAAATTGAAAAACAATGGAGCAGTAAGTGGAACAACATTGGCATAATAATCTTCTTTGGTGTTGAAGTGAATTTTCCATTGGTCCATACGGATAGCCATTAATTTTGCTTCGTAATAATAAAAAACATCATGCCTTTTGGATTCTTTACTTTTTCCTGTCCAATAGTCTAGGTTGTTCAATCCGTCGATATATTGTTTTTTCTCTTTCATCATGTCTGCTGCAACGTCTTTGACTCCGGCAATAGCAGCAAAAGTGGTGAACATATCCATGTGGGTCTGTATTCCATTCAAAGTAGTTCCGGCTGGAATATGTCCTGGCCATCTCACCATGCTGATCACTCTCATCCCTCCTTCGTAAGTACTCATTTTTTCTCCTCTAAAAGGTGTTGTAGCACCATAAGGCCAACTGGAATGTTCTGGTCCATTATCAGTACTATACCAAACTACGGTGTTTTCGGCTAAACCATTGGCGTCTAAAAAGTCCAAAACTGCTTTTACATCTGCATCGTGTTGTAACATTCCGCTTCCATGATAATCTTCTTCACTAGTATATTTTTCAGCAGCATAACGCCAGTGGTCATTAAGCCTTGTGTACAAGTGCATACGACTAGTATTTAGCCATACAAAAAATGGTTTACTATCCTTTTTAGCCTTTAGTATAAAATCATAAGCTCTTGATGCTACTTCTAAACTATCAAAAACTTTCATTCTTTCGTTAGTAAGTGGTCCTTCATCAGTTATCTTTTGTTTCCCTACTTTTCCAAATCTAGGGTCAATCGTGGGATCATCTACATTGGTAGCATAACTGTGCAATACATTTCTGGTTTCAAATTTATTCTTATAAGCAGCTGCACCTCCAGGATAATCATTTGCTCTGGCTTTAAAGTCCCGTTGTTCGGCTTCTTCTTGCGTATTCAAATGGTAAAGGTTGCCATAAAACTCGTCAAAACCATGATTTGTAGGCAAATGGACGTTTTGATCACCCAAATGATTTTTTCCAAAATGTCCTGTTGCATACCCCTGTTTTTTAAGCACTTCGGCTAATGACGGAGATGCAGGCTGTAATCCTAATTTATCCCCTGGCATACCAACCGTTGTCATACCACTTCGAATGGGATATTGACCTGTAATAAAAGAAGCACGACCCGCTGTGCAACTAGGTTGCGCATAATGATCTACAAATTTCACGCCTTCATTACCTATACGGTCTATTCCGGGTGTGGTGTACCCCATAATACCTAAACCATAGGCGCTTACATTATCCCAACCAATATCATCACCCCATATCACCAGAATATTGGGTTTGTCTGTGTTCAGTTTTGGACTTGAAATAACCTGTATCTGTGCGGCTGTTTTAGTCTGCGCAAAACACATAAATGTGGCTACTAAAAATAGAGCTGCGAATTTGTTTTTGTTTTTCATTTTTTTAAGTATTTGATTTCGGAGGAATTGACAAAGCTAAACTAACATAATTTTTTAAAATTTAAACAAAAGACTGTTTATTTTATGTTAAATTAACATAAAATAAAAAAGAATTAATAAAATAAGTGACTATGCTTTTGAATGAATTCAATAAATCATTTATACAAATTACAGCCATAACCAATTAATTTAAAAAAAAAAAACGGTCATCAATCCCTATAATTGGGAAAGATGACCGTTTAAAACTCTTCTTAAAATTAAATTACTCTTTGCTAAAAGCTCTTGCTGCTTCTCTTTCTAATTCAAGATATTGCTCTTTTCCGGTGTTCACGGTTACAAAACTAATTTCACCACCTTCAAATTCACCAGGAGAAGAATATTGTTTACTCACGGGATCACCACTATCCCAACCCACGCACAAACCATCACCCACAAGTGTAAATTTACCTACTTGTGCAGTCATAGGCCCTGTAGCAACTACTTTGTCATTGATATACAATTTAGCAGTTCCTATAGATTCTCCGTGTTCTCCAGCTTTTTCTTTGGTAAATTCCACACCAAAAGTATATTTACCTGCTTTAAGAGTTTCACTAGAAACCAATTGTTGTTCTTTGATTCCAAGGAAATTATATACATAATACAATTTATGGTCTTTGATGAACAAACTATGACCTCCAAAACGAGAACCGTGCGCAAAGACTACTCCTTTAGAATCAGCTTTAATCTCTACATTGGCAATAATTTTAAATGATTTACCTCTTACACTTACTGCAACTGCTTCTGGAACTTGGCTCGTATGAGGATAATAGGTATAACTGTCTTTCTCCACCTCCTCTGTTGGTCTTGGAATAGTAATAATTTGCATCGTAGTACGATCGTCCAAAGGTAATGCATTGTTTTTCTTTGCTTCTTCCAACCATAAAGATTTCATCGCTTCTAATTTGTCCGGATATTGTTTGGCAAGATCTTTCGACTCAGAACGATCCGCTTCCACATTATAAAGTTCCCATTTGTCTTGGTCAAATTTCCCTTTATCGGTTAATGGAGCGTGAACCGCCACGGCCTTCCATCCGTCTTGCCAAATGGCACGAGTACCCAACATAGAAAAATACTGCACGTGTTTTTGAGTAGGATCGTTTGGTTTAGCATCAAAGGAATATTTCATAGAAACTCCTGATAATGGATATTGTTCTACTCCTTTATACACTTTTGGCATTTCCAGACCAACTATTTCAAGTATTGTTGGAACAATATCTACGGCATGATGGTATTGATTACGCACTTCGCCACGGGCTTTAATTCCTTTTGGCCAGGTAATAGTCAAAGGGCAATCTGTTCCTCCGGCATAGTTAGAATACCTTTTGAACATTTTGAAAGGAGTTGACAATGCCGCAGCCCAACCTGTTGGATAATGCTCATAGGTATCTGGTCCACCTAATTCATCAATCAACTTCATGTTTTCGGATAAATCATCTGGGAAACCGTTGAAGAATTTATTCTCATTTACTGAACCGTTTGGTGTTCCTTCTCCAGAGGCACCGTTATCGGAAGCATACATAATAACCGTATTTTCATATTGACCTGTCTTTTTCAAATAATCAACAATACGACCAATTTCAACATCGGTGTATTCAGAGAAGGCAGCATACACTTCGCACAAACGAGAGAATAATTTCTTTTCATCGGCAGTCAATGAATTCCACGGGCGTACTGCGTCGGCTGGGTTTGCCATATCTGCTGGCATTGGATTAAACTCAGTCAATTTAGTGCCTTTTGGTAAAATCCCCTTTTCAATCATTCGAGGCAAGACCCATTTGCGATAGGCATCATACCCATCATCAAATTTTCCTTTGTATTTCGCTATATATTCTTTTGGTGCTTGGTGAGGGGCATGATTCGCTCCCGGACAATACCACATAAACCAAGGTTTAGAAGGATTAGCCGATTTTTGATCTCCAATCATTTTGATGGCTTGGTCGGCTAAATCTTTAGACAAATGATAGCCTTTTTCAGGACCATAAGGTGCTTCGATGGCATGATTGTCTTCGGTCAAATCAGGATAAAACTGATTGGTTTCTCCACCAATAAATCCATAAAAACGATCGTATCCTTGTTGCAACGGCCATTGACTTTTATTGGCTCCAGCCGACAAATCCGTTTCTGGAACATTATGATTTTTTCCTAACCAAAAAGTACTCCATCCATTATCGTTTAATATTTGTGCCATAGTAGCTGCTTGTGCTGGCAACTGACAACTAAAACCAGGATAACCGTTGGCACCTTCAGTAATAACTCCCATTCCATTCAGGTTGTGGTTACGCCCTGTGTTGATGCAAGAACGCGTTGGTGAACAAAGCGCCACAGTTTGCCATTGGGTATAAGTCAATCCATCGGCAGCAAGTTTATCCATCGTAGGCATGTTGATTCTACCTCCATAAGGTGACCAAGCCGCTAAACCTGTATCATCATAAAGAATAAATAAAATGTTGGGGGATCCCTCTGGTGCTTTTTTGCGAACAAATGGAGCCCAATCCGGTTTAGAATCTCTTACATCTAGTTTGATAACTCCATTAAATGGAGGCGGCTGATTTTGGGCAATACTACTAAAAGTAAATAGTGCCAATGCTGCTAGGAGCAGCGATGTGAGTTTGGTTTTAAATTTCATTTAGGATTGATTTTTAAAATTAATTACATCAAATTTAAGAAATAATAATAATATGTGCTCAAAAAAAAATCCATTTTACACTAGTTATAAGAGAGTTAGCCTTTTTTTACTATTCATTTACTTTTTTAAAACATGTTCCAAAAACAAAACTTTGTCTAAGTTCAAAACTTTGACAAAGGTTTTCCATAAAAACTTAATCCTACTCCTTCTTCCGATAAAAAGTCAAATTCGTCAACATTTTTTTCAAGCGGCTGCCGGGTCTGTAAATAATGGAGCTGCTCTTTACATTTTGAGGTTTCACCTCTACCGAACTGTTGCTGGCAGTCCCTTTGATACTGACCTGAAAAGAGCCTAAATGCCCCAGACGCACTATTTTACCTTCTTCGAGTGAAAGCGAAATTTCATTGACCAAACTCACAATGACCGCATAACAATCTGCGGGAGAAACCGTGCTTTTTATAGATATTTGGTCGGCAAGATCATCTAATTCTATGGTGCCACTGTGTACAGCCCGTGGGTAATATTGCATTGGAATTTCGCTGTCATTTGGATTTGTTTTTCCTGTTGCTACAAAAGGGATTGCCATAACTAGTTGATTGATCAGGTTTAAAAAATTCATTTATCTTTACAAATATACAAATTAATCCTTTTTTAAATAGATTTTAACCGCGGTAGTTATACTAATGAACGGCGGTAGTCCTACTAAACAACCGCAGTACTTCATTCACCCCAGCAGGGTCAGAAATTTTTAATAGCAATAGAAAAATCATAACCAAGACGGTTCTTTCATTTAAAAAAGCAGATTCTAACAGTCTAGAAAAAGGAATAAGCCAATAAAATAGTCAAAGGTTATAACGTAAAGATATCTATCCTTTTCTTGGTTTTCCAAATATTATTCTTACATTTAAAATCTCAAAAAACACCCAATGACCTTACAACAATATCTCACCAAAATAAACACGCTTTACATTACAGGCAACGCAAGAGAGCACTCTTACCGAGGCGATTTGCAAAACCTGCTAATGGCAATTTTACCTGATGTTTTAGTCACTAACGAACCCGCAAGAGTAGATTGTGGCGCACCGGATTATGTGTTAACTCGCAAAGATGTACCCATTGGCTATATCGAAGCTAAAGATATTGGAATCGATCTAAAAGACAAAAAACTAAAAGAACAATTCGACAGATACAAATCAGGTTTAACCAATTTGATTTTTACCGATTATTTAGAATTTCATTTTTACAAAGATGGCGAGTTCATAACCAAAATAGCCATTGCAGAAATCGAAAACGGCACTATAAAACCACTACCGCACAACTTCGAAGAGTTTAACCACCTAATAAAAAACTTTGCTTTAACTATATCGCAAACCATCAAATCGCCCACCAAATTGGCTCAAATGATGGCGGGGAAAGCAAAATTAATGGCCGATGTTATCGAAAAGTCATTGAACTATGACGACCAACAAGGCATCCGTTCAAGTATCAAATCTCAAATGCTGTCGTTTCAACAAATGTTAATTCACGACATAGACAACAAATCATTTGCCGACATTTACTCTCAAACCATTGCTTACGGAATGTTTGCAGCACGGTATCACGACCCCACGTTGCCGACCTTCTCTCGGTTGGAAGCATCACAATTAATCCCAAAGAGTAACCCCTTTTTGCGCAAACTGTTCCAAGACATTGCGGGGTTCGATTTAGATACTCGTTTAGATTGGATTGTAGAGGAATTAGTAACCATATTTCTTGCAAGTGATGTGGCGCACATTATGAAAAACTTTGGCAAAAGCACCAAACAAGAAGATCCCGTAGTACACTTTTATGAAACCTTTTTGGGCGAATACAACCCCGCTTTGCGCAAAGCACGAGGCGTTTGGTACACACCGCAACCCGTGGTTAATTTTATAGTTCGTGCCGTTGATGATATACTAAAAACCGAATTCAATTTGCCCCAAGGTTTAGCCGATACTTCTAAAATAAAAATAAAGAAAAAAGCCGTTACCCAAACCGGAACGGGTGCCAATTCCAAGATAAAAGAAGTTGAACACGAAATCGAGGTTCACAAAGTACAAATCCTAGACCCAGCCACAGGAACAGGCACATTTCTTGCCGAAGTGGTACGACACATTCACAAAAAATTTGAAGGACAACAAGGCATTTGGAGCAAATATGTAACCAATGATTTAATCCCTCGATTGAATGGTTTTGAATTGCTAATGGCTTCTTATGCAATGGCACACCTAAAAATGGATATGCTACTCACCGAAACAGGCTATAAACCCACCGACGACCAACGGTTTAGAATTTTCCTGACCAACTCCCTCGAAGAAGCACACCCCGACACGGCAACCCTTTTTAGTTCATGGCTCTCGGACGAAGCCGACCAAGCCAACGCCATAAAACGAGATGCGCCCGTAATGGTGGTGATGGGAAATCCGCCTTATTTAGGTGAAAGTAAAAATAAAGGCGAATGGATTATGAATCTTATGGAAGATTATAAAAAAGAACCCGGCGGGAAAGAAAAATTAAAAGAAAGAAACTCAAAATGGATAAATGCAGATGAAAATAAATTTATTCGATTTGGTCAACATTTTATTGATAAAAATGGAACAGGAATTTTAGCATTTATTAATCCACATAGTTTTTTAGACAATCCAACATTTAGAGGAATGCGTTGGAGTTTGTTAAATTCATTTGATAAAATTTACACAATTGACTTACACGGAAATTCAACAAAAAAAGAAGTTTGCTCTGATGGAAGTATTGACCAAAATGTGTTTGATATTATGCAAGGTGTCTCTATTAATTTATTTGTAAAAACAGGAAAGAAAAAAACAGAAGAATTGGCAGAAGTTTTTTATTATGACTTATTTGGAAAAAGACAATTCAAATATGATTTTTTAATTTCAAATTCAATAAAATCAATTGAATATGAAAAATTATCAAATATTGAACCTGATTATTTTTTCAAAAAAAAGGATTTAAATCTAAATGCTATTTATGAAGAAGGGTTTAATTTAAAAGACTTATTTTCTATTAACGGAGTTGGTATTTGCACAAAAAAAGATAATTTAGTTTATCAGGAAAAAGAAATAGATTTAATTAATATACTTGAAAACTTTAATGAATTAGAAGTTAATGAAAAAAAAAAAAATATGAAATCTTAAAAGAAAGTGAAGGATGGAAAGTAAAATGGGCTAAAGAAAACATCAAATTATCTGGACTAAAAAAAGAAAATATAAAAGAATGCCTTTATCGTCCATTTGATATTAAATTCACATATCATACTAATTATAATATGGGATTTTTAGCAAGACCCGTTTATAACAACATGAGACACGTGTCCCAAAACAAAAATATCGGATTATGTTTTATTAGAAATGAACAAGGAATTAATAAATACAACCATATTTTTATTTCAAATAAAATTGTTGATTTACATTTATTTTCTCCCGTAAGTGGTTGTATTTTGTCTCCACTTTATCTTTATCCAGAAGTCACCTCACAACAAAACTTATTAGAAACCAACGAAAGAACCCCCAACCTCAACCCCGAAATTGTAAAACAAATTGCTGGTAAACTGGGTTTGACATTTGTTGCGGAGAAAGAGGGATTCTCGCCCCCGAAAAGTTTTGCACCAATAGACCTTTTAGATTATATCTATGCAGTATTGCACTCGCCAACATATAGAGAAAAATACAAGGAGTTTCTAAAAATAGATTTTCCCCGTGTTCCTTACCCAACCGACATTCAAACGTTTTGGAAATTGGTTGCTTTAGGTGGCGAACTTCGAGAAATTCATTTATTAGAATGTCCAACCGTAGAAAAGTACATCACGCAATACCCCGAAGATGGAGATAATGTGGTAAAAAAACCAAGTTTTGTCAAATCACCTATTTCAAATTCCCCTACTCCAATTTCGAGCGAAAATTCCCCTTTTCCTGTATCGAGCGAAAATTCCCCTCCTCTGGAGGGGTGCCCAACGGGCGGGGTGGTCCCTACTACTTTCATAAAAAACATCCCAATATTCTTTAACCCAATTTTAGAATTACCCTATAATATAAAACTAAAAACGAGAGCCAAAGAATTGAGGCAAGCCGAGAATTTATCGGAAGTTTTATTTTGGATGCAAGTAACAAAAAACCAGTTTTACAAAATAGATTTTGACAGACAACGCATCATTGGCAATTACATTGTAGATTTTTATGTAAAAAACCTTGGACTTGTTATTGAAATAGATGGGCCAAGCCACGACACAAAGGAAGAATATGACAAAGTAAGAGAAGAATACTTAGTCTCATTAGGATTAAAAGTGTATAGAATACCAGTTATAGAAGTATTGCAGAATATGAAAACTGTGATGAGGAATTTAGAAGATTATATAATTGAAAATTATGGTGAACCAAGTGGAAATAGTACCGAAGATAAAGAACCACCCCGCCCTTTGGGCACCCCTCCAGAGGAGGGGAATTTGAAAGGGAATTTAGGTCGCGTTTACATCAACGAAAAACAGTATTTTGATAACGTTCCCGAAGTCGCTTGGAACTTTTACATTGGTGGTTATCAACCCGCCCAAAAATGGCTCAAAGACCGCAAGGAAAGAGAATTGAGTTACGAGGATATTTTGCATTATCAAAAAATCATAGTGGCATTAAGCGAAACGGATAGGATTATGAATGCAATAGATACAATTGAAATATAACCCAAAATTTTACCTTTTACCTTAGGTTACCTTCGTCAAAGTTTTGAACTTTGACAAAGGTTTTCAGAACAAAATCTCATTAAAGTTTTCAACTTTTGAAAACTCGATTTTAAGATAACTTTAATTTTTCCTATTTTTATAATGCCTAATATTGTAAAAACAATCTAATCTAAATACTATGAAAAAAATAATCTTCTCTATTGTGCTAGTTATAGCGGTTATCATTGGGTGTAAAACAAAAAGCACCTCTGGAAATTCCAAAAGTCTGAACCTTGTTTTCGAATCCAAAAGCAATAGCAATGTTACAGGAACGGCTACTTTTACTGAAAAGGAAGGCAAAGTGACTTTTGTGGCCAAATTATCAGGACTAAAACCCGGAATTCACGCCATTCACATTCACGAAAAATCAGATTGCACAGCTGCAGATGGAAGTTCGGCTGGAGGACATTGGAATCCAACCTTCAAAAAACACGGTCAATGGGGTGTTGGCGAATACCACCGCGGCGATATTGGCAATTTCATAGCCGATGAAAAAGGAAACGGAACCATCACGCTAACTACCGATGAGTGGACTATTGGTGGCGAAGATGCCACTAAAAATATTCTTGGAAAAGGATTAATCGTGCATCAGGGTGCCGATGATTTCGTTTCTCAACCCGCTGGAAATGCTGGTGCCAGAGTTGCTTGTTCGGCAATTATAAAATAAGTAATTAGAATGAAGTGTTACATTTTTAACATCTAGTTTTCGAGACAGAGCTAACAGGTTTTTAAAATCTGTTAGCTCTTTCGCTTTCCACAACTCAATTTTACTATAACATTCTATATCATAGAGAAATTACAAATGCGTTAAAAACTAACTCGTTTAAGACACAAGAAGTTTTTATTAACATTAAATCAATTTCAAAACCCGCAAAAAATCATAGCTTTGCAAATCAAAACATAGTAATGATTAACCCATCAGCATCCGGTTGGATAGACAAATTTTTCCTGAAACAAAAATCCTCTCTGTTTCCTGCTGAGATGCAACCCACTATATTCTACAAAAAAGTTAGGGAAACAGGCTTTATTTATGGTCACATCGTTTCTTTTGACACCTCATTTTCAATAAATTCAAAAGGCTGGCTTCAAAACGAAATTTCAAAACTGGCACTGCTCAACACTTTGTATGGCATTTATGAATTAAGCAATCCCGAAAGCACTCCCGAAAACTTTATTTCGGAAGCAGTTAATTTCTACAACAAAATGAATCCTCAGGGTTTTAGCTTATTTAAAAAAATAATGCCTGATGACACCATATCAATAGCCTTAGAAAAAATAATTGACAGTCGGGTTCAAACCAATATCGACATTATCAACAAAAACTTTTCGCATATTGTTACCAATGCCCTGTTATTTATAGATGTTTTGGCTTTTCGCCAATACTTGATTAATGGAGAAATTCCAGAAAAATATTTAAAAAAAATAGAAGAAGCGATTATAAGTATCGTATCGCTGGCGTTGAAAACCAAAACTACCAAATCAAAATACGATGATTTATTAATCAAACTTTTTGAATCATCGGTTCGCTACAGTAAATTCTCGAAAGTTAATGTTCAGTCCCAAAATTTCGGAATGGATGAGTTACAATTAGACTATTTTACATATAGTTTAGAAAAACAATATCTGGTAGATATGGCTGGAATGGCCTTGTGGAGTGATGGAATTATCGAAAACAACGAAGCTTACTTTCTTTATAAATTAGCCGAATTGCTGGATGTTCCCGATGATTTTGTAACCGAAAGTATGGAGAAAACGAATGAATTTATTACCCAATTCAGGAAAGAAATCCCTTATTTTAATTACTCCAATCCGGTCAAACATTTTTATAACCAAACCACTCAAACCGTTGTAAAACTGATTACTCGAAACAAAAACAGATTGGTCAAGGAAATTCTTGAAAGTAAGGAATTGATGCTGTTATTAGCCTATTCCACCCGAAGAGATTTGAGTGAAAAAGAAAAAAAGAAGGTAAGAAAACAATTGTTGGATATTTGCAAAACCATTCCGTCTTTGGCAATATTTCTTTTACCTGGCGGAAGTTTATTATTGCCTATTTTTATCAAATTTATTCCAACGCTTTTGCCATCGTCCTTCAATGAAAATCTGGAAAACGAAGAGTAATATAAGATAATCTTCTCAACAAAAAAACCACTAATTCAGACTTTAATCTGTGAATTAGTGGCTATATTTATTAATAATTTAGCTAAATTTTAGCCGGTTAAATTTGTTTATCTAAAACTTCAACTGATAAACATCAGCTAAGTCTTTATCACAACTGAAATTCACATTCAAATCCGTTACATAACCCGAATTCAATCCGTAAACCCAACCATGTAAAGAGAGTTCCTGCCCCCTTTTCCAAGCGGATTGCACTATCGAAGTTTTCGCCAAATCATACACTTGTTCCATAACATTCAATTCGACAAATCTGTTGAAACGTTCCGTCTCATCGGCGATTGCATCTAATTCGACTTGATGAAAACGATACACGTCTTTAATATGACGAATCCAATTGTCAATAATGCCCACTGAATCATTCCCCATTGCAGCTTTGATTCCACCGCAACCATAATGACCGCAAACCAAAACGTGTCTCACCTTCAAAACATTAACAGCATAATCCAAAACGCTCAACATATTCATATCCGAATGAATGACCATATTGGCAATATTTCTATGCACAAAAGTTTCACCTGGTTTTGCTCCAATGATTTCATTAGCTGGAACTCTACTATCCGAACAGCCAATCCAAAGCAAAGGTGGAGATTGACCTTTGGCAAGATCTTGAAAATAATTAGGATCCAGTGCCAAGGACTCTTCAACCCATTTTTTATTTCTTTCTAAAATTTTATTATAGAATTCGCTCATTGCTGTTAGTGTTTGTTTTTCCAAAAATAGGAAAATATAATCAATTTAAAAACCTGAATGTCCTTTGAATATCGTTATTCGTTTTGCCAAGCTTTTAGCATCCAAATGGTTTTCTCTTGTTCTGCAATAAAATCACTTATCATCGAATTCGTTCCTTCATCATCAATTTCGCCTGATTTTTTCAAGATAACTCTTTCGATAGCAAGTAATTTTGACAATGATGATACTATTATTTCAATAGCTTTTTCATCGTTATGAATATTTTTTCCTATTTCAAGTTTATTATTTTTGATATAATCCTCGAAAGTGTGCAACGGAACAGCGTCTAATGTTAACACCCGCTCGGCAATCAAATCAATTTTTATTTGGCTGTCATTGTACAATTCTTCAAATTTTAAATGCAAATCGAAAAATCGTTTCCCACGAATATTCCAATGCAAACCTCTCAAATTCTGATAATAGATTTGAAAATTGGCTAATAAAACATTCAATTCGGACGCTAAAACATCAGCTTCGGCGCTTGGTAATCCAATACTATTTAATTTCATAATGTAATTATTTTTATTTCATTCAAATTTACGAAATATACCATCTTTATACTATAAGTTAAATTGATTGTTTTTATATTTGCATCATAAAATACTATACAATGACGATTACACAACTTCAATATGTCTTGGCTGTAGCCGAACATAAAAATTTTACTCTTGCTGCCGAAAAATGTTTCGTTACCCAACCAACTTTAAGCATGCAAATTCAAAAAATTGAGGAAGAACTCAATATTTTGATTTTCGACAGGAGCAAAAAACCAATTCAACTCACCACTATTGGTCAAAAAATCGTAGAACAAGCCAAAAATATTGTCAACGAAGCGGGGAAAATAAAAGATATTGTCGAATATCAAAAAGGATTCATTGGCGGCGAATTTCGCATTGGAATTATTCCAACGATTATGCCAACGCTTTTGCCCATGTTTTTGAATAATTTTATCAAAAAATATCCAAAAATAAAACTCATAATAGAAGAGTTGAATACCAATGAGATTATCATGAAATTAAAAAATGGTCATCTGGATGCGGCTATTGCAGCAACGCCGTTGGAAGACGAAAAAATTAAGGAAATTGTGTTGTATTACGAACCTTTTGTAGCTTATGTTCCAGAAAATAATATCATTTCTCAGAAAGCCGAAATCGAAATTTTCGATTTAAATCTTGATGAAATTTTGTTATTGCAAGACGGGCATTGTTTTAGAGACGGCATTTTAAATTTATGCAAAAACAAGGAGATGACCGGTAAAAACTCATTTCAATTAGAGAGCGGAAGTTTTGAAACCTTAATAAAATTGGCCGACGAAGGATTGGGAACCACACTTCTGCCCTATTTGCATACGTTGAATTTGAACGATAAAGACAAATTAAAACTAAGACAATTCAAAGAACCTAAACCGGCTCGAGAAGTAAGTTTAATTTATCCAAAAAGCGAATTGAAAATACACATTATTGATGCGCTTAGAAATACTATTTCGGGTGTTGTGAAGGGAGCAATTGCATTTCAAAATGTTCAAATAATCAGTCCTATTGCAAAGAAATAAAAAAAAGGATGTCCATCAAGAC
This sequence comes from Flavobacterium psychrophilum, assembly GCA_945860385.1. GTDB lineage: Bacteria > Bacteroidota > Bacteroidia > Flavobacteriales > Flavobacteriaceae > Flavobacterium > Flavobacterium psychrophilum_K. The sequence continues at coordinate 49,338 of CAMAQD010000001.1, forward strand.
ATCCTTTTTTTATAAATTAACTATTATTTCTAATTTTCTAAAGGCAAGAATCCGTAAGTTTTAGAATAATACAACATTTGTTCTGCAAAAGATTTGGGTTGTTTTACTTCAATCGAAATAATTTCTCCTTTGGCATTCGATTTTGGAACCAAAACCGGATTTACAAAACCACTATACGGAGCCGATGCAAATTGTTTGTTTCTTTCCAAAACTTCGGCGTGGATTTTTTGATCCACTTTTACACCATAATTTTCAACTAAAGCTTTTCCAGCTTCGTAATCACCTTCAGATTTGATGCGCTGTATTTCACGTAACAATTGTCCGAATAAATCGTGTAATTTGTCGTAATCGGTAATATTGAAATAGGTCTTTCCGTTGCGGGTCAATTGCTCAATAACATTGTCTTTTTTTCCTTTTTCGAAAACCCAAGCACTTACAAACTGACGGTTTCTCATATGCGCTTCTTCGATGTTAGCTCCCGGTTCTAAACGAACAAGTTGTGTCATCAATCCATTTCGTATGTAACTGTCGTAGGATTCCATTCCTAGTTTTTTCCAATCATCGACCAATCCTAGTTCCTGCAATTTTGAATTATAGACATAATATAAACCCACTAAATCGGCTCTTCCTTCTTCGAGAGTTGAAGCATAACTTTTCAAAGTTTCTTTTGGTGTTCCCACTCCAGGATTGATTTGCCCAGAAGCATGACCAATTACTTCGTGTAAAGCAGTGTGCATTTTATCTCCTAATTCCGCGTATTTTTCAGCCAAAGCAATTTCTTCGGTATCATTAGCAAATTCTTGCAATTTCCCTTTTCCTCCGGCATTATTATATGAGTCAATAATATTTCCTAAAGAAACTGATTTGGAACCGTGTTCAGCACGAATCCAGTCAGAATTGGGAAGGTTAACACCAATTGGCGTAGCAGGAGAAGAATCGCCAGATTCACCAGCAACAACAACCGTTTTATAGGACACACCAACCACATTTTTCTTTTTATTTTCGGGAATCAAAGGAGAATTATCTTCAAACCACTGGGCGTTTTTAGAAATTACTTCCATTTTTTTAGACATATCAAAGTCTTTAATTTGGACAATGCTTTCATAGGAACCTCTATATCCCAAAGGATCATTATACACTTCGATAAAACTGTTGATGTAGTCAATATTTCCTTCTGTGGCCTGTGACCAAGCAATGTTGTAATCGTCCCAGGTTTTCAAACTTCCTGATTTGTAATAACTGATAAGTAGGCCGATGGCATCGCCTTGTTGCTTGTTTTCAGCAACAGTTTGTGCTTTTTCGAGCCAATAAACGACATTGTTAATCGCTGCCCCATACATTCCTCCACTTTTCCAGACTTTTTCTTCTAATTGTCCTTGCGAATTGCGAATTAATTTGGAATTCAAACCATAAGAATAAGGTCTTTTGGCATCAGGACTAGTTTTCTTTGCATAAAAAGCTTCAACTTCTTTTGCCGTAATTCCTTTGTCATAAAAATTGATAGCTGAACCTTCTAATAATCCTTTGGATTCGTCAAGATTTACTTTTTTGGCATCGGCATCGTTAAAAAGAACGCTCACAATTGATGGCGATAAACTTGTTTTTGTAGCTTTCAGCAAACCATTAAAATAAGCAGCAGAAAATGCAGGTTTGATTTTATCATTCGAATAATGATGGTGAATTCCGTTGGCAAACCATACTCTTTTGATATAAATTTCAAAATTCTTCCAGTCATTCGACTTTTTATCTCCTTTATAATTTACATAAATATTTTCGAGCGCTTTTCTGATTTTTAGATTGTATTTATAATGTTGATCATAAATAATATCTCGCCCAGAATAACCAGCCTGGGTAAGATAATATACTAATTTTTGTTCTTTGAGTGTTAGATTTTCCCAACCCGGAATTTGGTAACGCAACACTTTAATGTCGGCAAATTGTTCGACAACATATTCAAAAGGCGCTCCTTCAGCAGTTTTTACGGTCTTGGTTTTAGTTGTCTGCGCATTGCAAACAAGTGAAGCGCTCAGTGCCAAAAAGAAACCGGCAATTTTAAGTAATTTCATCTATGTTGATTTAGTTGTTTAAAAAATATCTAACAAATGTACATTTTATTAAATAATTTGTAACAAATAAAATTATTTTGACAAAATTATATGATAATAAACTATTGACTTCAACTGCTAATTTCAGTAGTACCACTAAGTGTTTGTCAATATACAATTTGAAAAAAATTGAGATTATATTTATACTTTTTGCATCGTTCAACGTATTAATAAAATTTCTAACTTTACAACTGAAATTAACCTATCGATTATGAGAATTTTAAAGTACCTCTTTCTATTACTTTTACTAAGTTTTGTAGCATTATCCATTTTTATAGCTACTCAAAAAGGAGTATTTACAGTTGAAAAAAGCAAGATTATTGATTCGCCAAGATCTTCGGTATTTAGTTATGCCAACGATTTAAAAAATTGGAAAGATTGGAATTCATTAGCAGTCGAAGATTCACTTATCAACATCACTTATTCTAATAAAACCAGTGGAACAGGCAGTTTTTGTAATTGGGACGGAAAAGAAGGAAGCGGTGAATTGAAAACGATAAACACAAAAGAAAACGATAGCATTTATCAAACGATGAGTTTTAATGGAAATTCTGCAGATATTGTACTCAGTTTTAAAGATACTTTGGGCAAAACAAAAGTGACTTGGAAAGCAAAAGGCAGAATGAGCTTCCTTTTTAAGGTAAAAACTATTTTTGATGGCGGCGCCAATAGAATATTTGGAAGCATTTTCGAAAAAAGTTTGGCTAATTTAGATAAAAGATTAGACTACGAAATAAATACTTATAATGTAAATGTAAATGGAGTCGTAAAAAAACTAGAAGCATATTATCTTGCTCAAACATTTACCAGTGAGTTTTCAAATGTTAGCAAAAATTCTGGAATCGTGTTTTCTAAAATTACTACTTTTTGTAACAATAATAATATCACAGTAAACGGAAAACCTTTTGTTATTTATCACACTTACGACACTTCAAACAAGCTAACCAAAATGTCGATCTGTATTCCTATTAAAGAATCCATTTTTATAACCGAAGGAAGCGAAATTTTATCAGACACTCTGAAATCATTCGAGGCTGTAAAAACAACGCTTACAGGTGATTACTCGCACACAAGCAAAGCCTTAAGTAAAACAATAGATTATTTCAAAAAGAATAATCTTAAATCAGACCCTATATTCTCTCGTCTCGAAGTATATTCGATTGGTAAAAATGAAATCAATAGTCCATCCAAATGGAAGACCGAAATTTATTTTCCTACAAAACAAAAAGTGGTCTATGCAAAACCTGTATTAATGCCAACTACCACTGAAGAAATTGTTCCAAAACCGGTAGAACAAAAAGAAATTCCATCTGAATTTTAATTTTTTTTTTATTGTGATTAAACCTATTTGAGAAATTCCAATCTAATCTATAAATTACAGCTTTGCAAGAGGAAAAGGAATTTATTCAGGAATTATTAAACCCGAAAACGCAAAATCAAGCGTTTGGAAAACTCTTGAAAGATTATCAGAAACCGCTTTACAATCACATACGGAATATCGTCTTGAACCACGATGATGCCCATGATGTTTTGCAAAATACTTTCGTAAAAGTGTTTCAAAATTTGATCAAATTTAAAGGAGAAAGCAAACTGTTTTCTTGGATTTATCGAATTGCAACTAATGAAGCATTGACTTTTTTAGCCCAAAAAGCAAAAAAAAATGGAGTTTCATCCGAAACTTTGCAAAACAAAACCATTGACAATTTGCAAGCCGACGTTTATTTTGATGGAAATGAAATTCAAATAAAATTGCAAAAAGCAATTGTATTGTTGCCCGAAAAACAACAATTAATCTTTAAAATGAAATATTTTGAAGAACTGAAATACGAAGAAATCTCGGAAATACTGGGAACTTCGGTTGGCGCTTTGAAAGCATCTTATCATCTTGCAGTTAAAAAAATAGAAGCTTTTGTAACAAAAAATTAAACCTTTTGACTTTGATGAAGTCTAACGAGTATGAAAACATTTAAATTAGATAACGAGCCTAAAATAAATACTGGATTTACAGTTCCTGAGAATTATTTTGAGGATTTTTCGGCAAAAATGATGCAACAATTGCCTGAGAATGAACCGAAAATAATTTCAATTTATGCTAGGAAAAAAACTTGGATGTATGCAGCTGCCGCGATTATAGTTCTGGCCTTGTCACTTCCTATTTATAACAATTATTTTAGTCATTCATCTGAAATTGACGAAACCACTTTGGAAAATTATATTACCTATCAGTCCACTCTTTCTGGTACAGACCTAGTGAATCTTCTCGATGAGCAAGATATTCAAAAAATGAGTGTTGACCTGAACCTTGAAGATATAACTATCGAAAACGAACTTTCGCAAAACAAAAATTTAGAACAATACCTATTAAATTAATACAAAATGAGAACAAATAAATTTTTACTAATTATTATATTTTTAGCTTCGATTCCATTATTTGCACAATCGCAAATGGAAGAAAAGAAAGAGCAAATTAGAGCTTTGAAAGTTGGTTTTATTACCAATGAATTAGCCTTAACCACTGATGAAGCTGCCAAGTTCTGGCCCATTTATAATGCTTATGATGACAAACAATTTGAAATAAGGCATCAAAAAATGAAGGCATTCAAACAACGAATGGATGCTGATTTAGAGAAAATGAACGAAAAAGAAGCGTCTGCTCTACTTACTCAAATGGAAAATACAGAAGATGAATTGTATCAAATGAGAAAAAAATTCATCGCAAACCTTAAAGGTGTTTTACCATCTGTTAAAATCATACAATTAAAAAAAGCGGAAGACGATTTCAATAGAAAATTGTTACAACAATATCGAAATAAAGGGCCAAGAAAATAATATAATATTTTTTTAAATACTATTTAAAACCAAGAAATTGTTCATTCGATTTCCTGGTTTTTTTTATGAATGCTTACTAAAATCATAATTTTAAAAAATATTTTAAATTATAACTACCTTGTTTTAAGTTGTTTAAAAATAGAGTCATACAATTCCCCATTATGCAATTAATTAATTGGCACAGTAATTGGTTTGATTCAAAGGAATAACTTAATCTTATTTATTATGAAAACTCAACTACTTTTCTTAGCCCTGATCAGTTCAGTATTTGCAATACAAATACAAGGTCAAAACAGAACTATTGTCAATGCACAAAATTCTGAAATTAGTGACAATTTAGATTTAAGAGTTGTAGCTTCAATCTTTGGTGATTCAAGAAACTTGCAAGAATTTGAAAGACAATTGAATGACCCAAAACTTCAGATTTCGAATTTAGATTTGAATAATGACGGACAAGTAGACTATCTACGTGTGATTGAATCAGTTGAAAAACGGACACACATCGTCATCATTCAATCAGTGCTTGATCGCGATATCTATCAAGATGTTGCTTCTATTGAAGTAGAAAAAAACTGGATTAATAATATTCAAATTCAAGTTGTTGGTAATCCTTATTTCTATGGCCAAAATTATATTTATGAGCCAATTTATTACAGCACTCCACTAATTTATGCTAATTTTTGGATGTCTAATTATCAACCTTATTATTCGAATTGGAATTGGAATTATTATCCAAGTTATTACTATGCTTGGAATACTTATCCCATCTTTAGATACAGAAATAACGTGAATATTTGCTTAAACAATTACAGCGACAATCACTACAATTATGTAAATTACAGAAGAAGTAGTTATGCAGCAAATAGTTACAATCGAAGTCGCTCGAATGGATATGAAAGACAACATCCTGATTATTCTTTTTCTAGAAGAAATACTACAGTAAGTAATCGTCACGAATTAGACCAGATAAGAAATACCAGAAATGGTGGTTCACGAGACGAAATTGGATATTCACAAAGAAGAACTGAATCTTCACGAGAAGCTGTTCCACAAAGAACAACTAATCAAAGAGATTATTCTCAAAACAGAACTGAATCTTCACGAGAAGCTGCTCCACAAAGAACAACTAATCAAAGAGATTATTCACAAAACAGAACCGAAACTCCAAGAGAGGCTTCTCCACAAAGAACAACTAATCAAAGAGATTATTCTCAAAACAGAACCGAAACTCCAAGAGAAGCTGCTCCACAAAGAACATCAACTCAAAGAGATTATTCACAAAACAGAACCGAAACTCCAAGAGAAGCTGCTCCGCAAAGAAGTACTAATCAAAGAGATTATTCTCAAAACAGAACTGAAACTCCACGAGAAGCTGCGCCGCAAAGAACGGAATCCTCAAGAGAAAGTAATTCTTCTAGAAACTCGTCCCAGGGAGACAATGCAAGTTCTTCCAGAGGCGGAAATAGAAGAACCTAAAAGCATTAAAAAATAGATTTAAAAACACGGTAGGAACAACCGTGTTTTTTTATTTTTTATCATTTATGATTTATCATTTAATAATATGGTTAAAAAGATTAAATTTGCGAAGTTTTATTATTTAATTATTCATGAGTACTACGCACAAAGACTTACATAGTAAGTTAACATTAGGTGGTTTATTAGTTTCATTAGGAATTATTTACGGTGATATTGGAACCTCACCTTTATATGTAATGAAAGCCATAATTGGGTTACATGTTATCAACGCAAATATTGTTTTAGGTGGAATATCAGCAGTTTTTTGGACACTGACTTTACAAACTACAATCAAATACGTCTTAATCACTTTAAGCGCCGACAACCACGGAGAAGGCGGAATTTTTGCTTTGTATGCCTTAGTCAAAAAGACAAAAATTAAATGGTTAATTATCCCTGCTATCATTGGAGGAAGCGCCTTGCTTGCCGATGGAATAATAACACCACCAATTTCTGTTTCTTCGGCAGTAGAGGGAATTAAGACATTTTATCCAGAAATAAATACAATACCAATTGTTATCGGAATATTATTTGTTTTATTTACCATTCAACAATTTGGTTCTAAACTAGTTGGTCGGTTTTTTGCGCCAATGATGCTTTTGTGGTTTGGTATGTTAGGTGTATTGGGAATATTACAAATTTTTCATCATCCTGAAGTTCTCAAGGCTTTTAACCCTTATTACGCCTATCATTTATTAACCATTCATCCAGAAGGATTTTATGTTTTGGGATTTGTTTTTCTTTGTACAACCGGAGCCGAAGCTTTATATTCGGATATGGGACATTGCGGGCGGAAAAACATCAGAATCAGTTGGATTTTTGTAAAAACCACTTTAGTCTTAAACTACTTTGGTCAAGGTGCCTATTTAATTCATCACGAAGGAGAAACCTTATTTAGTTTAGGTGGAGAAAACGGAAATCCGTTCTACTTAATAATGGCTGATTGGTTTCAACCCATTGGAATTATAGTAGCAACTTTAGCTGCAGTAATCGCCTCACAAGCATTGATTAGCGGCTCATTTACCTTGATAAATGAAGCGATGCGTTTGAATTTTTGGCCAAAAGTAAAAATCAAATATCCGTCCGAATTAAAAGGACAATTGTATATTCCATCCATAAACTGGTTGTTGTTTTTTGGCTGTGTGGGTGTAGTTTTACATTTTGAAAATTCAAGCAATATGGAGCACGCTTATGGTCTAGCTATCATTCTATGCATGATAATGACGACTATTTTACTTAATTATTATATGATTTTAAAAAGAGTAAAATTGTATTTTATGATTCCCATTATTGCAGTATATCTAGCAATTGAATCTGCCTTTTTTATCTCAAATATCACAAAATTTGCCGAAGGTGGATACGTAACATTATTAATTGCATTTGTTTTGATTTCAGTAATGACAATTTGGTATTTTGCAAAGAAAATCAACAAGAGTTATACTAAAATTGTGGATATTAATGAATATACAAAAGTATTACTAGAATTAAGTGACGATTTATCTATTCCAAAATATGCCACCCATTTAATCTACATGACAAATGCAGGTAAGTCCGATGAAATTGAGGAAAAAGTAATGTATTCTATTTTACGAAAAAGACCAAAAAGAGCTGATATTTATTGGTTTATACACGTTAATATACTCAACGAACCCTACAAAACCGAGTATAAAGTTACTGAAATAGCTGAAAAAACTATTTTTAGAATCGATTTTAATTTAGGTTTTAGAGAACCTACAAAAATCAACTTGATGTTTAAAGAAGTTATTACTGATATGGTGAAAAAAGGTGAAGTGGATGTAACCAGTAGATATGAATCATTGAATAAAAATAATATAATTGGTGATTTTAAATTTGTCTTATCTGCAAAATATTTATCTAACGATAGCGATTTAACATTCTTTGAGAAAATAATTATGAATTCTTATTTCTTTATCAAAAAACTAAGTTTATCCGAAGAAAGCGCCTTTAACTTGGATATTGGATCTGTAAAAGTGGAAAAATTCCCAATGGTGCTTCACGCTCCGGAAAATATTGGTTTAACCAGAATCAAATAAATTAAAAATTAAATAAAACACTGTTACTAAGCAGTGTTTTTTTTGGGATAAATATAAAATTAACATTCCATCATTTAGTAGTACCTTTGCACCTCAATTATTTAAAATGAGATTACACAGAAATTTAGTTTACACGACAATCGACGCCTTGAATGCTATCTTCAACGAAGGTGAATACGCCGATAAAGTAGTAGCACGATCTTTAAAAAAGGACAAACGTTGGGGAAGTTCCGATAGAAAATTTGTTGCCGAAACCATCTACGAAATTGTACGATGGAAAAGATTATACGCAGAAATTGCCGAAGTAAAAGAACCTTACGACAGAGATAATATTTGGAGAATGTTCTCCGTTTGGGCAGTTTTAAGAGGATATCCTATCCCTGATTGGCGTCAATTAGAAGGAACTCCGGAAAGAAAAATAAAAGGTCGCTTTGACGAATTATCAAAAATCAGAACACTAAAAGAATCTATCCCTGATTGGATGGATGAATTGGGTGTAAAAGAATTAGGTGAAAAAGTTTGGGCAAAAGAAATTGCTGCTCAGAACCAACCTGCCAAAGTAATTCTTAGAACCAACACGCTAAAAACTACAAAGGAGCAATTAAGAGCCATCTTGATGGACTTGAATATTGAAACTGAATACCTGAAAGATCAACCTGATGCTTTAGTTTTAAAAGAAAGAGCCAACGTTTTTTTGACAGATGCTTTCAAACAAGGTTTTTTTGAAGTTCAGGATGCTAATTCACAATTAGTTGCCGCATTTCTTGACGTAAAACCAGGAATGCGAGTGGTAGACACTTGCGCTGGTGCAGGCGGAAAGACTTTGCACATTGCCGCTTTGATGGAAAATAAAGGACAATTAATTGCTATGGATTTATACGAAAGTAAATTGAAGCAATTGAAATTGAGAGCCAAAAGAGACGGTGCATTCAATATCGAATATCGCATTATTGATTCTACAAAAATAATCAAGAAACTGCACGAAAAAGCAGATAGAGTTTTGATTGATGCGCCTTGTAGCGGTTTGGGAGTTCTGAAAAGAAACCCGGATGCCAAATGGAAATTGCAACCTGAATTCATTGATAACATTCGTAAAGTTCAAGCTGAAGTATTGGAAAGTTATTCTAAAATTGTAAAACCGGGTGGAAAATTAGTCTATGCCACTTGTTCTATTTTGCCTTCTGAAAATCAAGAACAAGTAAAAAAATTCTTGACTACAGACATTGGAAAACAATTCAACTTTATAAAAGACCAAAAAATATTGGCTCACGAGTCTGGTTTTGACGGATTTTATATGGCACTGTTAGAAAGAAAAGATGAAGAATTATAAAATTATGAAGAAAATTTACTCAATCCTTGCTATACTTTCAATAACTTTAGTAGTAGCTCAGGCTGGCGCTCCTGCATCTCCTTATTATGATGGTTCCAATTGGACTTTAACCGGAACTGCATTAAAAAATGCTTTGGCAACAAAAATTACAGTCACTCATACCAATCGTTTATCTTACACTCCTGGAATTTGGGAAGCATCAAGAGTAACCGATTTAGACTCTAATAATGCTAATAATGTATTATTAATTTATGGATGGGAAAACGGGTCTGATAATAGCGTTACCAATGACAGGTCAAGAGATAAGTATGCAAATGGAGGTGGCAATGGTCAATGGAATCGTGAACATACTTATGCGAAATCATTAGGAACTCCTACTTTACTTGATGGAGGAACTGCAAATAATTCTAGTAGTGATGCTGGTGAAGATGCTCATCATCTTCGTCCCGCCGATGTGCAATGGAATGGTATTCGTGGAAATTCGACTTACGCTGCAGGAAGCGGAAACTCCGGAAATGTGGCTGGTGGTTGGTATCCGGGAGACGAATGGAAAGGTGATGTGGCTCGAATGATGATGTATATGTATTTGCGTTATGGAACGCAATGTTTGCCGATAAACGTTGGAACCGGAACTTCTCCTGCCTCCGATAGTAATATGGTGAATTTATTTCTCCAATGGAACGCAGAAGACCCAGTTTCAGCCTTTGAAGACGCCAGAAATACCTATCACGGAAATACGACGAATACTTATGCGCAAGGAAATAGAAATCCTTTTATAGACAATCCTTATTTAGCAACACTGATTTGGGGTGGAGCTGTTGCTCAAAACCGTTGGCCAAGCATCATATTGGCAACAGAGACTTTCGACAAATTTGCAAACATTTCAATTTACCCTAATCCAACAAACAATCATAAAATAAATATACAAACAGATATTGTTTTGGATGAAATCGATTTAATCAACATCGACGGTCAGTTGATGCAAGTGATCAAAAAGCCAAATTTAGAAAACCAGACCTATACTTTGGATAATTTAGCACAAGGTTTTTACTTGTTGAAAATGACGTCTGAAAATCAATCGACAACCAAATTAATTATAGTAAACTAAATTTTTTTCAGCCTATAAAAAAACTCCAATAGAATTTAATTCTATTGGAGTTTTTTATTGACTTTTGATATGGAAATTTTCTTTTGTTTAATCATTCATCGAGATTAAAAACTCTTCATTATTCTTCGTTTTCTTGAAACGATCGTTGATGAAATCCATTGCTTCTACAGGATTCATATCCGAAAGATACTTTCTCATAATCCACATTCTTTGCAATGTTTTTGGATCTAATAACAAATCATCACGTCTTGTGCTTGAAGAGGTTAAATCAATGGCTGGGAATATACGTTTATTAGCAATTTTTCTGTCCAATTGCAATTCCATATTTCCAGTACCTTTAAATTCTTCAAAGATAACTTCATCCATTTTAGAACCTGTTTCTGTCAATGCTGTGGCAATGATACTCAAGGAACCACCGTTTTCAACATTTCTGGCTGCTCCAAAAAATCTTTTTGGTTTTTGTAACGCATTCGCATCCACACCACCACTCAATACTTTACCCGATGCAGGTTGCACTGTATTATAAGCTCTTGCTAAACGTGTAATCGAATCCAAAAGAATCACAACATCGTGACCACATTCAACCAAACGTTTTGCTTTTTCAAGAACAATATTCGCAATTTTCACGTGTTCTTGTGGTTCTCTGTCAAAAGTTGAAGCAATTACTTCGCCACGAACGCTTCGTACCATATCAGTAACCTCTTCTGGGCGTTCATCAATTAACAAAACAATTAAATAAACCTCAGGATGATTGGCAGCAATGGCATTTGCAATGTCCTTTAGCAACATTGTTTTACCCGTTTTAGGTTGCGCTACAATCATACCACGTTGACCTTTTCCTATTGGTGAAAATAAATCAATAATGCGGGTTGAAATAGTGCTTTGTCTTTCGGCTAATTTGAATTTTTCGGATGGAAAAACAGGAGTCAAATGTTCGAAAGAAACTCGGTCACGAACAACTTGCGGATCATGTCCGTTGATTTTTAAAACGCGAACCAATGGAAAGAATTTCTCACCTTCTTTTGGAGGACGGACCACACCTTTGACAGTATCGCCAGTTTTAAGTCCGAACAATCTAATTTGTGAAGTTGATAAATAAATATCATCTGGCGAAGCCAAATAATTATAATCTGAAGAACGAAGGAAACCATAGCCATCAGGCATCATTTCAAGAACACCTTCACTTTCAATAATTCCATCAAATTCAAAATCCGAATCCCTAAAGTTATTTTTCTTGTTTTTGAAATTTGGGTTTACATTACCGTTTCCGTTTTGATTTCCGTTTCCATTTCCATTTTGGTTTGGATTTTGGTTTGGATTTTGGTTTGGATTTTGCTTATTTAATTGATTTGGATTTAATTTTTTTGCAGGAACGCTAACTTCAATATTTTCAGTATTTTCGGTATTTTCTACAGTTTCTGTCTCTGAATTTACTTCATTTGTCTCGGAAGAATCATTTTCTTCAATGGCTAATTTTGCATCTTCTTTTTGCTTTTGCAAAGCCATTTTCTTTTCGTAAGCCGATTTATTAAATTTAATAACCTTACCCACTTTATTTTCAAGAGCGATTACTTCCGTTGGATTCTCATTTTTAACTTCTGGAACAGTTGGTTCAACTTCTATTTCTTGGTCAGCAAAAAGTGAAGTAGCTTTATTTTTTTGAATAGCTACTTTTTTTGGAGCAATAATTCTAGCTCTTTTAGGTTTCTCTTCTTCTACTTTAGGTTCAGACTTCTTAGTGTCTGCAGCAGAATCATTACTGACGGATTGAAGTTCTAAAATTTGGCTAATTAACGCCTCTTTTTTTACACCGTTAAATTTTATTGTTTTAGCTGCTTTAGCTATTTCTTGAAGCTCGGAAAGCTTCATTTCTTTTAATGCAGAAATGTCAAACATAAATGTTCTGTGAGTTTAAATAATTTGGGAATACTATAAAAGTGTGTAGTAAAATTTGATTTTGAATTGACCGAAGAATGAAGTACTTACGGATTTGTTATGCAATATTACGAATAAATTTTAATCTACAATAGTATTTATTAAAAAGAAAATATATTTTTGTGAAACAATTTAAGACAATGTTACAAAGAATTCAAACCATTTATTTACTTCTAGCCTTTGTTGCTACTGGAGTTTTACCATTTTTTATTCCGCTTTGGACAATGGCTGATGGCAAAGAGTATGTATTTATGCAAAATCAGGTGTATGTTGCACTTCTTGGATTAAGCACAACATTGACCTTGGTGAGTATTGTTTCGTATAAAAAAAGACAAAATCAATTTGTAATGGGCAGATTGAATATAATTTTAAATTTAATTTTATTAGGCTTGTTTGTTTATCGTTCGCTAAATGTATCTGGAGAAACCCCAGCGGTTTCTGAGAAAGGTATTGGGATGTTTCTGCCGATTGTTGCTATCGTGTTGTTAGTCTTAGCTAACAAGGCCATCAAAAAGGACGAAGATCTTGTAAAATCTGTGGATAGATTGAGATAATCCTATAAACTTAGTTTATTAGTGCGAAGGAAACCCGAATGTAACAGTTCGGGTTTTTTTGTGGGAATATCTAAAGCTGACTAAATATTGAGACTCAAGACTGAAAATGAACACTTACTTCTTCCCTATCTCAATAATTTCCAAATCTTTTATTTTATCACCATCAATCACAAAACGCAACATCGTTCTCACTTGATGAAAACCACTTTTTCCAGCAGCACCGGGATTCATATGTAAAAGATTATTTTTCTTGTCGAAAATCACTTTTAGAATATGCGAATGGCCACAAATAAATAACTTTGGTGGATTGGCAGTCATTTCAGCTTTAATATTGGGATTGTATTTTCCGGGATAACCTCCAATATGAGTAATCCAAACATCGACACCTTCACACATAAATCGGTTGTGTAATGGGAATTCCATTCGAGCTTTATCGTCGTCAATATTACCGTAAACAGCTCGTAATGGTTTGAGTTTTTTTATGGTATCGGTCACAATCAAATCGCCAATATCGCCAGCGTGCCACACTTCGTCAGCTTGTGCGACATATTTTAAAATCGTGTCGTCAATATGACTGTGGGTATCGGATAGAAGGAGGATTTTTTTCAAAACAGTTTTTTTAGGAGCTTTTTCCAGCTTTCCATTGCAATCTTTTTTGTTTTTAAAGTAAAACAAAAAAGGATTTTCATTACAATCTGGGCTAGGATTTTGTGGTAAAAATAACCATTCGAATTCCAAATAAAAAATCAAATATAAACTTAAATAAACTTTGCCCCTTCGTAGCAAAAAAATTAATAAGTATCTTTGCAGCTTCAAAAGAAATCACTTGAGGTATTTTATAAAACTGGCATACAACGGAACCAATTATCACGGGTGGCAGTGCCAGCCCAATGCCACTTCAGTGCAGGAAACATTGAGTAAAGCAATTTCAGTTGTATTGAACGCAGAAATTAATTTAATGGGCGCAGGACGCACCGATACTGGTGTTCATGCCAAGGAAATGTTTGCCCACTTTGATTTTGAAACTCCATTCGAGATTCAAAGTTTAATACACAAACTCAATTCCTATTTACCAAAAGACATTGTGATTTATGATATTATTCCCGTTCACGAGGAGGCTCATGCAAGATTTGACGCTACAAAACGAACTTACGAGTATCATATTAATTCTTTTAAAGATGCCTTTTTGCAAAACGGAAGCTGGTATTATCACCAAAAATTAGACCTCGATTTGATGAATGAAGCCTCAAAATTATTGTTCAATCATACTGATTTTCAATGTTTTTCTAAAGTAAATACCGATGTAAACACCTTCGATTGTACTATTTTTGAAGCCCATTGGCAACAAGAGAATGATAAATTGGTTTTTACTATTTCTGCCAATCGTTTTCTAAGAAATATGGTTCGAGCTATTGTGGGAACTATAGTTTATGTAGGTTTGCACAAAATTACATTAGAAGATTTCAACAACATTATAGCAAGTAAAAACCGAAGTGAAGCGGGATTTTCAGTCCCCGCACATGGATTATACTTGACAAAAATTGATTATAACTATTTATAGCAGATTGCTTCGCAAACTCGCAACAACAAAAAATGAAAGCAAAAGCATTCGATACCCGATTATTCAAAAGAATATTAAAATATACAAAACCCTATCAATCACGATTTAATTTCGTGGTGGCTTTTGCCATTTCCTTATCGGTTTTCGCGGCCTTACGCCCCTATTTATTAAAACAAACCGTTGATGGCTACATAAAAACCCACGATCAATTCGGACTTTTACTATATGTAAGTCTAATGGGATTTGTTTTATTATTGGAAGTATTCTCGCAATTTTTCTTCGTGTATTGGGCCAACTGGCTTGGGCAAGATATTGTAAAAGACATTCGAAATAAAATGTTCAAGCACATTCTAAGTTTCAAAATGAAATATTTTGATAATGTGCCTGTCGGTCAATTGGTAACGCGTTCCGTTTCGGATATTGAGGCCATTGCACGTATTTTTAGTCAAGGATTATTTATGATAATAAGTGACTTGATGAAAATGATTGTGGTGCTCGCTTTTATGTTCTACATGAATTGGAAACTCACTTGGATAGTAATTGTTGCGATGCCAATTTTAGTTTTCTTTACTCGAATTTTTCAAAAGAAAATGCAAGTAGCTTTCGAAGAAGTTCGTACTCAAATTGCCAATTTGAACTCCTTTGTGCAGGAACGAGTGACCGGAATGAAAATTGTACAACTATTTCATAGAGAAGATATTGAATTCGAAAAATTCAAAACTATCAATCAAAAACACAATAAAGCTTGGATAAAAACCATTTTATACAACTCCATCTTCTTCCCTATTGCCGATATTATTTCTTCATTAACACTAGGTTTTGTAGTGCTTTACGGAGGATTTAATATCATAAATGGAGATGATTTTACCACTTTTGGAGATTTGTTTTCTTACACCATGTTTATTGCAATGCTTTTCAATCCCTTGCGTCAAATTGCAGATAAATTCAACGAGATGCAACTCGGAATGATTGCCGCCAATCGTGTTTTTGACATTCTCGATACGCAAGACCAAATTCAAGATACAGGAACTATTGAAGCACCAGTATTTAATGGAAGCATACAATTCAAGGATGTTCATTTTGGTTACATCGCCGAAGAATATGTGATAAAAGGCATTGATCTGAATGTTAAAGCAGGCGAAACCATTGCCATAGTTGGAGCAACAGGAGCAGGAAAATCGACGATTATCAATTTGCTAAACCGTTTTTATGAAATCAATAGCGGAACTATTTGTATCGATGGTCAAAACATCGAAAATTATACTTTGAGCTCTTTGCGAAAGCAAATTGCGGTGGTTTTACAAGACGTATTTCTTTTCGCTGATACCATTTTCAATAACATTACGCTAAACAATCCCGATATTTCCCGTGAACAGGTTTTGGCTGCGGCCAAAAAAATCGGCGTACATAAATTCATCAAGAGTTTACCAGATAATTATGATTTTGATGTAAAGGAACGTGGCGTAATGTTATCATCGGGACAACGCCAACTTATTGCTTTTCTTCGGGCTTATGTAAGTAATCCGAGCATTCTGATTTTGGATGAAGCCACATCGTCAATCGATACATATTCAGAGGAATTGATTCAAAAAGCGACCGAAACGATTACCAAAGGAAGAACTTCTATCGTAATTGCCCATCGCCTGGCCACCATTCTCAAAGCCGACAAAATTGTGGTAATGGACAAAGGCTTAATTGTCGAGCAAGGAACGCATCAGGAATTATTAGAAAAATCAGGCGGTTATTACAAAAACTTGTATGATTCGCAGTTTGTAACTGAAATTTAATTCTATTTTTAGAAGCATTTTCCAGCTATAATTAGCAATTTACAAAAACCCTTGGATTTTAAAAGAACCATTATCATTTTTAGAAATAAACACATAAACATACAAAACACTTGAAGTTTTTTAAAATAAATCCTTAATTTTGCAAACTGAAATTAATTAGGAAAAAACATAAAAATGACACGAGCTTTTGCGACTGCATTTTGTATAAAAAATAAATAAACACGAACAAAATGACACGAGCTTTTGCGACTGCATTTTTACAATAACAAAATAAATACGAAAAAATGAAATACGATATTATTGTTTTAGGAAGTGGCCCAGGCGGATATGTAACTGCCATCAGAGCATCACAATTAGGCTTTAAAGTGGCCGTAATCGAAAAAGAAAACCTTGGCGGAGTTTGTTTGAATTGGGGCTGTATTCCAACGAAGGCTTTGCTAAAATCAGCTCAGGTTTTTGATTATTTAAAACACGCTTCCGATTATGGTATAACGGTTTCATCCTTTGATAAAGATTTCCCAGCTGTTGTACAACGAAGCCGTTCGGTTGCCGACGGAATGAGCAAAGGTGTACAATTCTTAATGAAAAAAAATAAAATAGACGTTATTGATGGTTTTGGAAAAGTTAAACCAGGAAAAAAATTAGATGTTACGGATGCAGCCGGAAAAGTAACTGAATATTCAGCTGATCACATCATTATTGCGACTGGTGCTCGTTCACGCGAATTGCCAAACTTGCCACAAGACGGTGTAAAAGTAATAGGATATCGCCAAGCTATGACATTGCCAACACAACCAAAATCGATGATTATTGTGGGGTCTGGAGCAATTGGAGTAGAATTTGCCCATTTTTACAATGCCATGGGAACAGATGTTACCATTGTTGAATTTATGCCCAATATTGTTCCTGTTGAAGATGAAGATATTTCGAAACAAATGGAACGTTCAATGAAAAAAGCAGGTGTAAAAATCATGACTAACTCTTCGGTAGAGAAAATTGATGTTTCAGGAAAAGGGGTAAAAGCTTTTGTAAAAACAGCTAAAGGAGAAGAAGTTTTGGAAGCCGATATTTTATTGTCAGCTGTTGGAATTAAAACCAACATCGAAAACATAGGATTAGAAGAAGTAGGAATTGCTGTCGACAGAGACAAAATCCTGGTAAACGCTTACAACGAAACCAATATTCCTGGATATTACGCCATCGGCGATGTAACTCCAGGACAAGCATTGGCACACGTTGCTTCTGCCGAAGGAATTAACTGTGTAGAAAAAATTGCTGGTCTTCACGTTGATCCAATCGATTACGGAAACGTTCCGGGTTGTACTTATGCAACACCAGAAATTGCTTCTGTAGGGTTGACAGAAAAACAAGCGAAAGAAAAAGGATACGAATTGAAAATTGGAAAATTCCCATTCTCGGCCTCAGGAAAAGCGAAAGCCGCAGGCACTCCCGATGGTTTTGTAAAAGTAATTTTTGATGCTAAATACGGCGAATGGTTGGGTTGTCATATGATTGGTGCAGGTGTTACCGATATGATTGCCGAAGCAGTTGTAGCCAGAAAATTAGAAACAACAGGTCACGAAATCCTAAAATCAATCCATCCTCACCCAACAATGAGTGAAGCGGTTATGGAAGCCGTTGCTGATGCTTATGGCGAAGTGATTCACCTTTAGAATTCAGATTGTATAATTTAGATTGTAGATTTTTACAGGAATCCGTTTTGTGAAAGCAAAGCGGATTTTTCTTTAAAACGATTTCCTTGTTACTGTTCTTTTTGAAAAATATCTTTTTCAGCTTTTGACTAAAGGAATAGTTAAAGCTTTTTTTATAATGACAAGAGTTATTCTGTTCATTGTATTTGAAATAACGAAATCAAAGAAATTAAAACATAAATATTCCTTAAAAAAGTCATCTAAAAAAACACGAAAAACTTTTCCGAACAGTACTATTTAAAGCAATAAAACTAATAGTTAATACTTAAAGCAATCCGATTATTCAGTACATTTGAGTACAGTTAGAAACCGTACTTTACATCACCACTTTTTCGAACTTTAAACAAACAAAAATTATTCCCCCAAAGATTAATTTAGTAAAACCTACAATGAATAACGATAGTAAAACCAAAGAAGAGCTTGTAAAACAATTACTGGATTTACAACAAAAGTACGACGCAATTTTAGATTTATACAAAAAAGAAATTAGTTTGGATAATGCGGATAGCGGATCCTCAACTATCCTTGTTAAACTTTCAAAAGATCAAACTTTAGACCTCATTCAAAAGTTAGAATTGGAACACGAAGAACTATTATTATTGAAAGAGGAAACTAAAAAATTCCAATTTCTTTCCAATGAAATATTAGTCTTGCTGAACAGCAATCTTAGTCTGAAGAAAGTAATTGATGCTGTGCTGAAATTAATTCATAAGGAACTAAAATTTTCAGCCATTGGAATCTGCCTTCAAATAGAGGATGATTTACCTTATTTTTATCAAATCGGTTTTTCTGAAAGTTGTGTATCGACGGGAAATTCGCTCAATGCAAATCAAGAAATGATGTGCAAAAATAACGAAGGAAGCCTCAAGCTGCAATGTGGCTGTTCCTTTGCTGTTTTCGGTAAACTAAACGCTGAAAATTTCACTCAGACCGCCACAGGAAGTTACATTACTTGTAACTCTTTCCTTACAGCACCAATATTAACAGAAGAAGAGTTCGAATTACAGCAAAGAAATACTTGTATTCATTTAAAATCTGGTTCTGTTGCCATCATTCCTATTACGGTAAACGAGAAAATTGTGGGTACATTACAACTCAACAAAAAGGAAGAGAATGCTTTTACAATTGAGAATATCCGTTTTTTTGAAGGTATTTGTTCCAACATTGGCATTACTCTCATGCGCAAACAAGCGGAGCAAATAGTAAAAGAAAGTGAAAAAAAATACAGAAGCTTAATTAAAAATATGCCTGATGGTGTATATAAAAGCACTGAAGAGGGCAGATTTATTGAGGTGAATCAAGCTATGGTCAAAATGCTGGGTTATGATTGTACAGAAGATTTATTGGCCGTAGATATAAAAAAACAAATGTACTTCGACGTGGCTGATCGTGAGAGCGCAAAACTTCAAGAAGAAGAAAAAGAACTTGGGGTTTATAGGTTAAGAAAAAAGGATGATTCTGAACTTTGGGTAGAAGATCACGGATGTTTGACTTTTGACAAATCCAAGAATATTCTTTTTCATGAAGGAATAGTTCGGGACATTACCGAAAGGGTGTTGGTTGAAGAAAAACTAAAAGAAAGCGAAAATAAATTGCAAGGAATGATTGCCGGAAGTCCTGATTTAGTTTGGCTGAAGGATAAAAATGGTGTATATCTCGAATGCAACGAACGTTTCGAACAATTCTCAGGTATTAAAAGAACAAATCTCATCGGAAAAACGGACTATGCTTTTTTTGATAAAGAATTAGCTGATTTTTTTAGAAAAAACGACAAATTAGCTATCGAAGCTGAAAAATCGACGATGAACGAGGAGAATTTAACCTTTGCTAACGATGGCCACTTTGAGTTGACAGAAACCATAAAAACCCCACTTTATAACAGTAAAGGTGAAGTTGTAGGAGTTATGGGAATCGGTAGGGACATCACTCAGCGGAAACGACAAGAGCGAGCATTGCAAGAGAGTGAAATGCGATTTAAAACTATTTTTAATGAAACTCCTATGGGGATAGCGCTCATCGATTCCGTGGATGGTCACTTTTATGAAGTCAACCCGATGTATGCCCAAATTGTTGGGAGAACCATTGAACAAATGACTGCTACTAACTGGATGGCCATTACACATCCCGAAGATATTCAGGAGGATTTGGATAATATGGCATTGATGAATTCGGGAAAAACTTCAGGATACCAAATGACAAAACGCTATCTGAAACCGGATGGCGCAATTGTTTGGGTCAACTTGACCGTCACTCCGATCTCGATTACCAAAGAAATACACTCCAAACACCTTTGCATGGTCGAAGATATCACCGAAAGCAGACACGCTGAAGAACAACTTCGCAAACTTTCGCAAGCCGTAGAACAAAGTCCGGTAAGTATTGCAATTACAGATCCTAATGGTAACATCGAATATGCAAATCCAAAGTTTTTAGAAAAAACGGGATATAGCCGAGAAGAAATCATTGGACAAAACCCTAGAATATTAAAATCAGGACACACAACAAAAGAAGAATATAAACTGTTATGGGAAACAATCAATAATGGAAATGACTGGCGCGGTGAGTTTCTTAACAAAAGAAAAAACGGCGAACTTTACTGGGAATCTGCAAGTATTTCTCCCATAACCAACGGCAAAGGAGATATTACGCATTTTATTGCCATAAAAGAAGAAATCACCTATCGAAAAGAAACAGCCCTTTTACTGCAAGAAAAAAATAATAAAATTGAAGCTCAAAACGATCAATACAAATACTTGAACGAAGAATTAGTAATTGCCAAAAATCATGCGGAAGAAAGTGATAAATTAAAAACATCCTTTCTAGCAAATATGAGTCATGAAATACGTACTCCTATGAATGGTATTTTAGGTTTTGCTGGATTACTAAAAGACCCAATGTTATCTGGTGATGAACAGAAAAAATATATCGATATTATAGAAAAAAGTGGTGCTAGGATGCTTAATATTATAAACGATATTATCGATATTTCAAAAATAGAATCCGGACTTATGAAGCTAAAAATGACGGAATCCAACATAAATGACCAAATAGATTACATCTTTACATTCTTTAAACCAGAGGTAGAAATCAAAGGAATGAAGTTGTCTTGCTTGAAAAGTTTGACATCTATTGATTCAATTATTAGAACAGATCGTGAAAAAGTATTTGCAATCCTTATCAATCTGGTTAAAAATGCCGTAAAATATTCCAATGAAGGCATAATAGAATTTGGATACCTGAAAAAAGGGGATTATCTTGAGTTTTTTGTCAGCGATACAGGTATCGGAATTCCAAAAAGTAGACAAAAAGCAGTATTTGAGCGTTTTATACAAGCCGATATTGATGATAAAATGGCTGTTCAAGGAGCAGGATTAGGTTTGTCTATTTCGAAAGCTTTTATAGAAATGCTTGGCGGAAAAATTTGGCTAGAGAGTAAACTAGGCAAAGGAAGTACTTTTTATTTTACCATTCCTTATGATAAAAGTGTTGAAGAAAAAACGAAAAATGAAAATATTGCCATTGACTCTGGAATAGTTAATCATCTAAAAAAATTAAAAATCCTAATTGCTGAAGATGATGAAATATCAAAATTGTTCATAAATAAAGTGGTTCAACCTTTTAGTAAAGAAACACTAAATGTATCTGATGGAGAAGCAGCCGTTGCCGCCTGCAACAATAATCCGGATATTGATTTAGTATTGATGGATATAAAAATGCCTATTATGGATGGCTACTATGCTACCAATGAAATTCGCCAATTCAATAAAAAGGTAATCATTATTGCACAATCAGCCTATGGACTTAGCAGTGATATACGAAAAGCTATCTATGTTGGATGTAATGATCATATTTCGAAACCCATAGATAAACACGAATTTTTAATTTTGTTACAAAAACATTTTACCTAAAATTAGTTTATTATTACAAGGTTGATACCAATTTTTTGGAAAAAGAATTAGAATAATAATCCGTTTTGTGAAAGCAAAGCGGATTATTTAGTACAAAAAAAAATCTTATGCCATAAACAATGCGTTCTTTTGATAGTTGAATAAAACTAAATCGTAAGGAACCAACTTAGGAGCAATTTTTTCAGTCGAAGCATCAAATGTAATCCCATTGTGCTTTCTGAACAAATAAATTTCTTTTAGACAATTGGATAAACTCTGATGAATCGATGTCGTAAAAGTGGGCAATTGCTTGTTTCCCACCAATAAATCAATTTGGTAATTAGAACTGCTTTTCGAAAGATTATTTCCAATAATTCTGATTGTAAATGTGGTCGGAATTCCATTTTGTTTTCCTTGATACTGTACTACCATACTTAATAAAATTAGATGTTGTTAAATTTAAATTTATAGTTCCAACTTCAAGATGAGTTGAATTTAATATTATACGTTGAAAAATTAAGAAAACTGTAAAATACACTGCCTTAAATTATCAATATAACAAAGCTAATAAATAAAATAGTTTTGAACCCTAATTAAGTTTATAAAAATTTCATAAAATATTTTCTATTTTTGCTACGAAAAGCTAAAGCTTATTCAATAATTAAAATTGACAATATGCAAAACATTCCTAGTGTTGACTTGCGTGATTTCCTTTCGGTTGATCCGAAACGTAAACAAAAATTTGTAAATGAAATCGGAAGTGCTTTTGAAGAAATTGGATTCGTAGCCTTAAAAGGGCATTTTCTTGACGACCAATTAGTCGAAGAATTGTATGGCGAAATAAGAAACTTTTTCGATTTGCCTTTAGAAACTAAACATAATTACGAAATTCCAGGTATTGGAGGTCAAAGAGGCTATGTTTCTTTTGGAAAAGAACATGCCAAAGGCCGAAAAGAAGGCGATTTGAAAGAGTTTTGGCACTTTGGCCAATATGTTGAAAAAGATTCCAAATACGCCGCGGAATATCCCGATAATGTAGAAGTAAAAGAATTACCACGTTTTAACATTGTAGGAAAAGAAGCCTACCAAATGCTCGAGAAAACAGGCGTTTATGTATTGAGAGCTTTGGCTATACACTTGGGTTTAAATGAGTTTTATTTCGATGAATATGCCAAAGAAGGCAACTCTATTTTGCGCCCCATTCATTATCCACCCATCACTTCTGAACCTGAAAACGCGATTCGTGCCGCAGCTCACGGTGACATCAATTTGATTACCCTTTTGATGGGTGCGCAAGGTCGTGGATTGCAAGTACAAAATCACGATGGCGAATGGATTGATGCCATTGCTCAACCTGATGAATTGGTGATTAATGTTGGTGATATGTTGTCGCGTCACACCAACAATAAATTGAAATCAACCATTCATCAAGTGGTGAATCCTCCTAGGGAATTATGGGGAACATCTCGTTATTCTATACCATTTTTTATGCATCCCGTAAGTGAGATGAAACTAAATTGTTTAGAAAATTGCATCGATGCCGAAAATCCGCAGCAATTTGAAGACATCACTGCCGGAGAATATTTATACGAAAGATTAGTAGATTTAGGTTTAATCAAAAAATAATTTATAACTTTATAAGATAAGAAAGACATTGAGTTTACTTGATGTCTTTTTAGTTTTCTTAAAATTTAAATATGGATTTACACGAACAATTAAAAAATCTATTTCCTGACCATATCGAATCGGAACCTGAGGAATTTCTAGAAGAAGAGCACGAGCTTTTTATTCAAAAAGAACCTGTGATTTGCAAATTCGAAAAGCGAAAAGGAAAAGCCACTACCATAATCGAAGGTTACGAAGGAACGGACGAGGACTTTAAAATCTTAGCCAAAGAAATCAAAACCAAATTAAGTGTTGGAGGAACTTTTAAAGACAATTCTATAATCATTCAAGGAGATTATCGGGACAAAATTATGCAAATGCTCAAAGAGAAAGGATTTAAAGTAAAACGCGTTGGAGGGTAATTTTAAGAATGCAGATTTCAGATTAAAAACAATAATACTAATAATTAGCCTGGTGTGCTTTGCGAAAACTTTGCGCCTTTGCGATAAAAAATAAACAATGATAAAATCATCAGAATTGATACTCAATCCAGACGGAAGTGTGTATCATTTAAACTTACAACCCGAACATATTGCGCAAGACATCATCTTTGTAGGGGATCAAAATCGTGTCGAAAAAATCACGCAATTCTTCGACAGCATCGAATTTTCAACACAAAAACGAGAATTTAAAACCCAAACCGGTCTTTTCAAAGGCAAACGAATCACCGTAATGTCAACCGGAATTGGTCCAGACAATATTGATATTGTAATGAACGAATTGGATGCCTTGGTCAACATCGATTTAAAAACTAGAACACCAAGAGAAAAGCTAACATCATTAAATATTATCAGAATTGGAACTTCAGGTTCCTTACAAGCTGATATTCCTGTGGATAGTTTCGTGATGGGAAAATTCGGATTGGGCTTAGACAATATGCTTCGCTCCTACTTGATTGATGACGTTTCTGAAATTGAAATGGAAGATGCTTTTATCAAACACACCGATTGGGATATGAGAAAAGGACGTCCGTACGTAATTTCTTGTTCCGAAAAACTGGAAAAACGTTTGGAGAGCAGTCGAATATTCAAAGGAATTACAGGAACCGCTGGAGGTTTTTATGGTCCTCAAGGTCGGGTTTTACGTTTGAATATTCAAGACGAAAATCTAAATTCCAAGATGGACAGCTTCAATTTTAATGGAACACGAATGACCAATCTCGAAATGGAAACGGGTGCCATTTATGGACTTGGAAAACTTCTCGGGCACAATTGTTTATCATTAAACGCCATCATTGCCAATCGTGCCAACGGTACCTTTAGCGAAGATCCATACAAAGCTGTTGATGAATTGATTGCATATGCTTTGGGGAAATTAGCGATGTAAAAAAATCTTAGAAGTTGTAATCTAAAATTTATGAAAAAAGAATTTTGTTGTGAATCAATGAAATATCATATTGAATATAAATGTGATATTCATAAAGATCTTTTTGAGTGCCCTGATAAAATCATTAATTATTCGAAAAAACAAAATATTTATGGAATTATAATTCACGATGGAGGTAATTCTTTTATAGAAATTGAGTTTTGTCCTTGGTGTGGTAAAAAATTTGAAAACAAATGAATTTAATACTCGAAACTGACAGACTAATTCTTCGTCAACTAAAGCTTTCTGATGCAGAAGCTTTTTTTGCAATGGATAATAATCCAAAAGTTCACCTATATTTATGGAATAAACCCGTTCAAAAAATAGAGGAAACTATTGAAATCATCGAATTTGTCAGAAAACAATATGTTGAAAATGGCATAGGAAGATTTGCAATGATTTCGAAAGAAACCAATGAATTTATAGGTTGGGCTGGACTAAAATTCAATACTGAAACGGTAAATAACAAAGTCAATTTTTACGACATTGGGTATCGATTGGACGAAAAATTTTGGGCAAAAGGATATGCCAGCGAAGCTTCATTTACCTGGTTGAAATATGCTTTCGAAACATTGAATATAAAAACTGTGGAAGCTGCTGCGCATACCGAAAATGCAGCTTCGAATAGAATTCTTCAAAAGATTGGAATGCAAATGACCGAACAATACCTCGAAGATGGTGTTTCCTGGAATTGGTATCAATTGGAAAACAGCTACTAAGTTTTACCAATCAATTCCCCTTTTCCCTTTTAATTTTAAATATTCATTAGTTTGGCTAAAATGTTTGTTTCCGAACCATTTCCCTTGATTGGCGCTCATTGGCGAAGGATGACCTGATTCTAAAACGAGATGTTTGGTTCGGTCAATTCTAGCGCCTTTCTTTTTTGCAAAACTTCCCCAAAGCAGGAAAACTACATTTTGCTTTTCAGCTGAAATTTTTTGGATAACTGCATCAGTGAAAGCATCCCATTTTAAGTGTTTGTGACTGTTTGGACTGTCAATTCGAACTGAAAGAGCAGCATTCAAAAGCAAAACGCCTTGCTTTGCCCAATGTTCTAAATTACCGGAAGTAGGCAAAAAAACAGTTCCAAAATCATCATTCAACTCCCTGAAAATATTGCGCAAAGAAGGTGGAATCCTAATGCTATCGTTAACCGAAAAGCACAAACCATTTGCTTCATTATTGCCGTGATACGGGTCTTGACCAATAATAACCACTTTTAAATCCTCGAACGAACAATGGTCGAAAGCTGCGAAAATTAATTCCTTTGGAGGAAAACAAGTGTGATTCTGGTATTCTTCATCGACAGCTTTCATCAAATCCTTGAAATACGGTTTCTGGATTTCGTCTGCTAAAATAGTTTGCCAAGAAGGATTGAGTTTGGGTTGCATAAATATATTTTACCGCAAAGTTCGTAAAGTTTTCGCAAAGTGCACCAAGAAAATGGTTTTTGACTTTATTACTTTGTAACTTTGAACCTTTGAACCTTTGAACCTTTGAACCTTTGACATTAGACTTTCAGCATATAAAATGATATCCATTACAGAAAAAACACTTCAAGATTTACAATTTCCAACTGTTCTCGAAACGCTTTCGGCGATTTGCAACACTGATATTGGTAAACAAAAAGCACTCGAAATCACACCCTTCAAAGACAAGGAAACTTTAATGGAGGCTTTAATGCAAACATCTGAATATGTTTCTTCTTTCCAGAATAACAACGCCATTCCCAATCACGGATTTGATGCCATCACGTATGAAATCAAATTCTTGGCCATAGAAGACAGTTTTCTGGAAGTGGGTGGATTCCGAAAAATTGCAACCATATCCGAAACCACGAATTTTATGTTGAATTATTTCAAGAAATTCGATGACTACTACCCAAATCTAAATGCAAAAGCATCTAAAATTGAAATAACGAAAGACATTAGTTATCTCATTGATGTTGTGGTTGACAAATATGGCGAGATAAAAGACAATGCATCTCCGGATTTATTAAATATTCGACGAGAAATGAATTCCGTTCGGGGTAAAGTGAACCAAAGTTTTGGCGTGGCTTTAACCCAATACAATTCCCTTGGCTATTTAGACGATATCAGAGAAAGTTTTGTTCAAAATCGTAGGGTTTTGGCTGTTTTGGCAATGTATCGACGAAAGGTAAAAGGGTCAATTCTGGGCAGTTCCAAAACGGGAAGCATCGCTTACATTGAACCGGAAACGACCTTGAAATATTCGCGTGAATTGAGCAATTTAGAATATGAGGAAAAAGAGGAAATCACTCGAATCCTAAAACAATTATCCAATCAAATTCGTCCGTTTCTGCCATTGCTTATCCAATACCAAGATTTCTTGAGCGATATTGACGTGATTGCTGCCAAAGCAAAATATGCCAGTAGAATCAATGGAATATTGCCAACCATTACAGAAGGTCGAAGATTGTATTTTAGAGATGCCTTCCACCCTATTTTGTATTTGAATAACAAACAAAAAGACGCAATTACCCATCCTCAGACTTTTGAATTAAATCAGGAAAAAAGAATTATAGTAATTTCCGGACCCAATGCAGGAGGGAAAACCATTTCGCTGAAAACCGTCGGATTACTGCAATTAATGTTGCAATCTGGAATGTTGATTCCTGTTCACGAACGCAGTGAAACCTTTCTATTCGATAGGATTTTAACTGATATTGGAGACAACCAATCTATTGAAAACCATTTGAGTACCTACAGTTACCGACTGAAGAATATGAACTACTTCCTGAAGAAATGCAACAAGAAAACCATGTTCTTGATTGATGAATTTGGTACGGGTTCCGATCCGGAATTAGGAGGTGCTTTGGCTGAAATTTTCTTGGAAGAATTCTACCATCGAGAAGCTTTTGGGATTATAACCACACATTATTCGAATCTAAAGATACTGGCAAACGAATTGCCTTTTGCCATTAATGCCAATATGTTGTTTGATGAAAAAACCTTGGAACCATTGTATAAATTGGTTTTAGGTCAAGCAGGAAGTTCATTTACGTTTGAAGTAGCCTTGAAAAACGGAATTCCGTATAGCTTAATTAATCGAGCAAAAAAGAAAATCGAAGTCGGAAAAGTGCGTTTTGACAAAACCATTGCCACGCTGCAAAAAGAGCGTTCGAAGATGGAAAAAACTTCGCAAATACTCAAGGAAGAAGAAACGAAAGCGCGTGAAGAAGGCAAGAAAATGGAAACCATCAACGTAAAAATCAAACAAAAACTGGAAAGCTATCAGGAATTGTATGACAGCAACCAAAAAACGATTTATATTGGTCAGAAAATAGAAGATATTGCCCAAAAATATTTTAATAATAAAAACAAAAAAGACCTTATTGGAGAGTTTTTGAAAATCATCGAAATCGAAAACTCGAAACGAATAAAAGCCACACCAAAAGAAATTAAGGCTATTGTTGAAAAGAAAAAAGAGGTCGTCAAAGAAATTGAAGTTAAAGTCGAGGAAATCAGGGTTGCCAAAAAAGAAAAGAAACTAAAACCTGTTATCGAAAAACCCAAGCCAATCCTAAAACTAGGCGATCGAGTAAGAATGTTTGACGGTAAAGCCGTGGGAAGTATCGATAACATTGAAAAAAACAAAGCCACTGTGAATTACGGAATGTTTACATCGAAAGTGAGTTTAGATCTATTGGAATTAGTTGAAGCCGTAAAGAAATAAATAATTATGCTAAACCTTCCTCCTAACAAAAAAATAATCCTTTTTGACGGCCTTTGTAATTTGTGCGATGCGGCCGTTCAGTTTGTTATAAAACACGACAAGAAAGATGTGTTTCGGTTTGTGGCTTTGCAATCGGAATTGGGTCAGGAAATTTTAAAACATATTGGAATTAATCCAATGAATATTGATAGTATTATACTGTACGAACCCGGAGTTGCTTATTATTATAAATCACAAGCCGCACTTCAAATTGCAAAAAATCTAGGTGGAATTTTCCATTTTGGATCTATTTTTAGGATTATTCCCATTGGAGTAAGCAATCAACTTTATGATTACATTGCTAAAAACCGTTATAAATGGTATGGCAAAAAAGAAAGTTGCTTGTTGCCTACGAAAGAATTACAGTCAAAATTTTTGGAATAAATACAAATTATTATGATATTTATCATAAAATTTATTTTGCAAGAATTATATATTTGGTAAAAAAATAAGAATCATGAAAGACACAACACTTTTTTCTTGGAATAATGGTACTATTATTATGGTAGTCGTCTTCAGTTTAGTAATTATAGGAATTGTTTCAGCTGTTATTATTATGATGAATTCCGATAAAAAGAAATAATTTTCAAAAAAAAGAGGATGCTCAGCATCCTCTTATAATTTAAAATTAGAAATTTAACTTCTAATCAACTTTCTGTATTTCAATCGTTTCGGAGTTAAATCTCCACCTAAACGTTTCTTTTTATTTTCTTCATATTCTGAGAATCCACCTTCAAAATAATAGACTTCGGAATTTCCTTCGAAAGCTAGAATATGTGTGCAAATTCTATCCAAAAACCATCTGTCGTGCGAAATTACAACAGCACAACCTGCGAAATTTTCTAAACCTTCTTCCAAAGCCCGAAGCGTGTTGATGTCCAAATCATTCGTTGGCTCATCCAATAAAAGTACGTTCCCTTCTTCTTTCAAAGTCATGGCAAGATGCAAACGATTTCTTTCTCCACCTGAAAGCATGGAAACTTTCTTATTTTGTTCTCCTCCACCAAAATTGAAACGCGATAAGTAAGCACGAGAATTTACTTGACGTCCGCCCATCATAATCAATTCCTGACCATCGGCAAAGTTTTCCCAAATCGATTTGTTTACATCTATATTCGAATGCGCTTGATCTACATAAGCGATTTTAACAGTGTCGCCAATTAAAAACTCGCCGGCATCTGGTTTTTCTTCGCCCATAATCATTTTGAAAATGGTCGATTTACCAGCACCATTTGGTCCTATAATTCCAACAATTCCCGCCTGTGGCAATGTAAAATTCAAGTTGTCATACAATAATTTATCTCCAAAAGCTTTGGCAACATTTTTAGCTTCAATGACATTGGTTCCTAACCTTGGTCCATTTGGAATATAAATTTCTAATTTTTCGTCCAATTGTTTTTGGTCTTCATTCAAGAGTTTATCGTAATTCTGCAAACGCGCTTTTTGCTTGGTTTGACGCCCTTTGGCACCTTGACGAACCCAGTCCAACTCACGTTCTAAGTTTTTTCTGCGTTTCGAAGCTACTTTTTCTTCCAAAGCCATTCGACCTGATTTTTGTTCCAACCAAGAAGAATAGTTTCCTTTCCAGGGAATCCCTTCACCTCTATCCAATTCCAAAATCCAACCGGCAACATTATCTAAGAAATACCTGTCGTGAGTTACAGCAATTACAGTTCCGGCATATTGTGCCAAATGTTGCTCTAACCATAAAACAGATTCAGCATCCAAGTGATTCGTTGGCTCATCCAAAAGTAATACGTCTGGCTGTTGCAACAACAAACGGCATAATGCCACACGACGACGTTCACCTCCAGATAAATTTTTAATTGGGGTATCACCATCTGGAGTACGCAACGCATCCATAGCAATTTCTAGTTTGGTGTCGATTTCCCAAGCGCCCAGAGCATCAATTTTATCCTGCAAAGCGGCTTGACGATCCATCAATTTGTCCATTTTATCAGCATCTTCATAGTTTTCAGGAAGACCAAATAAATCGTTTATTTTATTGTATTCATCCAAAACGGCCATTGTTTCGGCAACTCCTTCCTGAACAATTTCGAGAACAGTTTTTGTTTCGTCTAATTGTGGATCTTGTTCCAAATATCCAACAGTGTAACCCGGTTGAAAAACGACATCGCCTTGATAATTTTTATCAACTCCGGCTATAATCTTCAATAAGGATGATTTTCCAGAACCATTTAGTCCTAAAATTCCAATTTTTGCTCCGTAGAAGAAACTCAAATAAATATTTTTAAGAACCGGTTTATCCGCTCCTTGATAGGTTTTACTCAATTTTTGCATTGAGAAAATTACTTTTTTATCGTCAGCCATTTTTATATTTTAAAAAATTATTGCCATCGTAATTGGCATTGATTATTTTATTAAACTCTTCCTTTCAGAGAATTAAAAACCCAAGCATTAGCCAAGAAACCCAAGCCAACAGCAGCAAATCCCCATCCTGAAACATCTCTATATTTAAAAGCTCCTAGTCCAATTAATAACAATCCCATTAGAATCATTATCAAGGTAGCCCATCCTAAAATAGTGTTTTTATTCATTCCCATAATTATTGTTGTTTTTTATTTTAGAAGTGCAAATATCGCAAATTTTTCTCCGCTAATTAAATATTTTAAAAAGCATTTCCTTCAACAAATCCGATTGTGGCAAAGCATTCGCTCCAACTCCTTTGCTTTTAACATCAATATCCCGCAACGAACCCACAATCTGGCTCACTTTTCGCATAGGATAATTTTTGAGTGCGATATCGTAATCCTTCAGAAAAAATGGATTAACTCCCAATACTTTGGCGACGTTATTAGGGTTTTTGTCTTTCAATCCGTGGTATTTTAGCAGTTGAACAAAGAAGCTAAACACTAAACTTGTTGTCACAACCATCGGATTGTCTTTTGGGTTTTGGGCAAAATTATCGGCGATAGTGTAGGCTTTCAATTGGTTTTTATCACCAATAGCTTTTCGCAGTTCGAATACATTAAAATCCTTGCTGAAACCTATATTTTCTTCGATATGCTGCGGCGTTATTGTGCTGCCTTTCGGCAAAATGATTTGCAGTTTCTCCAATTCATTATTGATCTTACTTAAATCAGTTCCTAGAAATTCCACCAACATCGCATTGGCTTTGGGTTCAATAGAATATTTTTTTCCTGCCAAAATCCGTTTGATCCAATCCCCAACTTGATTTTCATACAGTTTTTTGCTTTCGTAAACGACACCATTTTTGGCTAAAAGTTTGGTTACTTTTTTCCTTTTATCCAAGGTTTTGTATTTGTAACAAATAACCAAAACGGTCGAAGGCATTGGGTTTTCGGCATAACTTTCGATTTTATCAATGGTTCTTGACAAATCCTGAGCTTCCTTTACAATCACTACTTGACGCTCGGCCATCATCGGATAACGTTTGGCAGTCGAAACTATATCTTCTATTGTAACATCACGTCCATATAAAACCGTTTGATTAAAGCCTTTCTCCTCTTCGGACAAAACATTACTTTCAATATAATCTGATAATTTATCGATGTAATAAGACTCTTCTCCCATCAAAAAATAGATGGGTTTAATATTACCTGCCTTGATGTCGTTAACTATTTTTAAAACTTCGTCCATTTGTTAGATTGCAGATTTTAGATTGCAGATTTCAGATTTGAAAACTGGAAACTTTAAACTTATTTAATACTTTTGCTTGATGCAGCAACTCAATTTTCCATCTTATTCTTTTCGTTTCAAAAATAGCGAAAATAAAGTGTCTATTTTCGACGAAATCAGGAAAAGATTTATCATTCTCACTCCCGAAGAATGGGTTCGCCAACACGTAGTTCGTTTTTTATTGGAAGAAAAAAAATATCCAAAATCATTAATCAACGTCGAAAAAGTTTTAAATGTCAACGGATTACGAAAAAGATACGATATTGTGGTTTTCAATCCCGATGGTTCCATCTTTGTTTTAGTGGAATGTAAAGCACCTGAAATTAAAACTGCTCAAGCGACTTTCGATCAAATTGCACGTTACAATATGACTCTGAAAGCTCAATATTTGATGGTGACCAACGGTCATAATCACTACTTTTGCCTGATGGATTTTGAAAATGAAAAATATGAGTTTTTGAGAGAATTGCCGGATTATGAATTGAAAAACACAAAGATTTAAAATGAAAATAGCAGTTGTAATCCTCAATTGGAATGGAACAAAATTATTGGAACAATTTTTACCATCCATTGTAAAATATTCTCCCGAAGCCGATATTTATGTTGCCGATAATGCTTCGAACGATGATTCTGTTGCTTTTGTAAAAGCTAATTTTCCAACGGTAAAAATCGTGGTAAACGAGAGTAATTTTGGCTTTGCCCAAGGTTACAATGAAGCTTTAAAACACATTGATTCCGAGATTTTTGCATTAGTAAATTCGGATATTGAAGTGACGGAGAACTGGCTAAAACCCATAATCGAAACTTTCGAAAACGAACCTAAAACAGCTATAATCCAACCAAAAATTTTAGATTTCAAACGCAAAGAATACTTTGAATATGCTGGAGCTGCCGGCGGATTTATGGATAAATATGCCTACATGTTTTGTCGTGGACGCATTTTTGAAACTTTGGAAAAAGACAACGGACAATATGACGACAACTGCGAAATATTTTGGGCTTCGGGTGCTTGTTTCTTTATCAGAAGTTCCGTTTACAAAGAGTTGAATGGTTTCGATGCTGATTTTTTTGCGCATCAGGAAGAGATTGATTTGTGTTGGCGCGCTTTTAATAAAGGACATAGTATTAAATACAATTCACAATCAGTAGTATTTCACGTAGGCGGAGCAACTTTGCAACAAGGAAATCCAATGAAAACCTTTTTGAATTTTAGAAATTCATTATTGATGATGGTGAAAAACTTACCCAAAAATCAATTGATTGCAGTATTTTTTGTCCGCCTCATTTTAGACGGAATAGCTGGAATGCAATTTCTTTTTCAGGGAAAAGTAAAACATTTTTTAGCAGTTTTAAGGGCTCATTTTTCATTTTACCGTCTTTTTTCCAGTACTTACAAGAAAAGAGATCTTATTCAATCTGAAAATTACTATAAAACTAAAAGTATTGTTAATCTTTATTTCATTAAGAAAATTAAAGTATTTAATACTATATTTGTTACTAATAAATAGTAAAACTAACTTTGTAATTCACGTTTAATTAAATTTAATCATCTATGAAAAAAATTGTAATTGCCTTATCATTCTTTATGCTTCTAACTTCTTGTGTTTCTAAGAAACAATACGCTGCATTAGAAGCCAAAAACAAAGAAACTCAAGATTTATTGAACACTTGTACCGTAAAATTGAATACTTGTTTGGAAGAAAAAGCAGGTCTCAAAGCTAGTGTTGATGGATTAAAAGATCAAAATCAACTTTTAATTTCTCAGTCAAAAGATATGACTGTTTTAACAACAAAAGGAGCTCAAAATATCGAAAAAGCCTTAGAATCAATCAAAGAAAAAGATTTGAAAATCAGCAGAATGCAAGATGCTTTAACCAAGAAAGACAGTGTTACACTTGCTGTTGTAACCAGTTTAAAAGCGTCAGTTGGAATATCCGACCCAGATATTGAAATCAATGTTGAAAAAGGCGTTGTATTTATACAAATCGCTGATAAATTATTATTTAAAAGTGGAAGTTATGATGTAACTGACAAAGCAAAATCGGTTTTGGCTAAAGTAGCTAAAGTGGTAAACGACAAACCAGATTTTGAATGTATGGTTGAAGGCAACACTGATAATGTCCCTTACAATGGAAGTGGAATTTTATTAGACAACTGGGATTTAAGTGTGAAACGTTCGACTTCTATAATTCGAGTATTAGCAGGTGATTTAGGAGTAAACCCAGCACAATTAATTGCAGCAGGAAGAAGTTCTTATACTCCATTAGTGACAAATGATACTGCAGAAAACAGAGCAAAAAACAGAAGAACCCGTATCGTTGTATTACCAAAAATCGACCAATTCTATGAAATGGTGGAAAAAGAAATGAAGAAACAACAACCGTAAAAACGTTGGACAGTATTCAATGGATAGTGTTCAGGTAGGTTTAAAATAAAAAACGTCTCGATTTCTCGAGACGTTTTTCGTTTATAGTGTTTTATAATTGTAAATGTAAATTAATTCGGATTGAATATTATTACAAATACCGTTCTTCAAAAACTCTTTGATGATGTTTCATATGTCCTATTATTAAAAAACCTATAGCTCTAACTGAAATGGTGTGATTGGATGCAATTCCTAATCTTGTCAGTTGTTCATCTGAAAAACTTTTGAACAACAATAAATTAGAATGTCTTACTGCAGAAAATTCGGTTAATAATTCCTGAACACTTCTACGATTAGCATTTGTATTTTCTACATAATCATTTTCATCAAATCCCGGCAATGGCGTTTTGTCATTTCTGGAAATTCGTAAAGCACGATAACCAAAAATTCTTTCGGAATCGATAATGTGCTGAATAATATCTTTGATGGTCCATTTGCCTTCGGCGTACTTGTAATCAAATTTGTCCATTGGAATATTCTGAACAAACTTGATGAAATCATGTAAACTGATTTCTAATTCTTCAAATAAATTAACATCATCAAGTGCTTTGATGTAAGTAGCGACAAATTCAGAATATTCATTTACGGGCAGTTGATTTAAGTTCATAAAAATAATTTAAAAATTTTAAGCCGAGTTTCTACTAGCGTTTGTATTTCCAAATAGAGAACGAGTCACAATTTTTTCATACGTTTGAATCAAATCTAAATCTGGGTTTTGCTCTTTGTTCAATTCATTAATTCTCAATAAAGCATATTGCTGTATTGTCAACAAAGGCAATACTATACGCTCTCTTATTTCAATCGAAGCTTTTCCATCAGGATAATTTTCCATTAACTCTTTATGTCCAGCAATTTTTAATAATAAACGTTTAGTTTCTAAAAATTCATCGTATATAATTTGCCAAAAAGCCCCAAACACCGGGTCCTTTTTCATGTAAGAAGTTAAAGGGAAAAATGATTTTGCCAATGACATCATACTGTTTTCTAGCAAGGTTCTAAAAAATAAGGAATCATTGTATAAATTCTGAACTTTATCCCAATTGTTTGTATCTTCAAAATGTTTTAATGCAGAACCAACTCCGAAAAATCCAGGTACATTTTGCTTTAATTGACTCCAGGAACCTACAAATGGGATGGCTCTTAAATCTGCAAAATCAAGATGTTCTGATTTGCTTCTTTTTGACGGTCGGCTTCCGATATTGGTTTTAGCATAATATTTCAAAGTACTCATTTGCTCCAAATATGGAATAAATTTTGGATGATTCTTGAAACTCAAATATTTTTCATAACCCAAATCAGCTAATTGATCTAATATTTCTTTTTCATTATCCGATAAAATATTTTTTTGCTTATTAAACACCTGATTTGTTGCTCCGGCACTTAATAAATTTTCTAAATTATAACGGCAAGAATCTAAAGTTCCAAAATTGGAACTAATGGTTTGCCCTTGAACCGTAATCTGAATCTCATTGTTTTCGATATTCGGACCTAAAGAAGCATAAAATTTATGCGTTTTTCCTCCTCCACGAGCAGGCGGGCCGCCACGTCCATCAAAGAACAGCGCTTTAATTCCGTATTTTCTCGACATTGCTGTCAATTCCTCTTTGGCTTTATAAATACTCCAATTCGCCATTAAATAACCACCATCTTTTGTGCCGTCAGAAAAACCAAGCATAATGGTTTGTTTCATATTCCTGGAGGCTAAATGCGCCATATAAATTGGATTGGTATATAATTTCTCCATAATTACATACGCATTCTGCAAATCGTCAACTGATTCGAATAGTGGAATTATATCAACAGTAGGATTCTCCCAATTGTTTAATTTGAAAAGCGCAAACGTTTCCATAACATTCAATGCACTTTCATTATTGCTTATGATGTAACGATTGGCACCAAATTCACCGTTATTTTGTTGAATTTGCCTGATTGCCTGAATGGACTCGATTGTCGATTTAGTAATGTCATTTTCAAATACATTCGAATCAAGATTTCCTTTAACGGTAGACAATACTTTAATTTTTTCAATTTCAGTCAATTCAAAATAATTAGGCGGAAAAACTTCGGAATTTATATTTAAATAATAGCGCACAACATCTTGAAATACAGCATTATGTATTTTACTGTTTTGGCGAATATCTAAAGAAGCAAAATGAAAACCAAATAAATTTACTTTAATAAGAAGTGCTTCTAATTCATCTAAATATAAAGATTGATTTCGCTCTATTAATATGATTCTAATTTTATTTAATTGAGACTTAAACTCCTCCAAAGTGATAAAAATTTCTCCTTTTGAATAAAACACAGAACGATACAATTTGTTTTCAAGTTCCGCAACAAGAACATTTACTCCAGAAAATGTTAGCTTTCTTTTTAAATTTCTCATTTCACGATAGTAACATTTTAAAATGGATGTTCTTAATCTATCGGCTACTTTAAGTGTAATTTCTGTAGTTACAAAAGGATTTCCATCACGATCACCACCTGGCCAAAAACCAAGTTTTATAATTTGATTTTGTATTGAACTTCCGTGTAAAATATTTTTTTGAAGGTAATGTACTATTTCCCCGGCAGTTTCGTAAAACACATTTTCAAGATACCATATCAAACTTACGGCTTCATCAAAAGGGTTCGGCTTTTCAGCTTGAATAAAAGGTGTTTTTCCTAACTGAGCTAACAATTGTTTAATTACGAGCAAATCATTTTTACGAATGGCTTCAGTCAAATCATTGATAATCCCTAGAACAGCACCAGGATAAAATTGAGTCGGATGAGCTGTTAGAACCGGACGAACATTGAAATTTTCTAAAAAGGAAATCAAGTCCACTTCTTTATCTTGAGCTGATGCTTTTTCTTTAATATCCCGCAAAGAGCCTCTTCCTTCCATGTTATTCACTACAGAAAATGCAGCATCTTCAATAGCATCAAAAAGTACAATTTGACGTTCTATATATTGAATGAAACGAAACATCAAATCGATTTTTTCAGATTCTGAAGCACCACTAAGGTATTTTTGAGCAAATAAATCTAAAATTTCTTTCGGTGTTTCTTGTCTTTTAAAACCGCTATCACAACCATCTGTAAATAATGGAAGTAAGGCTCCGGTATTATTTATTGAATCAAATGGTAATGTAATAAAAACACTATTATAAATGTGATATTTAGAAAGAACCTCTTCATTGAATCGTTCAATTTTAGGATGCGTGTACATAATTGGTGGATTAGTTATCGTTGGAATAAATAGATGTTAAAAAAAGAAACCCCAAGAATTCACTTGAGGTTATATTATTTAATAGCGTTCAAATGAATTATATATCTTTAAATATAGTATGCATTAAACGTTTCTTATCATTGATGCTTTCTTCTAGAGAAATCATTGTTTCAGTTCTGTAAACGCCATCAATATCATCAATCATAAAGATGACATCTTTAGCATGTTTTGTGTCTTTAGCTCTAATTTTACAGAAAATATTAAATTTACCCGTAGTTACAGAAGCGACTGTCACGAAAGGAATTTCGTTTATACGTTGCAAAACAAATTTGGTTTGTGAAGTGTTGTTCAGAAAAACTCCAACATAAGCGATGAAAGAATACCCCAACTTATCATAATCCAATACTAACGAAGAACCCATTATTATTTCGGCATCTTCCATTTTCTTAACTCGAACGTGAACCGTTCCAGCCGAAATCAGTAATTTTTTTGCAATATCTGTAAAAGGAATTCTGGTGTTGTCAATCAACATATCCAAAATTTGGTGGTCTACTTCATCTAAACGAAACTTACTCATAATTCAATAATTTAATATTTATAACTACAATTACAAACTTTAAATATTCATTAACCCATTAACAAACTTTATATCGTTATCTAAATAAAAGTTAGCTTTCTGATTTAATTTTGGAAAATTATCACTTTCATCGTGATAAAGGGCTCCTTTTGCATCAAATTCAAAATGCCCAAAATAATTATCCAAGTCACTTATATGAACAATATAAGCATTAAAACAAATTTGATTGTTAATTAATTCTTCTTTGTATTGTGCAGCAAAATTCGTGATTATTTCGATACCATCATAATTTATTTTGATATTTTTATATAAAAAATCATAAAAAACTACTTTATTTTGAGGAATACTCAAATATTTATCAATTTCATTGTTAACTAAATCGTTTTCGCTAAGTATTTTAAAACTCGAAATCAAAGAAACAAAAACATATTTTCTAGTTTCCTCTCTCCTGTAATCTTTCGGAAAATGACCAGCCTCAAATAATATTGTAGGAACGCCCAAAAATTGAAAAGTATCCCCAATACAATTTATGTTGAAAGCATCATCAAATCGCCCAATTTGTCCCGGAATATAGATTTGTAAAATATCATTTATGCGAGAAATTAAATTAATTGCCTTTAATCTTGTTTCGTTAATTTCTCTCTCTTCATTGTAGGCTGGAGCCAAAAAAGACATTGTAGCAGGTTTACCCGTGTTCCCTACCCCAAAAATGGTACGTT
The DNA here is from genome assembly GCA_945860385.1 of Flavobacterium psychrophilum. GTDB lineage: Bacteria > Bacteroidota > Bacteroidia > Flavobacteriales > Flavobacteriaceae > Flavobacterium > Flavobacterium psychrophilum_K. Next base: position 89,072 of record CAMAQD010000001.1, read on the forward strand.
GATCGTGAAGATTGAAGCAAAAATCAGGTTCAAAATTTTCGAAAACTTCTCGTAAAACCCTACTTTCTGGTTGCGATAACTCTTTTGAATCGCGGTTCAAATCAACTTTGTTCGCATTTTCGCGGGTGTATAATTTGGCGCCATCAGGATTCAACATCGGAATGGCGCAAAAAGTAAATGTTTTAAGTAACTTTCTGGCCAACTCTGAACCACTATTCAAGACGTTTAAAAAATCAATTAAGGCTTTTGTGGTAGTACTTTCGTTTCCGTGCATTTGCGACCAAAATAATATTTTGATTTTTCCAGTACCAATTTGAAACTTATAAATTGGTATTTCAAGCACCGATTTTCCAATAATTTCTAATTGATTATTTGTGTTTAATTTTTGTAAAATAGGATAAATATTATCCAACGTTATATAACGACCTTCAATTGATGACTCTTTATTTTTACTGTATAATTGTTCTAAATTCATAGTTATATTTTTGTTTTACAAAAGTAAACATCTTTAAATTAACAATTGTAACCCCTTAAATAAACATTTAATTTATTATTGTAAACAAATTTAGCATTGATTATTAAAGCTGATTCAATGAAGAAATTGACAAATGTATTAAAAAATATAATTGATATTTAATTAATATACAATCAGTACTTTATATAATTTTACTTAATTTATAAGTTAAAATAAAATTATCTTTTTTTGGCAATTTACATCTGTAATATTGGTTCGTTGGTCGTTTTTAATTACATTTGTAACATCAAAGATTTTAAATACTATTTACAATGGTAAACACTGACGATTTCATAAAAAGACTAGAATATATTCTGGATTTTTACAGCCTGAATGCCTCTTCATTTGCGGATAAAATAGGCGTGCAACGTTCGAGTTTGTCCCACCTGCTTTCTGGCAGAAACAAACCAAGTTTGGATTTTATTCTAAAAATTATGGATGTTTTTCCCGAGGTGGATTTGTATTGGATTTTAAACGGTAAGGGTACTTTTCCAAAATCGGAAATAGAAAATGAAGCAAATAAAGCTTCACCTACTCCAATTTTAATACAACCCATTGTTGAAACTAAAATTGAAAAGCAAACTGATTTGTTCTCTGAAAAAAATGCAAATGCAAAAAATCAGAAAGAAGAAAATCTTTCGAATCTTTTTTCAAATTCAAAAACAACTTCGGGAAATGTCAAGGATGGGGAAATTGAGCGAATAGTAGTTTTCTACACTAATGGAACTTTTAAAACTTATTCGTCTGAATAAATTATGTTTTATGAAGAAAAACCACTTTTAGGAATTTTGCCAACTACTCCTTTAAAATGATTTAATAAAATTTTTAGATCTTCTTCGTAATTTGAAGTAGTGTAAAAGGGTTTTCCAAAACTTACCGACTTTTTCCCATAATCGAAAGCTACAGGAATTATTGGAACATTTGCCTTCGAGGCTATGTAATAAAATCCAGTTCTGAGTTCGCTGATTTTTTTTCTGGTTCCTTCAGGTGAAATGGCTAATCTGAATTCGTCGTGGTTTTCAAATATTCTGGCAATAGCTTCTACTTTATTTAAATTCCCTACTCTATCAATAGGCGCTCCTCCCATCCATCGGAAATAGTATCCAAATGGAAATCGAAATAATTCTTTTTTTCCAATGAAATTCATTTCCATCTCCATAATTCCTCTAGTAAATATTCCCAAGTAGAAATCATGCCAACTAGTGTGTGGAAGAACCATCAGAACGCATTTTTTGATGCTTTCATCAATTGTGCCCTCAATTTTCCACTTCATCAATTTGAAGAAAATAAATTTGTAGAACCTTTTTTTCATTTAGAATCTATTTTTGGTAAAATTAGCATTATTCCTGTATTTTTGATAAAAATTCTTAAAATGCTCAAAAAACTCTTTAGCTACCTAATTCCAATCACCATTTTTAAAGAAGATTCAGCTTTTAGTAAAAGCTTGGAAGTGACCTGGACAAACGGAAAATTAGTTTTAGATAGTAAAAATACCAATTATTCGTATGGAAATTTGCAACGCATTCTAAGAATAGGCCTGAAAAATATTGGTTTCAAAAAAATTGAATCGATGGATTCTATTCTTGTACTTGGTGTTGCTGGTGGCAGTGTAATTCGGACCTTGGTAGATGAAATAAATTTTAAAGGAAAAATTACAGGAGTTGAAATTGATAAGTCTGTTATTGAAATTGCCAATACTTATTTTCATCTTAACGACATTCCTAATCTTGAAATAATTATCGATGATGCCTCAAAATATGTGCTGAAAACTAATTCAAAATATGACTTAATAGTAATTGACGTATTTCAAGATTCAAAAATGCCAGATTTTCTGTTTGAATTCTTTTTTATTACCCGAATTTGCTTTTTATTGAAATCCAAAGGTGTCATACTTTTCAATACAATGATGTTGAATGCCAAGCAAAAACAACTCAATACTGACTATGTCAAAAATTTTGATGCTAAAAAATATACAGTATCAAAAATTATTCAAACCGATGAAACCAATGAATTGATTTTAATTGAAAGTAAATAATAATCGTGTTTTGTACTAAAAGTTGAGCATATTTTTCGTAAATTAGAAGGACTATTCAAACCTTGTAATTATGAAAGCGATTTTAAAGAAATTGTTTCTAGGAAATTTGTCCAAAATTCCAAAACCTGAATATAATCCTGTACAAAAGCGAATCTTAAATATTAAAGCTATTTGGAACAATCACCATCAGGACGACAACGGAATAGAAAAATTAGTGCGTTTGTTTCTTTCTTTTTCCCAATTGCTTTTTCCGGGAGTTTATATCAAATATTTGGCGTATTTAAAAGGGTATGAATATCGTGATTTAGCTTTAGATTTCTATGTTTTACTTAAAGTTGCCTTTCCGCTAGTTATATTGATTAATCATTGGCAAAGCTATCATTTTGTGATTTGGATAATGATTTATGTGTTATTAGAAACAATTTTATACATTCCCACCCTGATTTTTGCTTCGGATATGTTTTCGAAACCACGTTCTTACAAAAGGTCGATGTTATTGCTTTTTCTCAATTATATCGAAATTATATTTTCGTTTGGAGTTTTGTATTCCTGCGGAAATTATTTAAACAAACCCTTCAATCATTGGTTTGACGCTATTTATTTCAGCACAATCAATTCAGCTTCTATTGGATATGGGGACTATTTTCCGGTTACCACCATTGGAAAAGTATTGGCGACAGCCCAAGCCTTTTTATTTTTACTTTTTGTGGTATTGTTCTTGAATTTTTTTACAGCAAAAATAAAAGTTAAAGGCTATTTTGATGTTGAAAATGAATCCTAAATAAAACTTTAATAAAGTGAAAATATATCCATAAAAAAAGGGAACCTAATCCCTTTTTTCTATTTAATTTTTGTTTTTAATGTCATCCGTTATTTGGACTTCAGTGACTTTGCCATATTTTTCGACTACCTTTTTAATATCTGCCGATTTTCCAATTACTACAAATTGCAACTTATCTTTAGGATAATATTTGGCGATAATTTTATTGGCTTTTGCCAAATCCAATCCATCTACATTTTTTTCAAAATTATCTATAAAGGATTTATCAAAATTATACCAAATCATTTGCGACAATAAACTAGCCAATTGTTGATTGGTTTCATAACCTGGTGGAAACTGCCCTTTTACATAGTTTTTGGCAGAATTCAATGATTTTTCGTCAATTCCATTGGAATGCAATTTATTTAGCACTTCCAAAGTTTTATCAATGGCAGCTTCTGTAGTTTTTGAATCTGTAAAAGTGCTGATAAAAAAAGAGCCCCCGTTTTTTAAGGTTCTAAATCGGCTACCTGCGCCGTAAGTTAAGCCTGTATTAACTCTAAGTTCATCGTTGAGCATTGATGTAAAACGACCTCCAAAAAGTGTATTAACCACTTCGATAGCTACAAAATCAGGATTATTTCGGCTAATTCCTGGCGATCCGATGTAATAAGTAGCTTCATTGGCATCTTCTTTATTTACCAATAATACTCGGTTTTCAGTAGGAAGTACTATTGATTTAGCTGCCAAATTTTCTTTTTCAACTGATGTTTTTTCCCAACCCGAAAATAACTTGGTCAACGTAGTTTTCATCTCTTTGCTAACAAAATCACCAACGATACAAATAGCAGCATCGTTAGGGTTATAATTTGAATTGTAGAAATCTTTTACCTCTTTAACAGTCAATTTGCTAACTGTTGCATTATTTCCGTTGATTACATTTCCGTAAACGTGATTTCCGAATAAAAGAGTGTCAAAATATGGCCCAATTACAGACCTTGGACTTTCTTTTTGCTGCTCTAAAGAAACTAACAGTCGACTTTTCTCTTTCTCAAATTCAGTGGCATCAAAAACGGGATTGAGAAGTATTTCCGTGATAATCGCCAAAACTTTGTCTTTGTCTTTCGATGCAAAATTAGAGTTTAAACCTGAAAATTCTTTTGTAGCATAAGTATCAACATTGGCTCCTATAAAATCAAGTTCTTCGTCTAGTTTAGCTTTTGGAAAATTTTTGGTTCCGTGTTTTAAAGCTGTGGCTGTCAATGAAGCCAAACCTGCTTTGTCATAATCATAAATTGCACCTGCCGAAAGTATTGCCGAAACACTAATAATAGGCACATCGTGTTGTTCCATCAAGGAAATGGTGAGACCATTTGGCAATTTAAAAGTAGTATAATTGGGTACTTTAAAACTCTGAGCCGATAGGTTTAAACTGGCAACCAGGAGGCACAATATCGTGATTTTTTGTTTTATTCCTTTCATAATTTTATTCTTCAACATTCGTTTTTAATATACCTACCGTTCTGTTACTTTTAATCAAATATTTTTTGGCAACTCGCTGAACTTCGGCAACAGTTACTTTATTATAATTGGCTGGAGCGTCAAACATTTTTCGATAATCTCCAAAAAACACTTCGTAAGTTCCTATATTATTTGACTTTCCGTTAATGGTTTCGACTTGACCATAAAACTCCATTAATTTCTGATTCTTAATTTTTTGGAGTTCCTTCTCGCTAATTCCGTCTTTTTTAATCTTTTCGATTTCTGTGTAAATTCCTTCTTCTAAATCCTTTTCTTTCACCTCTTTATTGGCAACAGCATACACATTGAAAAGATTGGGGTCAAAAGTATCTCCAAAATCAGTAAAAACCTGTGTTGCCAATTCTTTTTGGTCAACAAGTGCCGAATATAATCTAGAAGAATTTCCACTTGAAAGTATGGAACTCAAAATATTCAATGCATAATAATCTTCACTTTTAGATTCCGGAGTTTTATAACCAATCATAAAATAAGGTGTTGCCACCTCTTTTTTTACAATAATCCTTCTCTCTCCGGTTTGAGGTGGCTCTACAATGTGAACTTTAGGAGGAGCAGGTTGAGCGGGAATGGGTTCTAAATATTTCTTGGCCAATTCCCTCACTTTATCTAATTTTACTGCACCTGAAACTACTACAACACAATTGTTTGGAGCATAATAAGTTTTAAAATAGCGCTCTAAATCTTGTTGCGTCCAGTTTTTCATATCATCTTCATACCCAATTACTGGCCAATGATAAGGATGTTCCTGAAAAGCGGTTGCTTGCATAGATTGTGACAAAAGTCTCCAGGGAGAGTTTTCGAGACCTGTTCTACGTTCGCTGAGGACAACACCTCTTTCGCTTTCGACAATTTTCGGGTCAATGCTTAAGCTCGAAATTCGGTCCCCTTCAAGGTCAAAAATAATTTCTGTTGAAGAAGCAGGAAACCAATCGGTGTAAACCGTAACATTTTCGGTTGTGTAGGCATTATTCGAACCACCGTTGAACTCCATTGTGCGGTCAAATTCTTTAGGTCCGTATTTCTTCGCTCCGTTGAACATCATATGCTCAAAAAAGTGAGAAAGTCCAGTGATTCCCTGATATTCATTTCGGCTTCCTACTTTATAAAAAAAGTACATGTTAGCGTTGGGAATAGAGAAATCTTCAACAACCAGAAACTTCATTCCGTTGTTGAGAGTAAACGTTTTTACATCATCGGCTTTCATTTGTGCTTGTCCTGTGAAAGCCAGTAAAAGTCCCAGATGGAAAATTATTTTTTTCATAAATGATAAATTATTTTTGGTTAAAACTACTAAATCTTTCTTGAAGATTAAATTTTTATTTTTTTAAAACAATCTCCTCGCCTTCTCCAAGTCTTCCGGCGTGTCAATGCCAATACTCTTGTCAGCGGTTTCGATCATTTTGATGCGTTTTCCAAATTCGAGATACCGCAATTGCTCCAGTTTTTCAGAGGCTTCCAATGATTTCATTGGCAAATTGTAGAAATCCATCAAAGCTTGTTTCCTGAAAGCATAAATCCCGATGTGTTGCATATAGCGAACGCCCACGTTTTTCTCTCTTGGATACGGAATCACGGAACGGGAAAAATACAAGGCAAATCCGTTTTGATCTACCACCACTTTAACATTATTGGGATTGTTGATTTCGTTTTCCTCTGTAATTTCAAACATTAGGGAAGCCAAATCCACTTTTTTGTCAATGTCGTTTCTATAAACTCCAATCAGTTTTTCTAAAGCTGCTGTGTTGATAAAAGGTTCGTCTCCTTGCACATTTACGACAATATCCACATCCATATTTTCGACGGCTTCGGCAATTCTATCGCTTCCTGATTCGTGCTCTTTGATGCTCTTGATGGCTTTACCTCCATTTGAAACAATTTCGTCAAAAATTAAATCCGAATCTGTAACAACGAAAACATCATCAAAAAGATGGGATTGTTGTGCTGCTTCATAGGTTCTTAAAATCACGGCTTTTCCTCCCAAATCCTGCATCAGTTTGGCAGGAAATCTAGTGGAAGCGTAACGTGCGGGAATGACGGCTATTATTTTCATTTTTCATTTTTTTATTTTGCCACGAAGGCGCTAAGTCGCAAAGGTTTTTTTAATATTTAAGACTGTTATGCGATGTAAAAATTTTTCCATTCCAAGGGTATTCACTACCTCTATCAATTGTAAAAGCTTTAATAGTTAAAAGCATTGATATTATAAGAATAAACAAAATAATTCGTGAAATTAGAATACTGAAATTTAATGTTTTAATTAATACTACTACAAGAAAAATAAGCAAAATAATTAACCAAAGAATTTGAATGTAAAAGTAAAATAAGTCTCCAAGTCCCCAACCAAATGTCAAAACATTTCGCAACATAAGAGTTAGCACTGTTACAAAGAAAAAAATCGTTGAAATTAAAATTATTTTAAGCGTTTTTCCCATTTTTATTTTTAAACATAATTAATCCCAAATATACCATTTTCCCACAAAACCAATTACATAATCTTCACCGAAGTCATACTCAAAGAACCCGCCACTAATTTGTCATTAAACAAACTCAGTTCTTCGGTTTTATTTTTCAGCCCTAAAGTATAAATCAAGGGCAAATAATGGTCTGGCGTAGGAATCGCTATTTGCAATGCCTTGCTTTGTTTTTCGTAATCAATAAGCGGTTGGAAGTTACCGTCCAATAAATAATTATTGACTGTTTCCCTGGCTTCAATCGCCCAATCGTAGCCATAATTGTCTTTGTCAAAATTAGGAAAATCTACCAATTGCAAATTATGAACTATGTTACCGCTTCCGATAATCAAGATTCCTTTTCGGCGTAAATCGCTTAATTTCTTGGCCAATTCAAAATGATATTCCGGCGGTTTGGTGTAATCAATACTCAACTGAATTACAGGAACATTGGCTTCGGGATACAAGTGTTTAATTACACTCCAAGCTCCGTGATCCAAACCCCAATGTTCGTCCAGTTCCACTTCAATTGGCTTTAGTAATTCTTTAGTTTCAATAGCTAATTCCGGGCTTCCCGGAGCAGGATATTGCACCTCGAACAAGGCTTGCGGAAAACCACCAAAATCGTGAATCGTTCTGGGCATTTCCATCGCGGTGACTTTGGTTCCATTGGTAAACCAATGCGCTGAAATACACAAAATGGCGCTGGGTTGTGGCAAAGTTTTGGCCAAATTCCGAAAGCCGGTCACAAATTGGTTTTCCTCGATGGCGTTCATCGGACTTCCGTGTCCCAGAAATAAAACCGGCATTTTTTCGGTGTTTGAAAAAGTGCTTGATATTTTATGTAAGTCGGTTAATGTGTTCATGCAGAATAAAATTTATAATTTATTATCTGTTCGCTCTATCAAATCCCAAAGGTTGCCATAGATATCTGCAAAAACAGCTACTTTTCCATACGCTTCCATTAATGGTTTTCTAATAATTTCAACTTGATTATTTAATAAATTTTGATAATCTCTTTCAAAGTTATCCGTATTTAAAAATAGAAAAACACGACCACCAGTTTGATTACCTACTCTTTCTAACTGTTCTTTATTTACCGCTTTTGCCAATAACAAACTAAATCCATGAGAACCTTTTGGCGCAACCAAAACCCATCGCTTTGTATCATTTAAAATTGTATCCTCAATTAAATCAAAATGCAATTTTTGAGTATAAAAAGCAATGGCCTCATCATAATCAGCAACAACTAAAGCTAAATGAGCTATTCTCTGTTTCATTATTTATAATATTTATTCCACGAAATTCTCGTCCTTAAAACCTATCAAATATAATTTATTTTTCGCTCTCGTCATTGCCGTATACAACCATCGAATGTAATCTCTGTTAATGCCGTCAGGCAAATACGGTTGTTCGATAAAAACTGTATTCCACTGCCCACCTTGCGATTTATGACAGGTAATTGCGTACGAAAACTTTACTTGCAGGCCGTTGAAATATTCGTTGGCTTTCACTTTTTGGAATTTTTGAAACTTGGTTTCGCCTTCGTAATCTTTCAAGACTTCCTGATACAATCGGTTGGACTCTTCGTAAGTCAAGGACGGCGATTCGCTTTTTATAGTATCTAATAATAAAACCGTTTCAAATGGTTTTTGATTGGGATAATCAATCATTCTAATTTTTACATTGGCAAATTTAAAACCATACAACTCCTTAATATTAAAGATTTCCAAAACCTCTATAATATCACCATTGGCAATAAAACCGGCTTCGTCGGAATCTTTTAGCCAGAAATAATTATTTTTTACGACCATCAAAAAATCGCCCGTGGACAATTCGTTTTCTTTATCCAATATTTTCGAACGGATTTGCTCATTATATTGATTGGCCCGTTTATTTGAACGAACTATGAAAGCAGTATCTTCAATACTATAATTGCTGTAAGCCGAATTAATCGCATCCTGAATGTCATAACCATCTGTTAAGCGAACAATATCCTTGAATTTTTGGAGGTCAAATTTGAATTCATCTATAAAGGAATCCTTCAACAATTCCCGAAGTTCGGTGGCATTAAATAAAATTCCAGAGTTTTCTTCCTGACGCATTACTTCGTCCAATTCGATATGTTCGACTTCTTTATTGTAATTCATTCCCAAAGTTTGAATGTCCAAAGCCGGACTAATATCCAAATTCACGGGCGGTAATTGGGCAGTATCTCCCAAAAGAATCATCTTGCAATTGGTTCCAGAATAGACATAGGAAATCAAATCGTCGAGCAAAGAACCGTTTTCGTACAACTTGGAATCGGAATTCGTGTCGGAAATCATTGAAGCTTCATCAACTATAAAAATGGTGTTGGTGTGTTTGTTTTGTTGCAAAGTAAACGAGACTCCGCCACCCGAAGACTTCTTTGGAAAGTAGATTTTTTTGTGAATCGTGAAAGCCGGTTTGTTCGAATAATTGGCTATTACTTTAGCCGCACGACCTGTTGGCGCCAGCAAAACATATTTTTTGTTGATGTCAAGCAGATTGTTGACGATGGTCGAAATCACAGTTGTTTTTCCCGTTCCTGCATACCCTTTCAAAACGAAAATCGTGTTATTATCATTTTCGGTCAAGAAAATAGCGATTTTTTGGAAAAATATATCCTGTTTATACGTCGGTGTAAAAGGAAATTTTTTCTGTAAAAGACTATAAAACAAGGAGGAATTCATTCGAGGATGGTTGATAAAAATGAACTTCAAATATAAGAATGAAATTTGAAGCAAAGACATAAAATAGCATTAGAATAAAAAAAAATTGTAAGTTTGCAACTATGTCCATTAACACTACCATTACCGACAAAAAATACAGAAAACTCTCGCTTCAGGTTTCCCTGACCGGGCTTTCATTTTGTGTTGTTGATACATTGAATCACGAGGTACTTTCCGTGAATGAAGTCCATTTTGACACCTTTCACAAAGCCACGAAAATCGAAGAATTGTTTGCCGATGCTTTCAGGGACAACCCTGAATTAAAGGATTCTTATGACGAGATATTGGTGATTCACAACAACAATCTTTCGACTTTTGTGCCAGAACCGCTTTTTGACGAAAACTTCTTGGGAAGTTATTTGCAGTACAATACGAAGGTTTTTGATACCGATTTTTTTGCTTTCGACGAAATATCGAATTACCAAATGAATGCGGTTTACATTCCTTACGTGAACATCAATAATTTTTTTATTGACCAATTTGGTTCTTTCGATTACAAACACGCCAATAGTATTTTGGTTACCAAACTTTTGGATGCCTCCAAAAACAATGATGACAAAAAGATGATCGTGAATTTCAATCCCGGACATTTTGAAATTGTTGTGGTACAAAACCAAAAGTTGCTTTTGTTCAATTCTTTCGATTATCAAACGCCGGAAGATTTTCTGTACTATTTGCTTTTCACTGCCGAACAATTGAATATGAATCCTGAGAATTTCAAATTGGAATTATTAGGAACCATTGCCGAGGAAGACGATTTTTATCAATTGGCTTTCAAATACATTCGAAATGTATCCTTGTTTGACGTATCGAATTTGCAGAAAAACAATTCCTTTTCAACTGCCCAAAATCAGAAACATTTTATTTTATTCCAATCGTGAGAATCATTTCAGGTAAATATAAAGGAAGACGTATTTTTCCACCCAAAGGACTTCCCGTTCGCCCCACAACCGATATGTCAAAAGAAGCATTATTCAATGTTTTGAATAACCATTTCAGTTTTGAAGGCTTGAAAATACTGGATTTATTTGCCGGAACCGGAAATATCAGTTTCGAATTTGCTTCACGTGGCAGCACGCCAATCACTTCTGTCGATGCTGATTTTGGTTGCGTAAAATTCATCAAGCAAGTTGCAGCCGAATATGACTTTAATATTGCAGCCACCAAAAGTGATGTTTTCACGTTTTTGGAAAGAAACAAAGCCACTTACGACATCATTTTTGCAGATCCTCCTTATGCTTTGGATCAAAAAACCTTTGATAAAATTGTCTTGACCATTTTTGAAAAAGAAGCACTCCAAGAAGACGGAATGATGATTATTGAACATTCCAAATACACGAAACTTGACCACTTGATTCATTTTTCGTTCAAGAAAAGTTATGGTGGTTCGATTTTTAGTTTTTTCGAAATTGGAAAATCCGCTGGGGAAGAGATCGATGATGAAGAGTTATTTTCGGATTCTGAAGAAGAATAGGTTGTGCGTTTCTTACTTAAAAATACTTTACATCTGTTATTACGAATAATCACGAGAAACATCATTAGTTACTCTCATTATGAGATTTCTTCGTTCCTCGCAATGACAAAAAAAATAAAAAAAGCAGACCTATAAGCCGGATTCTGTCCCCAATAAATTGGAGCCTTATCATTTATCTAGGCACGAAATTGCTCGCGTGCTCCATCTTTCTACCCTTCGACAACGGGCGAGAACCCTTAAATGCCGATATACTTGAAATTTCACCGCATAGAGTTTACCTGGTTTCACTACAGCATTACCTGTACATACTTTCTGTTGCACTTGTCCTAATTCCGATAAATCGGAACCGACGGGCGTTACCCGCTATGCTTCTCTGTGGTGTCCGGACTTTCCTCCCCCGACGAGCGGGGACGATAAGGCGGTCTGCTGTGCAAATCTAGTGTAATTAATTCGTTTACAATATTAAATTCGAATAAGTGTTTAGTGCCAAAATCTACATTTAAAATACTTAGAATTTTAAAACACTTATCCCTAATTATATAACTCAAAAGCAACTTTACTCCATTACTTTTATAATTGATCAATATTAGAAAAGTTATGGAAAAGCGAATGTATCACTATGCAACAGTTTCAAAAGCATTAAAAGAATTAGAAGAAAAAGGATTTACAATAGATTTCAACATTCAGGAAAGCAAAATTATAAACAATCCTGATGATTTTGAAATTGTACATATTTACCGTTATGAAGGACAAACTGATCCTGGAGATGAAGCTACGGTCTTTGGTATTAAATCAAGAACGGGTGAAAAAGGAGTTTTTGTGGCTGGTTTAGCTGCTTTTGCAGATAAAAGTGCGGCAATGGTTTTAAATGAATTAAGTATAAAAGGGCATAAAGACGAAACTGAATCCAGATAATTTATTTAGAATGGGACGTTTAAAATCAAAACTCGAAAAAATTGGGAGAGATCCTAAAATTACAGCCAAAGCTGTAGGATTACGCTATTCTATAAATACGACCACAGGTTATTTTCGACTAAAGAAAAATGATATTTTCGTTTTTCTTGATCAAAACAAAAAGATGGTTCGAGACAAACAGATTCTTGAAAGAATCAACAAATTAGTCATACTCCCAGCTTGGGAAATGGTATGGATATCACCCTATGAAAACGGACATCTTCAAGCTACGGGCATTGATGCTAAAGGAAGAAAACAATACCGATATCATACCCAATGGAATAAAATAAGAAATCAGTCCAAGTTTTATAAACTCCAAAGTTTTGCTAATGCTTTACCAGCAATACGAAAACAAGTAGATAAGGATTTGAACAGAAATGGACTTCCGTACGAAAAAGTGGTGGCTTTGGTAATTAAATTAATTGAATTAACTAACATCCGAATTGGAAATGAAGCTTACAAAAAATTATATGGTTCCTTTGGGATAACTACATTACAAGATAAGCACGTTCGTTTTATAAATTCAAAAATCTATTTTGATTTTGTAGGAAAAAAAGGTGTCATACACAAAATGGGAATTAAAAGTAGAAAACTGGCTAATCTTGTAAAAAAATGCAAAGATATTCCTGGTCAAGATTTATTTCAATATTATGATGAAAATGGAAGTCCTCATACCATTGGTTCAGCGGATGTCAATAACTATATAAAAGAGAATGCACAGGAAGATTTTACCGCAAAGGATTATCGAGCTTGGGCTGGAACAGTAAATGCTTTGACTGCTTTTCAAAATCTTACACCAGCAGAAAATCAAACTGATTGTAAACGCAAAATTATTGAAGTACTGGATGATGTGGCTTCAAAATTAGGAAATACACGTGCCGTTTGCAAAAAATATTATGTGGATCCTACTGTAATTGCTGCTTTTGAGAAAGGCTCGATATGGAAATACAAACCCAATCCGAAGAATACAGACTTACTTCCTGAAGAAAGTACATTATTAGAATTACTACAAAATGAAACTATAAGTGAAGTTATTTGTTGATAATGATTAAAAAATGTTTAGTATTGTATATCAATATTGAATTATGAAACTGCACAATCTATTCCTTTTAATTATTTTCTTTTTAAATATTAATAATTCATTTGCCTGTAAGTGTGTTGAATATGATAGAGAAAAAATGGTTGAATATGGTTTGCATAAATATGATATAGTATTTTATGGAGAACTAATAGAACGTGATACTATTAATCAAACCTATAGTTTTAAAATCATAGAACTTTTCAAAGGAATTTTTATATCAAAGACTATTGAAGGTGTTTCTGAAGGAAGTGATTGTGGATTATTTCCAGATAAAAAAGGATTATGGATTGTTTATGGAAATTTCAACGATGAGAATATAATATCCCTGAGTATGTGTTCACCAACACAATCACAAAATTTTGGCCCTGGTTGGCCTCCTCCTCCAGAATTTAAACGTGATAAATTTGGCAAAATCATTGAACCCACTGAAACAGATTTTAAAATCAACTACTTAGAATTCAAAATAGAATCATTAAGAAGTTTTATTTATCAGTTAGAACAATTAAGAGCCTATAAATTATCTCAAAATAAAATCCCTAAAAATCAGAAAAACACATTATATGACAGAGGTCTGATCATTTCTTTGATTATCAATATGCTATTGTTTTCAATCCTTATTTTTATCTTGGTACAGAAAAGATTTTCTACAAATAAACAAATTACCAAATAAATAAATCAACTAAAATCTTATATTTGCTAACCAATAAAATTCTATGGAACAATTTGTAGTATCGGCTCGTAAATATCGTCCACAAACCTTTAATGATGTTGTGGGACAAAAGGCTATTACCAATACTTTGTTGCACGCCATAGAAAGCAATCACTTGGCTTCTGCCCTATTGTTTACAGGTCCTCGAGGTGTTGGAAAAACAACTTGCGCCCGAATTCTTGCCCGGAAAATCAACCAACCAGGTTATGACGACCCGAATGAAGATTTTGCTTTCAATGTTTTCGAATTGGATGCTGCTTCAAACAATTCTGTTGATGATATTAGGAATTTGATTGACCAAGTTCGAATTCCGCCACAAACTGGACAATACAAGGTTTACATTATTGATGAGGTTCATATGTTGTCTTCGGCAGCTTTTAATGCGTTCTTGAAAACATTGGAAGAACCGCCAAAACACGCCATTTTTATATTGGCCACGACCGAAAAACACAAAATTATTCCGACGATCCTTTCTCGTTGCCAGATATTTGATTTCAAAAGAATTACCGTCAAAGATGCTAAAGAACATCTTGCGGAAGTGGCTTTTAGCCAAGGCGTAAATTGCGAAGACGATGCTTTACATATTATTGCTCAAAAGGCCGATGGTGCAATGCGTGATGCTTTGTCAATTTTTGACAGAGTGGTTTCCTATTGTGGTAGTAACTTGACACGTCAAGCTGTTACCGAAAACCTGAATGTGCTGGATTATGAAACTTACATCACGGTCACCGATTTGATTTTAGAAAATAAAATCCCGGAATTATTAATCACTTTCAATGATATTCTTTCCAAGGGATTTGATGCACATCATTTTGTTTCAGGATTGGCATCGCATTTTAGGGATTTATTGGTTTCAAAAACTCCTTCGACATTATCCTTATTAGAAGTTGGCGAACAGGCCCAAAAATTATATGCTATCCAATGTCAAAAAGCATCACAGGATTTCTTGTTGAAAGGAATTGAAATTGCAAATGACTGCGATTTGAAATACAAAGTGAGTCAAAACCAGCGACTGCTTGTTGAACTTTGCTTGATGCAACTAGCCTCCATCACCTTTGATGGAGAAAAAAAAAAGTTGACCCATTTATAATTCCACCCACATATTTTAGGAGAACCGATTATTCTATTGTTGAAGCAAAACAGATTGCAGATAGCAGAAAGCAGTCGGCAGAAGTCAGTTTGCAGAATACAGAATTAAAGCCAGAAGTTGCTGAGCCAAAAATTGAAATTAGCAATTCTGATGTAGTTGGTTCAACTGAAATCCAAAATCCAAAACCACCAACTACAAACCTTCCCGAAGGACCCAAATTTTCTGCATTGTCTCTTTCGAGTATTCGTGCCAAAAGAGAATTACTGGAAAGCACCAGAGGAATTGTAAAAGAAGAAGTTCATCTTCCTACAGAAGCTTTTAACGAAACCGATATGTTGTTGCAGTGGAGCAAATATGCACAACGTTTAGGGGATAGAGGTCATAAAATAATGGAATCCCTTTTGTTGATTGGTGACCCAAAATTAGAAGGCACAAAAATTACTCATGAATTGCCAAACGATAGTACAAAAATTGAATTTGAATCTGAAAAATTCGAACTTTTGGGCTATTTAAGAGGTAAACTTCATAATCATGATATTACCATTGATGTTGTTGTGAATGAAAAAGTAGAAAATAAATTTGCATTTACACCTAAAGATAAATTCAATAGGTTGAACGAAATTAACCCAAATTTAGAGTTATTGAAAAAGACTTTTGATTTGGATATTTAAAACTCAAAAAATTACCGCAGATTCGCAGATTTTAAAATTGATTAAAAATCTGCGAATCTGCGGTTTAAATTTTCTGTCTTTTGTCCATTTAATTAAATTTTCCCGTAATACATTGCCTTTACAATTCCGTCTGAAAGTCCAATTTTTGGCACATAAATATTTCTGGCTCCGCTCCATTTCATAGCATTAAGATAGATTTGAGTCGCCGGGATAATTACGTCGGAACGGTCAGGATTCAAACTCAATTCGGAGATTCTTTGTTCGTAAGTCAATGAATTTAAAAAAGCATATTGGGAATTCAAATAGATGTAGGACAAGGGTTTATCTTGCAATTTACCCGACATTTTGAATAATTTATTAATGTTTCCACCAGAACCAATAAGGACAACTTCATCATAGTCTTTGGTATTCGTTTTAATCCATTTTTCCATTTCTTCCCAAACGATTTCGCTTACCATGTTATTCAAAAAACGAACGGTTCCCGCTTTAAATGATTTAGAAATCACGATTTTTCCGTTAGAAAATAAAGAAAATTCCGTGCTACCCCCACCAACATCTACATATAAATAAGTTTTGTCAAGCTTTAAGAGATGATGCAAATCTGTCGAAGCGATAATAATGGCTTCTTTCTTTCCATCGATTATTTCAATCTCGATTCCTGCTTTTTCTTTTATAATTTCTACAACTTCCTGTCCGTTGTATGCTTCTCGCATTGCCGAAGTTGCCAAAGCTCTGTATTTTTCGACTTTATGTACTTTCATCAAAAGTCGGAAAGCTTTCATGGCATCAATCATTCGGTCAATATTTTCTTCCGAAATTTCGCCAACCGTGAAGGAATCTTGTCCCAAACGAATAGGTACACGAACCAAGGAGTTTTTGTTAAATTGTGACTCTTTGCCTTCCTGCTCCACAATATAAGTTATCAGTAAGCGCATTGCATTTGATCCAATATCAATTGCGGCGTATTTTTTTATCTTTAGAGTTTCCTCTTGTAATGGTTTACTCAAAGCTGGATTTAACATTAATTTTAATTTTCATTTTTTGGAACAGCTTCCTATTAAACATTTCCGTTAATAACACCTACTTTATTCAGATGATAGTTGTAGGTTTCGAATTGAGCCCTAAAAACGGGTTCATATCCATTGCGAACTCTGTATTTATTGTCTAAATTTTCTGAATGATAACGAGCTTTCACGTTTCCTTTCCAACCTATATCAAAAATATCAATCAATTCTTTTTTAATTTTTTCGTCGTAAATAGGACAAGTTACTTCCACTCTGGCATCGAGATTTCTAGTCATAAAATCCGCAGAAGAAATGTAAACTTCAGGGATTCCCTCGTTTCCGAAAATATAAATTCTAGAATGTTCAAGATAATTATCAACGATACTGATGGCTTCTATATTTTCGCTCATTCCTGGCAAACCGGGTATTAATGAACAAATTCCTCTAACCTCAAGTTGTATTTTTACACCGGCATTACTGGCTTCATATAATTTATCAATCATTTCAAAATCAGATAAACTATTCATTTTCAATTTTATATAAGCTTCTTTGCCACTTAATGCATTGGTAATTTCTCTATCAATCATTTTATTGAAACGAGATCTGGTGTAATGTGGTGAAACTATTAAATGTTTGTACCTATAGAGCCTATAGTTAATTTCAAAAAATTCAAAAATTTTAGAAGCATCTTTAAGTATTTGTTGATGGCTTGTAAAAAGGGTTACATCGGTATAGATTTTGGCGGTTTGTTCGTTGAAATTTCCAGTAGAAATAAAACCGTAACGCTTTACCGAATCTTCTTCAACTCTTTCGATAACACAAACTTTGGAATGTACTTTCAGCCCTTTTATGCCAAAAATAAGATTTATGCCTTCAGTTTGCATTTGTTCTGCGTAAGATATATTAGAAGCTTCATCGAAACGAGCCTGCAATTCGATCTGAACGGTAACTTTTTTGCCGTTTTTGGCAGCATTTATAAGAGAGCTAATTATTTGTGAATTTTTGGCTAATCGATACAAAGTAATTTTAATAGAAGTTACTTTGGGATCTAAAGCTGCTTCGCGCAAAAACTTGGTGAGATATGAAAATGACTGATAAGGTGCATGAATCAAATAATCTTTTTTACTAATTTTCTCTAAAATACTTCCTTCGAGATTTAGTCCAGGAACAGGCAAAGGGTGATTTGTTGTGTACAATAAATCATATCTTCTGAGGTTTGGGAACTTCATATAATCACGTCTATTGTGGTATTTTCCTCCCGGAATAATACTATCAGAAGAAATAATATGCATTTTATCTAGAATAAATTTCAGCGTGTCTCTTCCGATTAATTCATCATAAATAAAACGAACAGGTTCGCCTATTCGTCTGTCTTTGACACTTGAAGCAATTTTTTCGAGCATACTTTTACTCAAATCACTATCCATTTCTAACTGAGCGTCACGAGTAATTTTGATCATGTGAGCCGAAACACTTTCGTAATCAAAAATATTGAAAATACTCCCCAAATTTTGTCTTATTACATCGTCAAGGAGAATTACATATTGTTTTTCATCATCCGATGGTAAGACAACGAATCGATTAATGGTATTAGGAATTTCAATCATTGCATAATGCACTTCAGCGTCTTTCTTCATTACCAATTTGACCGCTAAATAGCCTACAGAATCTTTCAATATAGGGAATTCGGCTAAATCATTTAAAATTATGGTAATCAGTTCAGGACTTAATATTTGAATAAAAAAGTCTTTTAAAAACATTTCCTGCTTAGCCGATATATGATTTTCATCAATTATAAATATATTTTCGGTTTCAAGTTTGGCCTCAATTGTATTTAAAATTCGTAAACTTTCGGTTTGCTGTTGAATAACAATTTCAGTAATTTCCTTTAATAATTGTTGAGCGGTGATGCCTCCAAAAAGATTTTTGCCCGATATTCCAGACAAACTCAATCTTCTTATCGCAGCAAAACGAACCCTGAAAAATTCATCTAAATTATTGGAAAAAATACCTAAAAAACGCAATCTTTCTAATAAGGGAACTGCATCATCAGCAGCCTCTTGCAGCACTCTTGCATTGAAATTTAACCAACTTTTTTCTCTTTCTATATATTTGTATTTATGCACTCTTTTTATTTTAAATTCCTAGGGAATATTGTTTTTTTTGTTTTGCCTTTACGTAATTTTTCCCAATTATCAGTTTCAAATTCCAACCAAACCAATCCTGATGTGGGCACATTATCTATGAAAATGTCTCCAAATTTATTAACAAAATTTGTAATTGCCTCATTATGCCCAAAAAGAATAACATTTTCGAAATCATTACCAATTGATTTGATAATCTCCTCCAGCTTATTTTCGTCAAAAGTATAAAGATCATCTCTAAAAACGATACTTTCAAAGGGATATAAAATAGTTTTGGCAAAAATTAATGCTGTCTCACGAGCTCTTTTTGCTGAGCTAGAATGTATAACAATAGTAGAAGGTAAAAATTTTATACAATCGTTGGCGACCAAATGTGCATCATCAATTCCTCTTTGCTCTAAAGGCCTATTAATATCTTGGCAAGGATTGTTCCAGCTAGATTTTGCGTGTCGAATTAGAATTAGATTTTTCATAGCATTTGAAGATAACGTTTTTATTCATTAACTCTATCATTTATTAAGATACAAAAAATAATTAAACATAGCAAGTTTACTTTTTAGATAATTTGTTAAACATAATTGTTAAAATGATTATAATTTTAACAATTACATTCCTTTTGTACTACAACTTAATTTTAACACTTGTTCAATTAATAATATTATTTACATTAATTGTAATATAAAACTTATTTATACTCGCAATTATGCTTTTAAACCGCGTTTTTTTGCATTTAATCGATGTTTTTTGTTGAACGTATTATATTTTAAATTAGATTTGAACTGTTAAATATTGTACTTCTGTTATTCCGTATACGGATTGTGATAAATTAATGAATAGAATTCACAATAATATAACTAATATAAAAGTACAAGTAATTAAAAAATATTAGTAATTAATTAAGAGATAAATATAAATAAAATGTCGTTTCACCGAGTATTTAAGTAATTGGTGGAAAAAAAGTATAAAATCGACATATCATATTTAAATTAGCCTACTGAAACCTACTTATTTTGATAATTTAATAAAAAAAATGCCTAAAATTGAAGATTATGAAAACATTTTTACTATTATCCGTCGCTTTTTTAACCTTTTTACCTTTTAAAAGTGTTGCTCAAAATGGAAATTCTGTAACTCCAGCAATTAAGGAGATAAAAACATATATTTCTTCTTTGAAAACAGGAGATAAAAAAACAAAAGTGAGTGCCACTAATTCTCAATTTATCGAAAATCTTGTTTTTGGGGTACAACCATCCATTTATTTAAATTCTGGAAATGAAAAAATATATGGAGATAAGCCTGTAAAATTATTTACCGATATTTCTTCCTTATCAAAAATAACTTCCTCCAATTTAGCCACAGATGCTATTGAAATTGTAGTTGTTAACATTAAAAATGCAACCGATTTGAATTCGAAAATCGACTTGGCTATTTTTTCAAACTTTACTACTCTAAAATATTTCTATGTGTTATCCAGTATAAATGCATCTGAACAGAACATTGCAAATATGTTTCTTAATTATAATAATCAATATAGCATTTTTTACAAAATTGAAATTGTAGAATAATTCTAAATTGATAAAAAAAATAATCATTATGAAAAATATATACTTTAAATTGATGAATAATAATCTTCATTATTTAGTTTTATTGGTAGCATTTTTTATTGGGAATGTATTTACTGCTGATGCCCAAGTATTTAAAACTGCAACTCAAAGAACATCTAGTTATACTCCCGACAAGAAAATTTATAATATTAAAGGAGATTTTACAATTATTGGAAATACCAATTTAACGTTGCAAAATTACGGAGACGACACTAATAACAGCCAGTCAATGGTTTATGTTGATATAGATGGTAATCCAAACACGTTGAATTCCTCATCAGCTACTTTAGCATTATCGACAGAAAATGGAGCAGATCCAGCTTGTTCAAAAATCATTTTTGCTGGCTTATATTGGACCGGAAGAGCGTCGGATTCAAATCCTAGTAATAATACATTTACAGTCACCAAGGGAAGTGTTACAAAAAATTATGACAAAACCAAAATTTCATTAAAAGCCCCTGGACAATCTTCCTACACTACATTTACTGCAAATCCGAATGACATCTATTATCCGACAACTTCTCAAGGATATATGTA
The DNA here is from genome assembly GCA_945860385.1 of Flavobacterium psychrophilum. Lineage (GTDB taxonomy): Bacteria > Bacteroidota > Bacteroidia > Flavobacteriales > Flavobacteriaceae > Flavobacterium > Flavobacterium psychrophilum_K. Next base: position 110,391 of record CAMAQD010000001.1, read on the forward strand.
TGCTGCCTATGCAGAAGTAACCGATTATGTTCGTGCTAATGGCGTCGGAGCCTACACTGCAGCCGATATTGCATTAGTAGAAGGCAGCGGGGGTAGTACCGGATTCTACGGAGGTTGGTCGCTCATAGTAATCTATGAAAACACCAAAATGAAATATCGAGATGTAACCATTTTTGATGGATATTCTTATGTAGCGGGAAATGTAACTGCTAGTTTTGAACTGCCAGTTTCTGGATTTAATACCGTTCAAGCAGGTGCAGTAAATATGAAATTAGGACTAATTTCAGGTGAAGGAGATCGCGGCATCGCTGGTGATTATTTTCAAATTAAAAAACATAATGATGGAACTTTTATGAATTTAAGCCATTCCGGAAATTCAACTGGAAATTTCTTTAATTCATCCATTAATACTGGTGGAAACACACGAAATCCGAATCTCTTAAATAATACTGGATTGGATGTAAGTATGTTCAATATTCCTAATACTAATAATGAAGTAATTACCCACAATCAAACCTCTACCACATTCAAATTTGGTTCTACACAGGATACGTATATTATTTTTGCGATTGCTATGGCAGTAGATGCCTATACGCCCGTTGCTGAGGCAATGTTAGCAGGATCTACTTTAAATGGTGTCCCTGTTAGTTCCATAACCTCTGTAGTACCTGGGGACGAAATTGGTATAAAAACCAATATATTCAACAAAGGAACTGAAGCTATAAATAATACAAAATTAGTTATTCCAATTCCATACATGGTAGATTTCGTGCCTGGAAGTTTAAGTAAGAATGTGAATTTCTCTCCATTTCCTTCACCCAATGATTACTATTTTGATCCTAGTTTAGGTCCAAAAGGTTCTATTGTTTATAATCTGGGAACATTGCCATTACCGACGAATCCTGATACAATTCTTGCAGATTTTTCATTTAAAGTAAAAGTAACGACAGATTGTTCTATACTTAAAATTGCTGCTTGCGGACAATCTGTTTCTATTTCTGGAATGATTAGTGGTGCAGGTGAGATAACAGGAGTGCCCTTCAGCAACAAACCCTTTTATGTGGGGTATAACTCCTCGGGTAATTGTTTAGGTGAGCCCATATTGAATCCGCTTTATATACCCGTTAATGCTACAAATTACATCATACAAAATTGTGGAAATACCCCACCCATCAGAGATTTTGTATTTTGCAACCCTGGAGCAACAATTCCTATTACTGCTATAAATTCTGGTTTTCCTCCTGGATCTCGATTTTATAATTTAGCTGGAACCATAGAATATACTATTTCTAATCCATTTCCTGCAACTTCTGGATCTGTACAGTATTACGCGCTCCCTCCAGATGCTGCTGCCGAATGTAACTTCCCATTTACAATAACAGTTACGAACGTTAATACAACACCTGTAACTGCACCAAATATAGAATATTGTAAAGGAGCTATTGCGATACCATTAACAGCAACTGCAACAGTAAATACACCTCCATACACGTTATACTATTTTACTTCTGAGACAGGAACTCCTCAATTATCTATAACCCCGTCAACGGCGACAGTAGGATCAATTACGTATTGGGTAGCTGAAGCTGCTTCAGGAACTTGTATTGGGCCTAAAGTCCCAATTGTAGTTAAAATCAATGACAATCCTGCTGCTCCAACTTGCGACGGTGAACAAACTGTTTGCGAGGCCACCCCAATTCAAACACTTACTGCTACTGCAACGGGTGGAACAATTACTTGGTATACAGCTGCAACGGGTGGAACTTTAGTCGCTAATCCTATCCTGAATAGTGTGGGTACAATTACCTACTATGCGGAAGCTTCAAATGGCAGTTGTAGTAGTTTGACTCGGACTCCTGTGAAATTAACAATTAATGCAGCTCCGGTAGCTCCTACTGTAACTGTAGTTAATAATTGTGAAAGTTCTGTATTGACCGCTTCTAATTATACAGGAGACTTATTGTGGAGCAACAATGCTACAACAGCTTCGATAACAGTAACAGATTCAGCAACCTATACAGTAACACAAAAGAATAGCAACGGATGCATTAGCGCAGTAGGTTCAGGAACATCAGCCCCTACACCTAAACCTGTGAAACCAGCATTGGCTTGTTATGAGTCAGCTACTTTCAATACTTCTACTTGTGTTTGGGATGTAACGGGTACTCAACCTGTGAAACCAACATTGGCTTGTTATGAGTCTGCTACTTTCAATACTTCTACTTGTGTTTGGGATGTAACGGGAACGCAACCTGTGAAACCAGCATTGGCTTGTTATGAGTCTGCTATTTTCAATACTACTACTTGTGTTTGGGATGTAACAGGTACTCAACCTGTGAAACCAGCATTGGCTTGTTATGAATCAGCTACTTTCAATACTTCTACTTGTGTTTGGGATGTAACGGGAACTCAACCTGTGAAACCAGCATTGGCTTGTTATGAATCGGCTACTTTCAATACTTCTACTTGTGTTTGGGATGTGACAGGAACGCAACCTGTGAAACCAGCATTGGCTTGTTATGAATCAGCGACTTTCAATACTACAACTTGTGTTTGGGATGTGACTGTCAACGGTACTATCCCTAATGCAAACGCTGGTCAGGATATAGCTGTCAACTGTTCTACACCAAGCACAACTTTATCCGCTTCTGGAGGAGTTTCGTATTCTTGGAGTCCTGCAGCAGGATTAAGTGCAATAAATATTGCAAATCCTGTTGCCTCACCTGAAGTAACAACAACATATACAGTTATAGTTACATCTGAAAACGGATGTACTGCATCAGACTCTGTCGTAGTAACTGTCATTAACTTAATTGTTGCCAATGATGATGCTGGAACTCCTGTAAACGGATACACTGGTGGAGTTTCATTTACTAATGTATTATCAAATGATCTTTTAAATTGTAAGGCGATAATCCCAGATGATGTAACAACAAGTTTTGTTAGTTCAACCAATATTGGTATAACTTTAAATGGAACCAATGTAGTTGTGGCCGCAGGAACTCCTGCTGGAAATTACACCTTAATATATTCAATTTGTGAAAAACTAAATCCTACAAATTGTGATTCCGCTACAGTAACCATAACTGTAACCGCTCCTGCTATCATCGCTCAAGATGATGCTATCGCTGGCGGTAATGGTATGGATGGAAATCCAAACGCAGGTAATGTTTTAAACAATAATGGAAACGGAAATGATACTCTGAACGGAGTTAACGTGACTATTGGACAAGTAAATCTTACTGTAACAACGCCTGCAACCTCTATCGGTGGCGGTCCAGTTCCTTCTATTAATACTACAACCGGACAAATCAGTGTTCCTGTTGGAACTCCTGCTGGAACATATACCGTTGTGTATCAAATTTGTGAGAAACTAAATCCAACAAATTGTGATTCCGCTACAGTAACCATAACTGTAACCGCTCCTGCTATCATCGCTCAAGATGATACTATCGCTGGCGGTAATGGTGTGGCTGGAAATCCAAACGCAGGTAATGTTTTAAACAATAATGGAAACGGAAACGATACTCTTAACGGAGTTAACGTGACTATTGGGCAAGTGAATCTTACTCTAATAACTCCTGCAACCTCTATCGGTGGCGGTCCAGTTCCTTCTATTAGTTCTACAACGGGACAAATTAGTGTGCCTACTGGAACTCCTGCTGGAACTTACACTATTGTGTACCAAATTTGTGAGAAACTAAATCCAACTAATTGTGATTCCGCTACAGTAACCATAACTGTAACCGCTCCTGCTATCATCGCTCAAGATGATACTATCAATGGAGGAAATGGAGATGATGGAAATCCTAACGCAGGAAATGTTCTCAACAATAACGGAAACGGAAACGATACTCTTAACGGTGTGAATGTGACTATTGATCAAGTAAATCTTACAGTAGTAATCCCTGCTGTTGCTATAGGTAGCGCACCAGTTCCTGTTTTAGATCCTGCAACTGGACAAATTAGCGTTCCGGTTGGAACTCCTGCTGGAATCTATACAATAGTTTATCAAATTTGTGAAAAACTAAATCCTACAAATTGTGATGCTGCTACTGTGACCATAACAGTTGAAACAGGTTTCGTATTGGATTGTGAAGCTATAGTTGTTCACAAAGCTTTGACACCAAACTGGGATGGTTTAAATGATATTCTAATTATAGATGGTGCAGGCGATACTAACTGTTATCCTTCTGGAATTGCTGTTGAAATATACAATCGTTGGGGAGTATTAGTTTTCGAAACTACTAAATACAACAACACATCAAATTATTTTGATGGTTACTCTAAGGGACGAACTACTATAAGTAAATCTGATGGTTTGCCTACTGGAACTTATTTCTACATCTTAAATTACGAATCTGTCGATGGAAATGGAAATATCCAAATTAATAAAAAAGATGGTTTTATATACCTATCAAGATAAATCTAACTCAAATCTAACTCCCGGGTTGTAAAAAGCCCGGGTTTAAACACAAACTAAATGAAGACAAGATTACTATTATTCGCTTTGCTGTTTACAGGAATGGTAAGTTATGCCCAACAAGACGCACAATTTACACAGTATATGTACAACACAATCAATATCAATCCTGCCTATGCAGGATCGCGAGGAGCTATGAGTATATTTGCCCTGCATCGTACTCAATGGGTTGGACTAGAGGGTGCACCCGTTACCAATACAGTATCAATAAATACACCATTGAACGAATCTAATTTAGGTTTGGGAGTGTCATTAATTAATGATAAAATTGGACCCACTACAGAAAATACTATTTCTGCTGATTTGTCTTATACTATACCCACTTCTGAAACTTGGAATTTGTCATTTGGTGTCAAAGCCACGGCCAATTTGTTTGATTTGGATGCAACCAAATTAACCAATGTCGTTCCTGATCCTAGTTTACAAAATTATAGTAAATTCTCTCCGAATATTGGTGCTGGTATTTATTGGCATTCTGACAATGCATACATAGGCTTATCAATCCCTAATTTTATTGAAACACAGCGTTATGATGATAATGAAGTTAAGATATTTAAGGAAAGAATGAGTTATTACCTTATCGGTGGTTATGTGTTCGATTTAAGTGATACAGTTAAGTTTAAACCAGCGGTTTTGACCAAAATGATCGAAGGAGCGCCATTGCAAGTTGACGTTTCTGCAAACTTTATGTTTTATGACAAATTTATGCTTGGTGCATCTTACAGATGGAGTGCTTCTTTGAGTGCTATGGTAGGTTTTCAAGTCTCTGATGGATTTTATGTTGGTTATGGGTATGATAAAGAAACTACTAATTTAGACAATTATAATTCTGGGTCGCACGAAATATTCTTACGCTATGAATTGTTCAAAAACAATAATAAAATTACAACTCCAAGATTCTTCTAAAAATAATTATTATGAAAAATTTTATACTCCTTTACATAACAATAATAAGTGTGTTTTCATTTAATAGTTATGCACAGAAATCCAAAACAACTACTGCAGACAAAAAATACGATAGCTATGCTTATATAAAAGCAGTTAGCACGTATGAAAGAGTAGCCGAGAAAGGATACAAATCAGAAGATATGTTCCAAAAATTGGGAAATTCTTATTATTTCAACGGTGAATTGGATAAAGCAGCCAAATGGTATCAAGAATTGTTTACTATGAATCCCAATCAGGAATCTGAGTATTGTTATCGCTATGCCCAATCCTTAAAAGCCATTGGACAAAACGATAAAGCCAACCAAATGCTGGAAATATTTAGCCAAAAAGCAGGTAACGACACAAGAGGAAAACTATTCAAAAAAAACAAAAACTATCTTGAACAAATCAAAGCCAACTCAGGAAGATACAAAATAGAAGATGCTGGAATCAACTCCAAATATTCCGATTACGGAAGTGCTTTTTATAACAATAAACTAGTTTTTAGTTCTTCTAGAGATACTGGAAGTTTAGGTCAAAGAAAACACACTTGGACAAATCAATATTTTACCAATTTATATGTTTCAGACTTGGGTGAAGAAATGACACCAGGAAAAGTTAACAAGTTTGGAGGCAAAATCAATTCCAAATTCAATGAATCTACTCCAATTTTTACCAAAGACGGGAAAACATTGTACTTTACCCGAAACAACTATCTTGATGGTAAAAAAGGAAAAGATGCCAACAAAGTGACCTTGGTAAAAATATATAAAGCTAGTTTTGAAAACGACAATTGGGACAAAGTAACCGAATTGCCTTTTAACAGTGATTCTTACAGTACAGCCCATCCTACATTGAGTCCTGACGAAAAAACATTGTATTTTGCATCAGATATGCCGGGAACATTAGGCCAATCTGATTTATTTAAAGTTAAAATAAATGAGGATGGCAGCTATGGTACACCACAAAATTTAGGCAAAGAAATTAACACCGAAGGAAGAGAAACTTTCCCTCAGATTACTGACGAGAACGAACTCTATTTTGCCTCAGATGGTCATCCAGGATTGGGAGGTTTAGATGTTTTTGTAACCAAAATAGCCGCGGATGGAACATTAGGAGAAATTCAAAATGTTGGTGATGGAGTAAATTCTCCAAAAGATGATTTTGCATATTTAATAGACACCAAATCCAGAAGAGGTTTTGTCTCTTCTAATAGAGATGGAGGACAAGGATATGATGACATTTACAAATTTTTAGAAACCAGAAAACTAATCTGTCTACAAGAATTATACGGTAACGTAACGGATTTAAATACTTCTCAAATACTTCCTGACACCAAGATGAGCTTGTTTGACAGCGAATTCAAATTGATTAACACCGCCGTAACGGATGCTGAAGGAAATTACAAATTCGAGGTGGAATGTGGGAAAAATTATAATGTGAGAGCGGCAAAACCCGACTATATTACTAAGGAGCTAAAAATCGCAATTGCCAGAGAAAACGGAAGAACCAATTTGAATTTTGCTTTAGAGAAAGAAGTATGTAAAGTAGCCGTTGGTGATGATTTGGGGAAATGTTTCGGAATCAAAATGATTTATTTTGACTTGGACAAATACAATATTAGAACTGAAGCTGCATTAGATTTAGAAAAAATATTAGATGTTATAAATCAAAATCCGACGATGAAACTCGATATTCGTTCGCATACCGATAGTCGTGCTTCATTCAAATACAATGAAGTTTTATCAGAGAACAGAGCAAAATCTACTATCAATTGGTTAGTAAAAAACGGAATAGATACTAGCAGACTTACAGGAAGAGGTTATGGCGAAACACAATTGGTAAACCAATGCTCGGACGACGTAAAATGTACCGAAGAAGAGCACCAAATGAACAGACGTAGCGAATTTATCATTACCGCGTTATAGGTTTAGAGAAATAGATTTTCTTGAAAACAAACCCTTCGAAAATAAAATATTCGAGGGGTTTGTTGTTATTATTAGAATCTGTAAACGTGATAAATACATTAGATATTAGTTCATAAATTCACGAATTATTCTTAACTTTATACAGAAAGATTTTAAGTTTAAACACTTATTTCATTTAAATTCTGAATATTAGATTTTATTAAAAGCAAGTGTTATGAAAAACAATTTCATTTACCTAGCTATTTTAGTAAGTTTGTTTTCATTGTATTCTTACGCTCAAAATGCAAGTACTTTTAAAATTAATAAAAAATTAGAAGTAGCTCAAAAAGAATCTGATACTTTCATTACTATTAACCCAACCCACATAAAAACTATAAAATCGTACCACGTTAAAGAAAATATTAATCAAAAATTTGGCGGATACACAACGTCTTATGAGGTTTCTGATTTGAACTTAATCTGTTTTTATGATTTGGGTCCAAACAATTCAAGAATTATAACTCCTCATTATGGAGTAGTAAGACAAATTCCTCTTAAAAAAATTAAACTCAATAAAAACCTTTTAAAATCAACAAATCTATCTGATTTGGTACTAATTAACAAAACCAAAACAGAACCATTATCAACAAATATTACCATAGCGTGTCTCGATGAAGCAGAAAAAGAAGTTATTGCTGAGGATAAGAATTCAAATAAATCCATTAATAGCGAAAAATATACCTACATACATATCATTAAAACCTATGAAAGAATCGCTGAAAAAGGGTGCAAGTCTGTAGAGATTTTTCAAAAATTAGGCGATGCCTTTTTTTTTGATGGTGATTATGTAAAAGCGGTAAAATGGTATGGCGAATTATTTAATATGACTACGGATTTAGAATCTGAATATTTTGAACGATACGCCTATTCTTTGAGAGCAATCGGTAAAAAAGAAAAAGGAAATGAAATAATAAAATTACTCCAGCAACTATCTAGTTTAAAAAAAAATAAAACCTATTTATAATCACACCAGAATCAATTATTTGATTGATTTCCAAGAATTATTACTTTCATTACAGTCAGGAAAAACGTGATCTGGATCAAGAACAACACTTTGAATTTCTTCGGTTGAATTGTATTTGAAAGTCCAATCCACATTTTTTTGCCAAATTTCCACTGGTAATTTAATTCGACTAATTTTTCCACTCTTTGTTTTAATATCCAAAATAACTGGCATCGCCATTTTTTCAAAATTTTCAACGGTGATCAAAATTCCCAATTTCGGATTATTATCCACATATTTTACTGAATTAATTCCTTGGTCTAATCGCCAATTATGGACAAACCAGCCTCTCCAAAACCAACTTAAATCTTCACCGGCAACATCTTCTATTGTTCTAAAAAAATCATCAGGAGCAGGATGTTTGTATGCCCAACGTTCTACATAAGTTCTGAAAGCTGCATCAAATCGTTCTTTGCCTAAAATCTGTTCCCGCAAAATAACCAATCCAGTTCCTGGTTTTGAATACCCTAAAGTTCCAATATTTACCTCTTTCATATTATCTGGAGAACTCATTATAGTTTCAAGATTTGGACTAGTATATTTTTCAGACTCAAGGTGCAAATCGGTAACTTTACCTTTGTACTCACCTTTATTAAAATCTTCCGCGCTTAATGTATTTATGAAAGTATTAAATCCCTCATCCATCCAAGCAAATAAACGTTCGTTTGAACCCACAATCATGGGAAACCAAATATGCCCAAACTCGTGATCCGTAACACCCCATAAATCAGCATTCTTGGCTTTATAATCGCAAAAAACTATCCCGGGATATTCCATTCCACCTACTATCCCTGCAACATTTACTGCTGCTGGATAAGGATATTCAAACCATTTTTGTGAATAATGTTCAATAGATGTTTTGGTATACTCTGTTGAACGACTCCACGCCCTATTTCCATTGCTTTCAATAGGATAAGCTGAAATTGCGATTGATTTTTTTCCGCTTGGTAAATTTATTCTTGAAGCATCCAAAATAAATGCAGCCGATGAAGCCCAAGAAACATCGCGGGCATTTTTAATTTTAAAGCGCCAAGTTTTATTTGCCTTTGAAACAATATTGGAATTGTTTTTTACTTCTTCAGCGGAACGTATTACAACCGTTTGGTCACTTTTCGAGGCTTGTTCCCATCGTTTTTGTTGTTCAATTGAATAAACTTCTTTCGAGTTAACCAATTCGCCTGAGCAAACCACAAAATGATTGGATGGTGCTGTAATATTCACATCAAAATCGCCATATTCTAAATAAAATTCCGAAGCTCCGAGATAGGGATTAGTATTCCAGCCTTGAATGTCATCATACACGCACATCCTAGGGTACCATTGTGCTACAGTAAAAATTTTACCAAACATTGTTCCCAATATTCCCATCCGATCAGATCCTTCATTGGGAGAAATAAATGAAAAATCAATTTTTATTTTAACATTCCCTCCTTTTGAATTCAATTCCTGAGGAAGAAAAACCTGCATTCGGGTATCATTAATTAAATATTTAACCTCTTTTTCGGTAGAAACCCCTTTATTTGAAAATAAAATTTTTACTGATTTTATTTTAAAACCTCCATCAAAGATTTGCCCTTGCGCGCCATTTCTGCTTCCAGTTATAGGAATTACGGCAGTTCCACGAGAATCATCTTTAAATAAATTTTGGTCTAAATGCATCCACAGAAAAGACATTTTGTCGGGACTATTATTAGTATACGAAATAATACCAGAGCCAGAAATTTCATTATTTGCCTCATCTAATTTTACAGATAATTGATAATCAGCTCTATTTTGCCAATACTCAAATCCTGGTTGACCACTCGCTGAGCGCGTATTAGTTCCGTTTTTGGTATAAAAAAAAGGCGCAAAAGTTTCCTGATAATTGTATTTTGAAACCTGCTTTGTTGAATTTTGCTGTGACCAACTGCTCGCTATCACTAAAAGTAAAGCCAATTGAAGTAGGCTTGTGAAAGAATTATTTTTCATTATATAAATTTATGACCGCAAATTAATGAAAATAATGGTAGCAGTCAGATTGAACGTTATATATTAAGTAAAAATAAATCTTTATCAGAATTAGTACCTTTTTTATATCCAAATCTAAAATTATGAAATATATTTACAACTGAAAACAAATAATATTATAAAATGCACCAATTTTGAAAACAACAATTTCAAATTCTATCTTAACGGCTCAAATAAAGCACTTGGGAGCTGAATTATTTTCTTTAAAAAGTATCCAAAACAAAGAATACATTTGGGAAGGAAATCCAATATTTTGGGGGAAACATTCTCCCATTTTGTTTCCAATAGTTGGCTCTTTAAAGAGTAACTCTTATTTATATAATGAAAAAGAATATCCGTTAAACAGACACGGTTTCGCAAGAGATATAGAATTTGAATTAATTGAAAAAACAGATGAAAGTGCGACATTTTCTTTACTTTCGACAACAGAAACAAAAAAAATATATCCTTTTGATTTTGAATTACAGATTCGTTATACATTAAATGATAACAAATTAAACATTGATTATATAGTTATTAATAAAAATGAAAGAACAATGCCGTTTTCTATTGGAGCACATCCAGCATTTGCTTTGCCAGGAAATTTTACGGAATATAGCCTTGAATTTCAGGAAGATGAAATTCTAAATTATCATCTTCTAGACGAAGGTTTAATTTCAAATACCATGAACCAACTTCAATTAAAAAACAAACAGCTTGATTTAAAATATCAATTGTTCGAAAAGGATGCTTTGGTATTTAAAACATTAAAATCAAAATCGATAACTATTTTAAAAAATGCAAATCCGTTATTGAAAGTTAATTTTAATGATTTTCCAAATCTAGGAATTTGGACAGTTGTTAATGCTCCTTTTATATGCATTGAACCCTGGTTTGGCTATTCGGACACTATTCATTCATCAGGGAATTTAATGGAAAAGGAAGGAATTCAACTTTTAGAAGCTAATCATAAAGTACAGTATAATTTTAATATCGAAATTTTATAAAATATGTTGTTTAGAAATTTTAATCCATTCCCCAATTTAGAAACAGAGCGCTTATTATTGCGTCGTGTTGTTTTTGAAGACGTAGACGAAATATTTGCACTTCGGTCTGACAGAGAAGTTATGAAATATATTCCGAGACCTTTGGTTAATAATGCAGAAGAGGCTTTGGTACATATCGCAATTATTGATGAAAAAATCGATACAAATGAAGGCATAAATTGGGCAATAACTTTAAAAGGAGATTGCAAACTAATAGGGGTTATTGGCCATTACAGAATAAAACCAGAGCATTTTCGGGCTGAAATTGGCTATATGCTGCTCCCAGAATATCAAGGAAAAGGCATCATATCTGAGGCTATAAAAGAAGTGGTGAATTATGGCTTTGAAGTGATGAAACTACACTCTATTGAAGCTATTATTGACCCTGAAAATTTTGCATCGGAGAAAGTACTGCAAAAAAATGGTTTTGTTAAAGAAGCTCATCTGAAAGAAAACGAATATTATGAAGGAAGATTCCTTGATACTGTTATCTATTCGATTTTAAATAAAAAATAAATTTCTAAAAATATTTAAATCTATTTCCTATATATTTGCCACCGAATCAAGTTGAAAATAGAATTAAACACGAGAAAACTTAGCAATTTATGAAAAAACTGTTCATCATTATTTTTATTCTGTCTTCAATTTATTCTCAATCACAAACTTATATTAAAGCAAATGCTGCAACAGCTTTGCTATTAATTCCTAATGTAGGAATAGAAACTAGTATTGGAAAAAAATTTACTTTTCAAGCTGACTTTATGGCCTCATTTTGGGAATCATTTAACGGCCATCATCCAATGAAATTTTATTCTTTAATTGCAGAAGTTCGCTATCATTTTCATGAAAAATACAATGGCTTTTATTTTGGAGGACACGCTGGAGCTGATCGATATATGCTTCAAAAGTGGAACTATTGGGATTCTAATATGTACGAAGATGGTTTTGGATACAAATTTGGAGCAACAATTGGGTACGAGAAAAAACTAAGTGATAAATTAATGTTAGATTTCTTTGTTGGAGGTGGTTGGCATCAAGGATACTATCATGGACTCTATAATGACGGAACGCCAGGTAGGTATGATAAAGCCGAAAATTGGAATATAAGCGGTGATTGGTTGCCATACAGAGGAGGAATTATGATTTCTTATCGCTTAAATTAGTTTTAAATTTAGGAATTGCTCTTACATACAATTCCTCTACTTTTTTTCTTGCCCAATCCGTTTTTCTCAAAAATGTCAAGCTCGATTTTACACTTGGATTATCGGTAAAACATTTAATCTTTATCAATTCACCCAAAGTATCAAAACCATAATATTCGACAAGTTGCTCCAAAATTCTTTGAAGCGTAATTCCGTGAAGCGGATCTTTTGATTGTTGCTTTTCCATATTGCAAATTTATGGCATTTTTATAGATTTCTTTGGTGTTTCGTCCATTTGTATCTACATTTGCCTTCCGATGCTAAAAACAATCAACATACTTAATAAAAGAGCCCGTTTCGACTATGAAATAATCGAAAAATTTACGGCTGGAATCGTTTTGGCTGGAACCGAAATAAAATCAATTCGGTTGGGAAAAGCCAATATCACCGAGAGTTTCTGCGAATTCAGTGGAACCGAACTTTTTGCCATCAACACTTATATTGAAGAATATGCTTTTGGCAACCAATTCAACCACAAAGCCAGAAGCGAACGTAAACTCTTGTTGAATAAAAGAGAACTGAAAGGTTTGGCAAGAAGCGTTCAAGCCAAAGGTTTGACTATTGTTCCTTTGAAATTATTTACCAACGAAAAAGGAATGGCAAAACTAGAAATTGGTCTTTGCAAAGGAAAAAAAACCTACGATAAACGCGAATCGCTTAAAGAACAAGATACTAAGCGAGATCTCGATAGAATAAAAAAATCTTTTTAGATTAAATTTTCATTTAATATTTTAGTTAAAAAAAGGATTTTCTGATTTTATTTATATTTTTACAATCAATTAATATCTAACAAAATAAAATCATGAAGAAATTTTTTATTGCAATGTCATTAGTTATGCTGGCAAGTTGCAGCAGCGGAACAGCAATTGTAAGCAGTTGGAAAGATCCTGAAACTACCAATGCAAATACAGAATATAAAAAAATAATGGTGGTTGCATTAGTGAAAAATGAGGCCACCAGAAGGATTGTAGAAAATAGAATTACTTCTATAGGACCTAAATTTCATTCTTCCTATGCCATCATGAATGGCGCTAATTTAAATCTTACTAAAGATCAAAAATTAAAAATCCTTAAAGATGAAAATTTTGATGCTGTAGTTACAATGCGTTTAGTGGATACTGTGAAAGAAACCAATTATGTTCCCGGCACAAATACTTCAATATATTATGGCGGTTATGGCGGAATGTACGGCGGATATGGAGCTTATGGTGGTTTTGGTGGTTGGTACGGAATGTATTCTCCAGTATATTATGACCCAGGATACTATCAAGATACAACCTCATATTTGGTTGAAACCAATGTTTTTTCATTAAAATCGGATAAACTTATTTGGACAGGAACAACAAAATCATCTAATGGTTCAGATATTGGTTTATTGGTTGATAGCATCATCGCTACAGTAATGCAGGAAATGAAAAAAGATGGATTTGTTCCAAAAAAATAAATTATAAATCTTAAATAGATTTATTCAAGAAAAATAATACTTAAAATTTTAGGTATTATTTTTTTTATATAAAACAGTATGACTAAATTTGTCAAGACTAAATAAAACATTATTTATAATGAAAACACTACTCAAAAATGCAAGAGAGCAAAAAGGATTAAAGACGAGAGAAGTGGCTCAACTTTTAGGAATCGACCAGGCATTAATCAGCAAATTCGAAAATGGTTCTAGAAAACCTACCAAAGATCAGGTTAAAAAATTAGCCTCTTTGTTAGAAATTGACTTCGAAACTTTAATGATAGCTTGGCTTAAAGAAAAAATACTTTACGAAATCGGACAAGATGAATTTGCCTTAAAAGCAATGAATATGGTTCGCGAAGAGATTGAAAGTAGCTATGTTGCTGCAAAAAAATCAATTTCAAAAAACTTATTGTCTATTCTTAATGATATAGACGCTTTAAAAGCAAAATTGGATCAATTTCGTCAATTTGATAGTCATAGAATTACCCAAGCATTGGAACTAGAATATACTTTTGAAAGCAATCGCATCGAAGGAAATACAATGACGCTTCGTGAAACTGATTTGGTCATAAACGAAGGTTTGACCATTTCCGGAAAAAGTATGCGTGAACATCTAGAAGTCATTAATCATCACGAAGCAATTGCGTATATCAAGCATTTGATAGAGAAAAACATTACTCTAAATGAGCGAGAAGTTTTGTCTATTCACAACTTGATTCTTCGTGGTATTAATCCTGATGATGCCGGTCGTTACCGCCGTGTGCAAGTAATGCTTAAAGGAAGTTCTTTTACGCCACCACAACCTTTTATGGTTTCTAAAGAAATGGAAGATTTTTTTATTTGGTTTGAAACCAATAAAAACAGTTTACATCCAATAGTTTTGGCTGCAGAACTTCACGAACGTTTGGTTACTATTCATCCCTTTATAGATGGAAATGGCAGAACTTCACGTTTAATAATGAATTTAATTTTGATGCAAAATGGCTACGTAATTGCCAATATTAAAGGTGATTATGACTCCAGAATGCAATATTATAATGCTTTAGAGACCGCTCATACCAAAAACAACAAGGAAGATTTTCTTTTGTTTATCGCTCAAAACGAGAAAGATAGTTTAGCCCGTTATCTTGAAATCATTGGTCAATAAAAAATCCCGCCTTTTTTTATAAACTGGACGGGATTTAATTTAATTTCTATTTTCTAATAATGGCACAAATTTAAAATCTCCAAACTCGTGTTTCTCAAACTGAGTCTCATTTTTTCGGATTAACAAAGTCATAATTTGTTTTTCTTCACCAAGCGGAATTACAAGCCTTCCTCCTATTTTTAGCTGTGCCATCAAAGCTTGCGGAATAATTGGCGCTCCAGCCGTAACAATTATGCTATCAAAAGGAGCGTGATTGGGTAAACCTTTATATCCATCACCAAAAGAAAGATGCTTTGGGCGAATTCCAATTCCTAATTTTGGCAATAAAGCCGAAGTTTGCTTGAATAATTCGTTTTGCCTTTCGACACTATAAACCTTTGCTCCCATCAAACACAAAACAGCAGTTTGGTAACCCGAACCTGTTCCAATTTCGAGAATTTTATGATCTTTCTTCACTTCTAATAACTGACTTTGAAAAGCTACCGTGTAAGGTTGCGAAATGGTTTGACCAGCTCCAATGGGAAATGCTTTGTCTTGATAGGCATAATCGGAGAAGCTCGAATTTAAAAACAGATGTCTTGGAACTTTACTAATTGCTTCCAAAACACCTTTATCTGTAATTCCTTTTCCTTTCAAAAGACTTACTAATTGATTACGAAGTCCTTGATGTTTGGCAGTATCTTTCAAAATTTGGGGTGATTTATTTTGGTAAAAATAAACTTAAAAAATCCAAAAATCAAGTAACATTTTCCAAAACTTTAAACAACAAAATATAAACAATAAACAAATAAATTTTATATTTGTTGAAAATCGATTTTATGTTAAAAGTAGGCGTTTTAGGTGCTGGGCATCTCGGAAAAATACATTTGAGATTATTACAACAATCCGAAAAATATGAATTGGTTGGTTTTTATGACGAAAATCAAGAAAATGGGGAAAAAGTAGCCAAGGAATTTGGTTACAAACAATTTTCTACCATCGCCACTTTAATCCACGCCGTAGATGTTATTGATATTGTAACGCCCACACTTTCACATTTTAAATGTGCCAAAGTTGCAATCAAATCGGGCAAACACGTTTTTATTGAAAAACCCATTTCAAATACTGTTGCCGAAGCCGAAGAAATCATCTCTTTGGCCAAAGAATATAATGTAAAAGGTCAAGTAGGTCACGTCGAAAGATTTAATCCTGCCTTCAAAGCGACCAAAAATATGATTGAAAATCCGATGTTTATTGAAACGCATCGTTTGGCAGAGTTCAATCCTCGTGGCACTGATGTTCCTGTGGTTTTGGACTTGATGATTCACGATATTGATGCAATTTTAAGCGTTGTGAATTCGAAAGTGAAAGAAATTCACGCCAGTGGCGTCTCGGTAATTAGTGACACTCCTGATATTGCCAATGCTCGAATTGAATTCGAAAATGGTTGTGTAGCCAATTTAACTGCCAGCCGAATTTCAATGAAAAATATGCGTAAATCACGTTTCTTCCAGAAAGATGCTTATATCTCGGTGGACTTTTTGGAGAAAAAATGTGAAGTTGTAAAAATGAAGGATGCTCCCGAAATTCCTGGAGATTTTGATATAATTCTACAAAATGCCGAAGGTGTAAAAAAACAAATCTACTTTTCGAATCCCGATGTGGAGCAAAACAACGCCATTCTCGACGAATTGGAATCTTTTGCCAATGCAATAAACAATGACACTACTCCTGTGGTGACATTGGAGCAAGCTACAGAAGCATTAAGGGTTGCTTACCAGATTATTGATTGTTTCAAGAAGTAAAATTAAATTGTTTGAAATTATCTTGTTATTTTTTTTTTTCAAGAATCAGTTCAAATTTAATTCAAAATAATTTAAAATTATGGATTTATTGCGAGTTGAGACTGAATTGAAAAAACGATTGGCTCATCCCTACAAATGGGGACGAAAACAGTCTGATGATTGGGATGCAAAAACGAGCTTTATTTACACAACATATTCTTTTGATAAATTATTAGAAAAAACAGCTTCGTTTGATGAAAAAGTACGTGATTATGCTTTGAATAGATGGTATAATTTTTGGTCAGCCGAAGCCGTTGAAAACCTATTTTCCTTGCACGAAAAAGTATCACCCAACATAAATAAATTCGACAAACTAATTGATTTTACTATAAATACAACATGTTTTGATCATAAAACTACGGTTTTCCCAACTGGTTTTAACCAAACTGTAGCTTACGCAAAAAACAATCCTGCCGAATTAATTCAATGGCTGTATTTGAACCAAAGTCAGGAAAGCAGAAAGCATTTGAAAAACAGATTATTCATCGTTTTAGTCGATAAAAACAAGGAACATTGGAAGCTAAAAGCAGAAATTAAACTCTTAAAATCTGAAATTGATAGGTATGTGGGAAATTTTAATTCCGAGAATTTAATCCAACTCAATTTAGAAAATAACACCATTTTATCCGACCTTATTTGGGTTGAAAATTAATACTTTATGAACTACATCGGCTCTAAACAAAAGTTATCTTCCTTCATCCAAACGGCTGTAAATTCAGTTGTTGGAGACGATTTGTCGCAAAACACTTTTTGTGATTTATTTGCCGGAACTGGAATTGTGGGAAGAACTTTTAAACCCAATGTGAAAAAAGTTATCAGCAATGATTTAGAATATTACAGCTATGTTTTGAATAAAAACTATATTGAAAATCACGAAACATTAGATTTTCATTCAACTATTGAAGAACTCAATCATCTCAACGGAATTGAAGGTTTTATTTTTAATGAATATTCACAAAACGGAGCAAAAGAAAGGCTATATTTTTCTGAATACAATGGAAAAAAAATAGATGCCATTCGGCAACAAATAGAAAATTGGAAAAATGATAAGATCATAAATTCAAAAACCTATTATTTCCTTTTAGCTTCCTTATTAGAGAGCGCTGATAAAGTAGCGAATACAGCTTCGGTTTATGGTGCTTATTTAAAAAAAATTAAGAAATCAGCACAGAAAAACCTTGTTTTGGAACCCGCCATTTTCTCTATAAACGACAACGAACACGAGGTTTTCAATGAAGATAGCAATCTTTTAATAAAGAAAATCGAAGGCGATATTTTATATTTGGACCCGCCATATAACGCTCGTCAATACGGTTCTAATTACCATTTATTGAATACAATAGCAAAATATGATATCTTTATTCCAAAAGGAAAAACAGGTCTGAGAGATTATAATCGTTCGGATTACTGTAGCAAAACAAATGTTAGAAAATCCTTTGAAGAGTTGATAAAAAACGCTAATTTCAAGTATACTTTTTTAAGTTATAATAACGAAGGTTTGATGTCAGAAGATGAAATTAGAACTATTATGTCCAAATACGGAAAATACGATTTGGTAACCACTAATTACCAGCGTTTTAAAGCCGACAAGACCGAAAATAGAATTCATACAGCAAGCAGTACAACTGAATTTTTGCACATTTTAGAAAAATAATTACTATAAATATGAAAATAATAGCCGTAATCGGAGCAGGAACAATGGGCAACGGAATTGCACATACTTTTGCCCAAAGTGGTTTCGCCGTAAAACTGATTGACGTTTCCGAAAAATCATTAGATAAAGGAATGGCAACTATTTTTGCCAATTTAGACCGAATGGTAGCCAAAGGAACCATTACCGAAGAAGAAAAATTCAAAACCATTAACAATATCATCACTTATACTGATATTAAAGACGGCGTTGTGGGCGTGGATTTGGTTGTTGAAGCTGCGACGGAAAACGTAGAATTGAAACTGAATATTTTCAAACAATTGAATGAAGTTTGTTCGCACGATACGATTTTGGCAACGAATACTTCTTCTATTTCCATCACACAAATTGGTGCAGTTGTGGCACATCCGGAACGCGTTATCGGGATGCACTTTATGAATCCTGTGCCGATTATGAAATTGGTCGAAATCATTCGCGGTTACAATACCAGCGATGAAGTAACGAAAATTATTATGACGTTGTCCGAAAAACTAGGTAAAACTCCCGTTGAAGTCAACGATTATCCCGGTTTTGTTGCCAACAGAATTTTGATGCCAATGATAAACGAAGCCATTGAAACACTTTACAACAAAGTCGCTGGTGTTTATGAAATTGATACCGTGATGAAACTCGGAATGGGACATCCGATGGGACCTTTGCAATTAGCAGATTTTATTGGTCTTGACGTTTGTTTAGCTATTTTAAATGTGATGTACGACGGTTTCAAAAACCCGAAATATGCACCTTGTCCTTTATTGGTCAATATGGTTCGTGCCGGAAAATTAGGCGTGAAATCTGGTGAAGGTTTTTATGATTATAGTGAAAGTAAAAAAGCAGAGAAAATTTCGAAACAGTTTATATAAAATGTCAATAGCTCAAAACCTCCTCAAAATAAAATCCACTTTACCATCAACCGTAACACTTGTTGCCGTTTCTAAAACCAAACCCATTCCTGATTTAATGGAAGCTTACGATGCGGGTCAACGCATTTTTGGCGAAAACAAAATCCAGGAAATGGCTGAGAAATGGGAAGCAATGCCAAAAGATATCGAATGGCATATGATTGGTCACGTTCAGACGAATAAAGTGAAATTTATGGCTCCTTTCGTGAGCTTGATTCACGGCGTGGATAGTTTGAAATTATTGGAAGAAATCAACAAACAAGCCCAAAAAAACGATAGAATTATAGATTGTTTATTGCAGATTTATATTGCCGAAGAAGAAAGTAAATTTGGTCTGGATGAAGAAGAACTGAATGAAATTCTGGCTTCCGCAACATTTCAGGAAATGAAAAACATTCGAGTTATTGGACTAATGGGAATGGCTACTTTTACGGATAACAAAAACCAAATTAAGAAAGAATTCTCACATTTAAAGTCGATTTTTGATAAGCTTCAACCACTGCAAACTGCAAACCGCAAACTGCAAACTGTTTCTATGGGAATGTCGGGCGATTATCAACTCGCAATTGAATGCGGAAGTACTATGGTTCGAATAGGAAGTAGTATCTTTGGAGGACGATAAATTTCAAAGGCAAAGGCAATGGCAATGCCAATGGCAATTTCAATAAAAAATTAAAAACAAATGGAAATCAACGAACCTAATTTTGATAAAATCTACAATTTTGAAGATCGTTTGGTTCGATTTGCTGGAGAATGTATTTTCTTTGTTAGAAAATTAGAAAAATCCTATGAAATTGAATATTACAAAAACCAACTTATAAGGTCGTCTGGTAGTTCTTCTTTAAATTATGGAGAAGCACAAGGCACTATAACAGATAAAGATTTTATTTTCAAAGTTTCATTAGCCGTAAAAGAATTGAAAGAATCCAGAAATTCATTGAAAGTTCTTGATTATATTAAAGCCGGAGATTCAGAAGAAAGAAAATGGCTTTTGACAGAAGTTGAAGAACTTATCGCAATCGCCTCAAAAATGATAAATAATAAAAAATAATTCAATTACAATGGCAATGAGTTTTCAATAGCAATGGCAATGGCAATAACAATTTTCAATTTTTAAGTATTGACATTGCTAATGATTTTTGATATTGCCATTGTGATTGCCATTGCCATTGATTTTTGAAATTGATATTGAAAATGTACGCAATACTCGACATAGAAACCACAGGAGGACAATTCAACGAAGAAGGAATTACGGAAATTGCCATTTATAAATTTGACGGTCACGAAATCGTGGATCAATTTATCAGTTTGGTTAATCCTGAAATTCCAATTCAGCCATTCGTGGTAAAATTAACAGGCATCAACAATGCAATGTTGCAATCTGCTCCAAAGTTTTTTGAAGTGGCCAAACGCATTATCGAAATGACCAATGACTGCGTTGTAGTAGCACACAATGCCGATTTTGATTATCGAATTCTTCGCACAGAATTCCGCCGTTTGGGTTATAATTTTAATGTTAAAACGCTTTGCACAGTCGAATTATCTAAAAAATTATTGCCGGAACAACCTTCACATAGTTTGGGCAAACTGGTTCGTGCTTTGGGAATTCCAATGGCGGACAGACACCGCGCCAGTGGAGATGCAATGGCAACCGTGAAATTGTTCAAAATGCTTTTGGATAAAGATTTGAACAAAGAAATCGTCAAAGAGCATATTAAATTTGAAATCCAAAAAGGAATTGCTCCCAAATTGATGGACATTATAGAAAGTGTGCCTTCAAGAACGGGTGTTTATTACATTCACAACGAACAAGGAAAGCTTGTTTATATTGGCAAAAGCAGAAATATAAAAAAACGAATCAATCAGCATTTTACAGGAACTACAACCAAATGCAGAAAAATTCAATCGGATGTTTTCACAGTAACTTACGATGAAACTGGCAGCGAACTCATTGCCTTATTAAAAGAAAGTGAAGAGATAAAAATCAACAAACCGATGTATAATCGCGCGCAAAGAAAGAGTATTTTTCAGTTTGCACTTTATGCCGAAAAAGATGAAAATGGCTATTTGAATTTGAAATTACAAAAAGCCGATGGTCGAAAAAAAGAAATTACCTCTTTTGCTTCCCTCCAAGAAGCCAAAAATGCCTTGTTCAGAATCACTGCTCACTACAATTTGTGCCAAAAATATACAGGATTGTACATCACTAAAAATGAATGTTTTCAGTATAAAATAAAAGAATGCGACGGCGCTTGCATTGGCATCATTTTACCAGAAGAATATAACGAAAGAGTTCAAGAATTTATCGACAAAAACAGTTTCGAAAGTGAAAGTATGATACTCGTTGACAAAGGCCGAAACAGCAGCGAACACAGCGCAGTTTTAATAGAAAACGGAATTTATAAAGGCTATGCTTTTTATGATTTGAATTACCAAATTACCCAAATCGATATTCTAAAAAACATCCTTATCCCGATGCAAAACAATCGCGATACTCGAAATATTATTCAAGCCTATATCCGAAGAAGTAAAACGATAAAAGTGATAAAATTTTAATTTTTTTTGCGTTATGAGCAATCCAAAATCACAACTCAACATCATTAGACGACGAATCCATAATGTAATTTATGGTACAGACACCGTTGCCGGAAGGTTATTCGACCTGATTCTTCTGGGACTGATTCTCTTGAGTGTATTTTTGTTTATGCTCGAAACCGTCAAAGGATTTGATGCGAAATACCACCATCAACTCATCTTTCTCGAATGGATTATCACAGGATTGTTCACCGTTGAATATTTGCTCCGCATCGTCACCACCGATAAACCTCGAAAATATATTTTAAGTTTCTTTGGTATTATTGATTTGCTTGCTATTTTGCCAATGTATTTGTCCTTTTTCTTTGTGGGTTCCAGAATATTTTCAATAATTCGTGCCTTGAGATTGTTGCGATTATTCAAAATATTAAACCATCCAAAATTCACAGGACAATCCGTTCATTTATTAAAAGCACTGCAAGCCAGCCGAGGTAAAATTACAGTTTTTCTATATTTTGTTCTAATCAGCACGATTATTATTGGCTCAATAATGTATGTTGTCGAAGGCGAAGAAAACGGATTTACCAGCATACCAATGAGCATTTATTGGACAATCGTAACCCTTACAACCGTGGGTTATGGCGACATTTCACCCGGAACACCTCTGGGACAATTCATCGCCTCGCTCGTTATGATTCTCGGTTACGGCATCATCGCCGTTCCCACAGGAATTGTAACTGCAGAATTTACAAGAACAAATACAAACAAAACTGAACCTGAAAAAAATTCGTGTGAAAATTGTGGCGTAGCCAATCATAATCCAAATGCCAAGTTTTGTTATCATTGCGGAAATCCAGTATCAATCAAATAATAAGAAGCTATTTCCAGCTGTACAGTGCAACTCCTCGTTGTTCAAGTTGCTTTTATAAGGCATAAAAGGAGCTTCCTTTGGTCGCTCTTTTACACCAAGAAAAACTAACTTTCACCACTGCGGGGTTTCCGTTTCCATCTGGGCTAAAAAATATGAAGTACTTAATAACCATCGTCGGACCAACAGCCATAGGAAAAACTTCCTTGAGCATCAACTTGGCACAACATTATAACTGCGATATAATTTCTTCTGACAGCCGACAATTTTTCAAGGAAATGCGAATCGGTACAGCCGTTCCCACAACCGAAGAATTGGCGGGAGCCCAACATCATTTCATCCAAAACAAATCGATTTTTGAGAATTATACCGTTGGCGATTTCGAAAAAGAAGCTATTGCCAAATTAGATGAATTATTCCTAACTAATGATTATGTCGTAATGGTTGGCGGTTCCGGATTGTATGTAGATGCTGTCTTAAAAGGCTTTGATGATTTCCCTGAAATAGAAGCTTCGGTTCGAGAGGAAGTAACTTCGAACTATGAAAAATCAGGAATCGAATATTTGCAAACCGAATTAAAAAAACGAGACCCAAAATATTTTGATTTCGTTGCCAAAGAAAATCCACAGCGAATGATGCGAGCCTTGGAAGTTTGTATCGGTTCCGGAAAACCCTATTCTTCGTTTTTAAACCAAAAGAAAAACACACGAAACTTCACTCCTATCCTCATTGGTTTAGAAGCAGAAAGAAGCGTAATTTACGACAGAATCAACCAGCGTGTCGACATAATGATGACCGAAGGTTTATTGGCAGAAGCCGAAAATTTATTTCCCCAAAAAGACTTAAATGCATTGCAAACAGTTGGTTACAGAGAATTGTTCAGCTATTTTGAAGGCGAAATTTCATTGCAATTCGCCATCGAGGAAATCAAGAAAAATACCCGACGTTTTGCCAAAAGACAACTCACTTGGTTCAAGAGAAATGAGCAAACAAAATGGTTTGATTATTTGACGGATAAACAAAAAATCATTGAATATTTAAAAGAAACTCAAAATTTAAAGAGAAAATAAAATGCCCATTTCACCAAATTTTACCTCCATTTTTAGCAAAGATTGGGAGATTAATTTCACCCAATGTCTTCCCAATGGTTATTTAAAATACACCGATTTATGCAACATTTTACAGTTGACTGCCGCGGCACATTCTGAAATCGGTGGCATCAGCTTTTCGGATATGCAGGAATTCAATCAGGCTTGGGTTTTGAGCAGAATGCGTGTTGAAATCGAAGAATTGCCTCAATGGAAAGATATTGTAACCGTAAAAACCTGGATTAATACACTTGAAAATTCCCGTTCCGTGCGTGCATTGGAACTCTATGTAAACGGAAAGAAAATGATAGGTTGCGAAACTTTTTGGGCAGTTTTCAATACTAAAATCAGGCGACCGGAAGCCTTGGCTTTGCCATTCGAACATTTTGAATTGTTTCCAGAACAGAAAGCAACTAAAAATGCCTTCTCCAAAATTACCGTCGGTACTGAAAACGAAATGGTGTTCGAAAAGACCGTTGCTCTTTCGGATTTAGACATTGTTAATCACGTAAACAACGTGAAATATTTGGAATGGTGTTTGGATTTTGTAGACGTTAAACTCATTCTAAATCAAAAAATAGAAAGTTTTGAAATGAATTTTCTAAAAGAATTATCTTTAAAAGACAAAATCAGCATTCACGAGAATTTGAAAACTAATTCTATGATTTTTAGCATAACTAAAGACGATAAAACATGTTTTGCATTGCAGTTGAATTTAGAATAAAAACAAAAAAGCTTCGATTTCTCGAAGCCTTAATTACAGTCAAAATTTGATTTATTTTTTAACCACCAATCTAAATCCTTCTCCGTGGATGTTCAGGATTTCCACATTAGGATCTAATTTGAGATATTTTCTCAATTTAGCAATATAAACGTCCATGCTTCTTGAAGTGAAATAATTGTCGTCTCTCCAAATTTTCGTCAAGGCCAATTCTCTTGGCATTAGATCATTCTCGTGAAGAATCAACATTTTCAACAATTCGTTTTCTTTTGGAGATAATTTAACTGGTTCTTCATCATTAATGGACAAAAACCGAAGTTTAGAATTCAAGTGAAATTTCCCAACATTAAATTCAAACTGAACTGGTTCTGCCTGAGTTGTAGAGGATTTTCTTTGAATAATTGCTCTAATTTTCATCAACAAAACCTCTGAATCAAAAGGTTTATTCAAATAATCGTCAGCCCCAGCCTTGTATCCTTTTAGCACATCTTCTTTCATAGATTTTGCTGTCAGGAAAATAATTGGCACTTCCTGATTTTTTTCTCTGATCTCTTTAGCCAATGTATAACCGTCTTTATAAGGCATCATTACATCCAAAATGCACAAATCGTAATTATCCTTTTTGAATTTTTCAAAGCCTTCCATTCCGTTTTTTGCCAAAGTGACATCAAAATCATTTAGCATTAAATAGTCTTTTAGAACAGCCCCAAAATTGAGGTCGTCTTCAACCAAAAGTATTCTTTTATTTACATTTTCCATATCTTAATTTATTAATGGTATTTTTATTATGAAGGTACTCCCTTTTCCCTTTTCACTTTCTACAGTAATTTGACCATTGTGGTCGTCAATAATTTTCTTTACATAAGCTAATCCTAGTCCGTGACCTTTTACATCGTGTAAATCTCCTGTGTGCTCGCGATAGAATTTTTCAAAAACTCTTTTTTGAGCTATTTTACTCATTCCTATTCCATTATCTTTAATCTTAATAATTAAAAATTCTTTTACGTTTTCAGTAAAAATGTCAATTTTTGGAATATTTGGAGAATACTTTATAGCATTTTCCAAAATGTTCACAATTACATTAATAAAATGAACTTCATTCAACAAAACATTGGTTCGTTCCGCTACAAAATGTTTAGTAATAGTGCCTTGTCTATCTTCTAAAATCAGATTAACATGTTCGATTGCATCTTCTATAACTTCCTGAATATTGACAGTTTCTTTGCTAATGTCTAATTCTTTTTTCTCCAACTTTGATATTCGCAACACATTTTCCACCTGGGCATGCATCCGTTTATTTTCATCTTTAATCATTTGAAGGTATTTGAGAACCATGGTCTCATTTCCAATGATTTTTGGATTTTTTATAGCATCCAAAGCCAAATTTATAGTTGCAATCGGTGTTTTAAATTCGTGAGTCATATTATTAATGAAATCTGATTTTATCTCAGATATATGACGTTGGCGAATCAACTGGTTCAGTGCACTTGTGTAAGCAATAATAATTATGAGCGTAAAAATGATGGACAATAATGTTATTCCTATCAAATCTGTTAGTATAAATTTCTTTTTATGTGGGAATGAAACATATAATTGATATTTATTATTCCCTTCATTATCTGAAAATATGGATATCTTATAGGTGTTATTTTCATCGTAAACAAACCCATCCGATTTTACTTTAGTTGCTAAACCACTACTATAAACACCAAATTCAAATTTTGTATTAACACCATATTTTACTAATTCTTTTTTCAATAACTTTTCCAAATCTTCTTTAGAAATTCTTTCTTGTATAGGCATTGTAGAAGCAATATCCTTAAAGAAAATTTCAAATTGCGCTTTATCCAAAACATTTAAACTTCCCGATTTTTCAATTTTGACATCAGGTATCAAATCCTGCTGAACACTTGAATTGTCAATTTTATTATTGTTGTAAACTTCGGTAACTCGTTTAGCATTAAAGCTTTTTAATTTTACACTATCCAATTTTTTTCCAAAAATTGAAGAAGTAATATCAAAATTTTCTTCTTTTAAAACACTCGAATAAACTGTCGTTGTATTATTCTGGTGATTCTTTTGAATGTAATAAAACTCAAGCAGATCAACTTTTTGTGGTATTTTTCCAATGCTATCTTTTAGCCTATTGTACTTGTCAAAAAAAGTATAAGCCTCTTGTTCTTGAAGTTTATCGGCCACTGTTCCAATTACCGATTTGACATGAAATTCAAATTGCTCGTCATTATTTTTTAACGAGGTATTAAACCAATATACTTGTACCAAAATTATCCCGATTAAGGATAAACTCATCAATAAAACCAGTATTCTAAAAAACAATTTATTCATCGATACAAAATTAGTATTTTAACAATATAAATAATAATAATTTAACCAAAGATTAACAGCGTTCAATCAAATTATTAAATCTTCAAAATTTTAAGAATTTTATCAATTTCTAGTTTTGTAGTTTTTGGATTCACATTTTCGATAACAAAATCACTTTTAGCAATGCGTTGATCATCATTCCATTGCGCATTTATTCGTTTTAAAACTTGCTCTCTTGTAGTGTTGTCGCGTTGAATTACTCTCTGAATCCTTGATTCTATTGGTGCTGTAACCGTTATTATCAAATCGCAATTTTCAGAACTTCCACTCTCAAATAAAATGGCGGCTTCATAAATAACGAAGGGAGCGTTCTTGTAGTTCAAAACCCAATCTTGGAAATGTTTTCTAACGGCTGGATGAATAATGGCATTCAGTTGTTTTAGTTTTTCGGGATTGCTAAATACAATTTGAGATAGCTTTTCTCGGTTCAAAATTGCTTCATCAAAAATAGATTCGCCAAAAGCTTTTCTAATTGCATCTATAATTTCTTCCGATTGCATGATTTTTCTGGCTTCATCATCAGCAATATAAACAGGAACATTAGCCTTTCTAAAATGATTGGCGATCGTGGTTTTTCCACTTCCGATGCCTCCTGTTAATCCAATTATTTTTGTCATCTTATTTTTTAAAAAACAGCTCCGGAAATGCGTCTTGCGGTTTTTGATTCAGAATAATGACTTTGATAAAGGATTCTATAAACCCTGTTCCATAACCATAAAATTGTTTCCAAACTGCTTTGATGGATAACAATCCCACTTTGAAACTTTTGTTTTTATAGGTTGATACCAAAAAAATCATCAAAAAATACCCAAAATACAATTGGAGAAATATATCATATGTAAAAATTAACAAAATCACCGCAAAAAGTAAACCAATTATAAAAACGGATGGAAAGAAAAAGGTAAGCTTGTTGTATTGAGGATACCAACTATTCAGGATGGGTCTGGCTTTGCCAAATTTATTGACCTGAACTGTAAATTTTTCCCAGTCGATTCTTCTTTTGTGATAAACATAAGCTTTTGGAAAAAGTCTGGTTTCAAAACCCAAATTCCACAAACGGATAGATAAATCAGGATCTTCGCCGGGATGAATATTCCCAAAACCATTCGATGCTTCAAAGGCTTTTCTGGACAATCCCATATTGAAACTTCGGGGTTGAAATTTATCGATTTTCTCCGAACCACCACGAATTCCGCCAGTAGTAAGAAAAGAAGTCATCGCAAAATTGATGGCTTTTTGAATATCCGAAAAACTATCTAAAGCCGCATCAGGTCCTCCAAAACAATCAACATAATTTTCTTTTAGCGCCCTGGCAACTTCAGTCAAATAACTTTTTGGAATAATACAATCGGAATCGAAAATGATAAAATAGTCGCCTTTGGCTTTTTTCATTCCATAATTTCTAGAATCTCCAGGCCCTGAATTTTCCTTAAAAGAATAAGATAAGTGCAATTTTCCAGCATATTTGCGCACCACATCATCACAACGAAGAGAAGAACCGTCTTCTACTAGTACCACTTCAAAATTATCGGAATAATCCTGTAGTGATAAACTCTCTAAAAGCTCATCCACTTCATCCGGACGATTGTAAACGGGTATGATTAAAGAAAACAACATAAATTAAAAATAAAGTGAATCTTTTGACTTAAAAATTTTAACAAAGATAAACTTTTATCCACAAAAAAACCACCACGCAGTCCGTGATGGTTGTACTATTTTTAATTCTAAAAAATTAGTGTTTAATTATACAATACTAGGAATCCCTACCATTTCGTTGGTATCTGCTTTATAATCCACACCTGCGAAATCGAAACCAAAAAGATTCAAGAAATCTTTTCTATAGCCTTCTAAATCTCCAATTTCAGGTAAACTTTCGGTTGAAGCTTGTTTCCATAAAGTGGCCACTTTTTCCTGAACATCGTCACGCATTTCCCAATCGTCAACTCTAATTCTACCTTTTTCATCAGTAGGAATTGGCTTGCCAGTGTACAATCTGTCTTGGTACAAACGTTGGATTTGTTCGATACAACCTTCGTGAATTCCCTCCTCTTTCATTATTTTATATAACAAGGAAATATACAACGGAATCACAGGAATCGCTGAACTAGCTTGGGTTACCAAAGCTTTATTCACTGATACAAATGCTTGTCCATCGATAGATTTTAAACTATCCGAAATCGAGAAAGCAGAAGCTTCAAGATGATCTTTGGCACGACCAATTGTTCCTTTTCTATAAACCGCTTCAGTAAGTGATGGCCCAATATAAGAATAAGCAACTGTTTTAACTCCGGGAGCCAAAAGATTTTCTGCCTTCAAAGCGTCCATCCACATTGCCCAGTCCTCGCCACCCATTACGGCAACCGTATTGGCAATATCATCATCCTGACAAGGGGCAATACTAATATCAGTTACAGTTCCTGTATGAAAATCGACGGTTTTGTTCGTGTAAGTTGATCCAATGGGTTTCAAAACCGAACGATGCAAAACTCCCGTTACAGGATGCAAACGAACCGGCGAAGCCAAACTATAGATAACCAAATCTACCTGACCTAAATCAGCTTTTATAAGGTCTAGCGTTTGTCTTTTAATTTCATTTGAAAACGCATCACCGTTAACACTTTTGGCATACAGACCAGCCTTCTGTGCTTCATTTTCAAAAGCGGCCGAATTGTACCAACCTGGCGAACCCGGTTTTCCTTCTAATGGAGGTTTTTCAAAAAATACACCGATAGTTGCAGCATCAGAACCAAAGGCTGCGGTAATTCTTGAAGCCAAACCAAATCCTGTTGAAGCTCCAATTACTAAAACTTTTTTGGGGCCGCTTATAACTCCTTTCGATTTGACGTATCCGATTTGATTTTTTACACTTTGCGCACATCCCACTGGGTGTGATGTCACACAAATAAATCCTCTCATTCTTGGTTCTATAATCATATATGTAAAATTATGCTGTTATTCGGTATTTTTAAGTGGACAAATATAAGTCATTTCTTTAATTCAACAAGGCTTTTGCATGGTTTAATGCGGAATCCGAAACCACAGTTCCTGATAACATTTGCGCAATCTCGACAATGCGTTCTTCGCCAGACAATAATCGTAATTCCGATTGTGTGTCCTCGCCAACGGTTGCTTTAGAAACCTTGAAATGCGCCGTTCCTTTGGCTGCAATTTGTGGCAAATGGGTAATGGCGAATATTTGCATCGTCTGACTCATTTCTTTCATAATCTCGCCCATTCTATTGGCAATTTCACCAGAAACACCTGTGTCGATTTCATCAAAAATTAAGGTTGGTAATTTTGAATATTGTGCTAATATTGCTTTAACAGCCAACATAATCCTTGACATTTCACCTCCAGAAGCTACTTTTTTTAACAAGCCAAAATCGGTTCCTTTATTGGCCGAAAATAAAAACTGAAGTTCGTCTTTTCCGTTTTCGAAATAAGTTGAAGCCCAATTTAAATCCATTTTGAAACGAACATTTGGCATTCCTAAAGTCTCTAAAATTGAAATTAGTTTTTGAGATAATATAGGAACTGCTTTAACTCTTTTGTCGTGAATCGCTTTGGACAAAGTATCTAAAGCTTCTGTTTTTTGCTGAATAGAATCGTTCATAGAAGCTATTTCGTGTTCCAGATTCCCTAATTCAAATACCGAATTCTCCAATTTGGTTTGAATTTCTAACAACTCATCAACGGTGGCAACTTGGTGTTTCTTTTGCAGAGTATATATTAATTGCAACTTCTGGCTGATTAATTCTAATTGTTCAGGATCGTTAATGAGTTTCTCTGAACAACGATTCAATTCATCCGAAATATCGTCAAATTCAATCGTAAGACTTGTAATTCTTTCTACTAACGAAAAATATTCGGGTGAAAATGAAGCGATTTTTTGCAAAGAAACCTTGATTTCCTTCAAATTGTGCATCACTCCTATTTGTTCTTCATTGGCAATAGCCAAAGATTTATCGATAGATTCCTTAATTATTTCGACATTATTCAACTTTTCAAAATCAGCTTCAAGGGTTTCTTGCTCGCCAGATTTCAAATTGGCTGCAATCAATTCGTCTAATAGAAAAGTGTTGTATTCTTTCTCTTTATATGATTCAGCTTGTTTTTTAAGCAACGAATTCAACTTCGATTTATCGGATTTATAACTTTTTAAAAGCGTTTGATACTCTAAAATACCTCCTTGATTAGCAGCAATGGCATCGATAATTTCGAACTGAACTTTCTCCTCGGACAATTCCTGCGTTTGATGTTGGGAGTGAATGTCTATCAAAAACAAACTTAATTCTTGCAATTCCTGAAGGTTTACAGGACTGTCATTGATAAAAGCCCTAGATTTTCCGGAAGGAAGAATTTCACGACGAATGATGGTTTCGTCTTCATAATCTAAATCATTTGCTTCAAAAAAGGGGCGCAAATTGTATTTTGATATAGCAAAATGAGCTTCGATGACGCACTTTTCTTCTTTGTTTTTTAAGGAAGTTAAATCGGCTCTTTTTCCTAAAACCAATCCTAAAGCACCTAAAATTATGGATTTTCCTGCACCAGTTTCTCCAGTAATAATCGAAAATCCTTTAGAAAAATCGATGGACAATTTTTCGATTAAAGCATAGTTTTTTATCGACAGAGAAGTTATCATTTATATAATATTTGAAAAAGGATTGTAAAATTAAAAAAGTAAGAGGACAATTAATATTTAATATTAGCCCATATACTGGCGTTTAACGGAGATGTTTTATTTAAACTTTCCACTAAATCTGCAATGGGAATGTTGGGTCCACCCGAAAAAATAGAAACAATTTCGTCAGATTTAGCATCAAAAAAAAGTCGGGTTAAGAACGCATTTGGCTTCGCCGCATTTAATTTTCCAATATTTAACAAGGCTAATTTAATTTTTTCTTTTGCAGTTTTTAAATCTTGAGTCATTATGTCTAAACCTGAATGGTACAAAAACAAAGATTGTCGAAGATCATTATAGGCGGGTGCCAATAAATCATTTACCATAAAATACCTGCTGTTGTTTCCGTCTGATGGACTCCAGCCCTTATAACCACTTTGTTGGGCAACATTTGCAATGTTTTGAGCGGTTTCAAAAAAAGGATTTCCACCCACAGCTATAAAAGTATCTGTGTCCAATCCTATAATTATATGGCTGTAAAAAGAAATCACAGAAACTAAATTCGATTCAAACTCAGCTGGATTGAAGATTAGCGGTTGGAACTCGGTATAATTAAAACTGAAATCTTTATCATTATAATTCAATATTGGAGTTGAATAAGAAGAATTATAAACGAGTCGAGAGGATTGAACTTGGATTGTAGCTGTATATTTATCCGATTCATAAGAATTGAGTGTTATATACATAGAACAATTTATCTTTTCATTTTGTTTGAATATTTGTCCTGTCCACTGTGTTTGATTGATAAATTCGCTCAACGAGGTTTGCAGTGTTTTGAAAACTTGTTGATTTGCGTTTGGTAATTTTTCGGCATTTACGGTAACTGTGCAGCTTAACTCCTGAGAATGAGCAATTCCAAAAGTAAGCATTAAGAAAAAAACAATTATTCTAGTCATACGGAGTTACTATTTATTATTTGATATGGAATGTGCGCAAATTATCATGATTCTTAATCCTATTCACAGTCTCATTTCGTGAAATGGGCAACAATTTTGTTTAAAATATCATCAGCAACGGCTTCTTTCGATTTTAACTCCATTGGTTCTACTTTAAATTTTTTGTCAATAAAAGTAATTTTATTGGTTGGTTTTCCAAAACCAGCACCTTCATCTTGCAAAGAATTTAGAACTATCAAATCTAAGTTTTTTTTCTGAATTTTAGACTTTGCATTATCAATTTCATTTTCAGTTTCCAATGCAAAACCAACTAAAAACTGATTTTTCTTGATTTCGCCCAATGAAGCTAGAATATCTTTTGTTTTTTCGAGTTCGATTGAAAACTCATTTGCATCTTTTTTTAATTTTTGAATCGAAACATGCTTTGGTTTATAATCCGCCACTGCTGCTGCTGCAATAGCCACATCTACATTGTCAAAATACTGATGGCAAGCATCATACATTTCCTCAGCCGAAACTACAGGAACTACATTAACCAAATGATTATCAATTTTTAAATGAGTAGGTCCAGTAACTAAAACCACTGAAGCCCCCAGATTTGCTGCACTTTGAGCAATGTCAAAACCCATTTTACCAGTCGAATGATTTCCTATAAAACGCACAGGATCTATTGCTTCGTATGTTGGGCCTGCAGTAATTAGTATCTTTTTTCCCTTGAGAGGTAACTTAGCTTCTAAATCGGCTTCTAAAAATGCCACAATATGTTCAGGTTCAGACATTCTTCCTTCGCCTGATAAACCACTTGCTAATTCGCCTGATTCAGCAGGAATTATTGTATCTCCAAACAATTTTAATTTATGAAAACTCTCCAATGTTGAAGGATGAATATACATATCCAAATCCATTGCAGGCGCAAAATATACTGGGCATTTTGCCGATAAATAAGTGGCAATTAAAAGATTGTCGCAAGTACCATTTGCCATTTTAGACAACGTGTTTGCCGTTGCAGGAGCAATAACTATCAAATCAGCCCAAAGACCCAATTCGACGTGACTGTTCCATTTTTCGTTCTCCTCATCCTGATTGTAAAAACTGGAATAAACAGGATTTTTGGACAAGGTAGATAAGGTAAGTGGTGTTATAAAATCCTTAGAAGCAGGTGTCATTATCACTTGGACATGTGCACCTGCTTTTATAAAAAGTCGAACTAATGTAGCTGTTTTATAGGCTGCAATTCCACCGGAAATACCCAGTAAAATTTTTTTTCCGCTTAAAACTGACATTTATATCGATTTATTTGGTTCCTTCTCTGTGGTAGATTTTACCTTCTAACCACTCTTGAACAGCTAAAGCGTGAGGTTTAGGCAATTTTTCGTAAAACTTAGAAACTTCTATTTGTTCTTTGTTTTCAAAAACTTCTTCAAGACTGTCATTGTAAGTAGCGAACTCTTCCAATTTTTCGGTCAATTCTTTTTTGATTTCAGAATTGATTTGGTTTGCTCTTTTGGCCATAATAGTTATAGCCTCATATACATTTCCTGTAGGCTCTTCTATAACATTTTTATTATATGTTATTGTATTTACCGGAGCATTTGTCTTTCTTAAATCCATTACGTTATTTATTATTTAGTGAAATTTTTTAAATCGGTTTCAATTCGAACAAACATTTCGTCTGCTTCTTTTTTGTGTTTTGTATCTGGTTTAAATTTAATTAAACTCGTGTAGGCTGTTTTAGCAATATTTAAACGTTCTTCCATTTTATCTGGCACACTATTTATTGCTAATTGGTAAGCTGAATCGTATTTATAGAAAAGAGCGTCTTCTTTGTAAGGTGTTCCCGGATAATCTGAAACAAAATTATCAAGTGCTACCATTGCAGCTTTATACTCCATTATAGTATTGTATTGCTTGGCATTTTCAAAGACTTTTTTCTCAATTTTATCATTTAGTTCTCTCAAAGATTTATTGGCCTCTGGTAAGTAAGTCGAATTGGGATAAGCATCTATAAATCCTTGCAATTTTTCAATGGCCTTGAAAGTATCTACTTGATCTAAACTATAAGCTGGCGAAAGTTTTGAAAAACATTTTGCACCAAGATAAGCGGCTTCTTCAATTTTTTCACTTTTTGGATAACCCGAAGTAAAACTTTCGAACTGATAAGCTGCTAAATAATATTGTTTTGTATTGTAATACGACATTGAAAACATATAAAATAATTTCTCAGCCTGAGGTTTCCCTCTATAGGATGGTGCAATTTGTTCTAGGAGCCGAATGGATTCCGTATATTTTCCTGCATCATACAATTTAGTCGCCATTTCAAACTTTACAGCTACATCCTCTGATTTTAATGCTTTTTGATATTCACTACAAGAAGCGAAAACAACCAAAAGAAGGAACAACATTACTATTTTTTTACTCACAATTATGATATTTTTTTTGATTTTTTGACCCAAACCATTTTGGTGAACAGATGAAATAATCTTCGAATTCATTTTTTTACTTTGATTTGCAACATAAAGGAAAACTAGAGCTTTCAAAAAAAAATACAAAAGTTCAGGGCGCAAATTTAGGTAATAATTCGGCCATTACAAAATATATTTTTTTATGCTAAGAAGCAGAGTTTTATGTCAGTTTATTAATTTTTTTGACAAATTGATTGATTCTGTTTTCAAGAGATTCATCTACTTTTACTAATGGCAAACGAACAGTATTCTCTGCCAAACCCAATGATTGAAAGACTTGTTTGATTCCCGCGGGATTTCCTTGCTCGAAAATCATATCGATACTATCGGAAAAAAGGTATTGTAATTTAAACGCATCATCCACTTTTCTATTCAAGCCCAAACGAATCATTTCGGAAAATTCTTTTGGAAAACCTTGGCCAATTACTGAAATCACGCCAGAACCACCCGCTAAAACCATTGGCAAAGCAATCATATCGTCACCAGAAAGTACAAGAAAATCTTTTGGTTTATCTTTTATTATTCGCATAGCTTGAATCATATCACCAGCGGCTTCTTTGATTGCCACTAAATTTTTGAAATCATTGGCTAATCGAATCACTGTTGATGGCAAAACATTACTTCCTGTTCTGCTAGGAACATTGTAAATAATAACCGGAATTGGTGAAGCCTCAGCAACGGCTTTAAAATGTTGGTAAATTCCTTCTTGCGTGGGTTTGTTGTAATATGGCGAAATGGAAAGAATGGCATCAAATTGCGATAAATCTCTTGTTTTAAGTTCTTCGACAACTTCGGCAGTATTATTTCCGCCAACTCCTAAAACCATAGGTAATCTTCCTTTGTTAGTCTCGACTACGGTCTTAATAACAAATTCTTTTTCATCCACAGTCATAGTTGCGCTTTCAGCAGTTGTACCAAGGATAACAAGATATTCTACACCTCCATCAATAGAAAGATTTACTATTCTGATTAATGCTTCGGTGTCTATTGACAAATCTTTTTTAAATGGAGTTGCTAGGGCAACGCCTGTTCCAATTAATGATTGCATAATTTGTTTTATATTTTATTTAATATTTTTAAGTACCTGAATAATT
Source organism: Flavobacterium psychrophilum (assembly GCA_945860385.1). Classification (GTDB taxonomy): domain Bacteria; phylum Bacteroidota; class Bacteroidia; order Flavobacteriales; family Flavobacteriaceae; genus Flavobacterium; species Flavobacterium psychrophilum_K. The sequence goes on from CAMAQD010000001.1 coordinate 146,765, forward strand.
CGTGAACAAAAACAGTATGATTTTCAACATTGGTATTAATCATCAAATGGTTTAATTTTTTATCAACCGAAGAAAAACCAACTTTGAATTGTGCTCTTGAATGATTAGTTACTTTTTTTAAAAATGCTTTTTCAACATCGTAATAACTTATTAATAAATCGAATTTTTCTTTTATAAATTCTCTCACGACAGGTTCTGTAATTTGTGCATTCCAATTCAGATGTTTTATTCCAAAAGTGGGATGAGAATACACTTCGCTTTTCTTCCATTTATCTCTATACACAATAATTTTTATATTGCTTTCAGAAATTCCATTCAACATTATTTCTTCTATCAAAGCATCCTTTTCTAAAAAATAACTTTCATCAATAAGCAAACCAACAGTCTGGACAGGGCTTATCTCTTTGCTAATGGTAGTATTATGTAAATTATTTTTTAAAAATTTTAATAAAAAATAATTCTTTATATAATTTAAAAACATATTACTTTTACCTGATTACAAAATTAATTAATTAAGTCTCATTTCAGATGGTAAATCTAAAAAAGTATAATGGAGTTTTAAAACTTTTTGTTATATTCTTAACACTTTTATTTGTTGTTTCCTGTGGGAAACAAAGTTACTATGTTTCAAAAATTGAAGGTAAACGAATCACAGTTACCGACAAAGAAACTCAAAATCAACAAATTGAAAACTACGTAAAACCGTATCGAGAACATATTAACAAAGATTTGGACAGCGTTTTAGCGTATTGCCCAGAAACTTTAGATAAAAGCGATGGGAAATGGCAATCTACTATTGGAAATCTTATGGCAGATGTCACCTTGTTAAGAGGAAATTTAGTTTTTAAAGCTCGCGAAAAAAAAACCATCGACTTGTGTATTCTCAACAGCGGTGGGATTCGTTCTATCTTACCCAAAGGAAATGTAACCTCACGAACCGCTTTTGAAATAATGCCTTTTGAAAATGGTCTAGTAGTTATAGCCTTGAAAGGGGAACAGATTTTTGAATTGGTGGATTATTTTATTGCGACTCAAAAGCCACATCCTTTATCAGGAATTACATTTACTATTGGCAAAGATAAGTTGGCAAAAAATATTTTAGTGCAAGGAAAACCAGTCGAAAAAGATGTTGTCTATTATGTAGCAACCAATGATTATTTATCGAATGGTGGCGACAATATGAACTTCTTCAAAAAAGGAATTCAAAAATACGATTTAGATTACAAGTTGCGAAATGTGTTGATTGATTACTTCAAGGAAGTCGATACGATTCCCGTCATAAAAGATGTGAGAGTTAGTGTTGAATAATATTTTAGATTGTAGTTTTAAATAAATTAAATGTTTAGTTACCCTGTAGCCTAGCCCCGATTACTTCACATAGCTTCCATTTAAAGTGGAGTTCAGTGAACTTCGTTTGAAGAGGAAATCCCACGCTTTTTTGCGTGGATTGTAATGGAAAGCGGGACACGAGCAAAGCGAACTGACGAAGTAAATAGCTCCAAAAAAAAAGACAAAAAATGAAAAGAAGAGATTTTATTGAAAAAACAGCTGCAAGTACGGCATTGTTAAGTTTAGGGTTGTCGTTGAGTAGTTTTAAATCAAACCTCAAACACATAACAATACTTCACACAAATGATGTTCACAGCCATATCGACCCATTTCCATTGGATGATCCTCGTAATCCAAATATGGGCGGCGTGGCGAGAAGGGCTTCGTTGATAGAAACCATTCGGCAAGAAAATCCAAATGTTTTGCTGCTGGATGCAGGCGATATATTTCAGGGAACTCCTTATTTTAATTATTATGGAGGAGAATTGGAGTTCAAACTAATGAGTATGATGAAATATGATTTGTCAACCATAGGAAATCACGATTTTGATAATGGTGTCGATGGTTTGACAGCCCAAATGCCTCACGCAACTTTCGAATTTGTTTCGGCAAACTACGATTTTAAGAATACTTCGATGGATGGTTTTGTAAAACCTTTTAAAATTTTTAATAAAAACGGAATTAAAATTGGTGTTTTTGGACTTGGAATTGAACTACAAGGGTTGGTAGATAAAAACATGTCTAAAGAAACTGTTTACAATGATCCTTTAGAAACTGCTCAGGATATGATTCGAATTCTGAAAAAAGAAAATAAATGCGATTTGGTTATTTGCCTATCGCACCTGGGCTACAGATATAGCAAAGACGACTCTAATAAAATATCCGATTTAAAACTAGCCGAACAAACAAAAGATATTGATTTAATTATTGGTGGTCACACCCATACTTTTCTTGACAAACCCACTATTGTAAAAAACCTCGATGGAAAAGAAGTTTTGGTCAATCAAGTAGGTTGCTACGGCATCAATTTAGGTCGAATTGATTTTTATTTTGATAATGATAAGTCGAAAATTGCTAACGGAAAATCAATTGTCGTTTGATCTTTCTATTGCTAAAACAAATTTATAAAAGGCAAAATAAACCGACGCATTCAAGAGCATTGCAATTGGTCTGAAGCTTATGGGTGAAAGTTCTGATAGATAATATTTCTCGATAAAAACAATGAAATATTGAGTAATGGACAACAGTCCGAAGATGAACAGCCAAGTCGTGTTTTTTTTACTTTTATTCATAACAAAATCGGATAAAGTTATCCCTGCGATGGTGGAAATTAAAATATTTTGAATAATCAAAATACCATAACTTCTTGTGGTTAGCTCTGTGGTAATGGACAGTAAGTAGAAGAAAAAAAACAAAAAAGGAATCATTGCTATAAATAAAGGAATATAATCCTTGAGTTCTATCAGTTTAATAATGTAATAAATAATGAGCAATCGATGTATAAAAAAGGCAATCAATCCTAGAAACAGCATCATCTCCGTGTCATAAATAAAAAACATGTTGGTAATTAAAGAAAAAAATATTGCAAAGAAAAAAAGTGGGTTTCTTTGCTTCGAAGTTTTCCAATAAAGCACCATTAACACTATTGAAATTAGAGGTTTAAAAATAAAGAGAAAAGGCTTGTACAAAAATAATTCAGCGGCAACTTCTACCATCGCAACAGAGAAATACAATGCTATTACTGACCTTTTAAGATTAAGCTCTATATTAAAAATTTTAATATTTTTTTTGAAGGTATTTATCATTTTCTATAAAATAAGTCACCATAAAGAAATAAGAGAAAACTTGTACGAATATATGAATAAAACTAAAGGCGTACAGACTTAAATAAAATTTATTAATTAGAAAAAAAACATCGGAAACAAAAAAACAAATACACAGTACGACTAAATTTAAAAAAGTGAGATTTGGTTTTTTTATATAATTCGCAATAGAAACGAAAATCAAAAGACTCAAAATAATTCCATAAATTATATACAGCGATAAGTCGACTTTCATTTTTTCAAATTTTAAACTTAATATGGAAGTACTAACTACAGCAATAATAAGAAACGAAACAAAAACTGGAAAACGATCCCTTCTATTAAATTTTAAACGCCTAAAATCTTGAACAGAAAGTTTTAGCAACAACAAATTAACTATCAAAAAGGATAACAAAGACCCCAAAGGGGAAATGTCAAATTTTAATAAATTGAAAATATCTCCTATAAAACAAAACAAAAAAACTAAGGCTTTCGTCCACGATATTTTGTACTCATTAGTGATTAAATAATAAATAAATACCAGCGGTATAATAGTCGATTTTATATAAAGTACGGACAAATCATATTCTAATACTTTAAATAAAACAACCAATATACAAGCTGTAAAATACAAAATGAGTGAAGGTCTATTCAGTTTCATTTATCATTTTTTTAAAATCATTTTCTGAAATTATAGAAATAGTTAACTTGACTGCTTTCTCTAATTTTGCCGGTCCCATATTGGCTCCAGCAATTACATAATCCGTTTTAGCCGAGATGGAACTTCCCACTTTTCCGCCATTATCTTCGATTGCTTTTTTCAAATCATCTCTCGAGAATTCTTCGAAAACACCCGAAACCACAAATGTTTTACCGGCGAGTTTTTCTGTTGCATTCGGATTTATAATTTCGATAGTTTCAAATTGAATACCGTAACTTTTTAATCGGTCAATAATACGTCTATTCTCCTGATTTTCAAAAAATTCTATCACGCTTTGAGCAATTCGTTCTCCAATTTCATCTACCAAAACCAAATCCATCAAACTAGCCTGACTCAGAGAATCTATGTTTTTGTAATGTTTTGCCAATTTCTTAGCAACTGTTTCACCAACGAATCGAATGCCTAAAGCATATAAAACGCGTTCGAAAGGAATGTTTTTTGAGTTTTCGACACCTTTCACCAAATTCTCAGCCGATTTTTGTGCCATTCGTTCCAAAGGCAAAATCTGTTCGACTTTCAATTCATACAAATCAGCATAATTATGAACTAAATTATTATTATAAAGTAATGCTACCGTTTCTCCGCCAAGACCTTCGATGTCCATTGCTTTTCTGGAAATAAAATGCTGGATTCTTCCAATAATTTGAGGTGGACAACCATAAAAATTCGGGCAATAATGATTGGCTTCACTTTCACCGCGAATCAACTCCGTTTGGCATTCTGGACAATGCGTGATGTACTTTGTATGTTCTGAATGGTCTGGACGTTTGCTAAAATCAACCGCTATAATTTTCGGGATAATCTCCCCTCCTTTTTCCACAAAAACAGTATCGCCAATGCGAATATCCAATTTTTCAATTTGGTCGGCATTGTGCAAAGAAGCTCTTTTCACGATTGTTCCTGCTAATTGTACCGGCTCTAAATTGGCGACCGGAGTTATGGCTCCCGTTCTTCCCACTTGGTAGGAAATCGAGTTTAATTTTGTAAAGACCTGCTCCGATTTGAATTTGTAAGCTATTGCCCAACGAGGCGATTTGGCTGTAAAGCCTAATTCCTCCTGGTACTGAAAACTATTCACTTTTACAACCACACCATCAGTTTCATAGGGAAGATTGTGTCTGTGAATGTCCCAATAATCAATAAATTCGAAGACTTTTTCTAAACTAGTAGCTAATTTGGCTTCTTTTGGTACTTTGAAACCCCAATGTCTCGCAGTTTCCAAACCTTCGAATTGTGACTTGAACGGTAATTTGTTTCCAATAATGAAATACAGCAAACAATCCAAAGGTCTTTTGGCTACTTCAGCACTGTCTTGTAATTTCAAACTTCCGGAAGCTGTATTTCTCGGATTGGAATAAGGCAATTCACCAATTTCTATCAATTCCTGATTCATTTTTTCGAAACCGGCAAACGGCAAAATGATTTCGCCCCGAACATCAAATATAGCTGGGAAATTTCCTTTCAGTTTTAGTGGAATTGACTTTATCGTTTTGATGTTATTGGTAACATCATCGCCTTGAACGCCGTCGCCACGAGTAACGGCACGTTTTAGCTTTCCATTTTCATAAGTGATACTAATTGAAGCTCCGTCATATTTCAGTTCGCAAGTATATTCTAAGGGGACGTCACCCAACACTTTTTGGACCCGTTTTTCCCAGTCCGTTAATTCCTCTTTGGAATAGGAATTATCCAGTGAATACATTCTATAGTCGTGCTTTACCGTTTGGAAATTCTTAGTGATTGTACCTCCCACGCGTTGTGTTGGTGAGTTTTCGTCAAAGTATTCTGGATGCTGATTTTCTAACTCTTGAAGTTGTTTAAGTTTCTGGTCAAATTCAAAATCGGAAATGGTAGGTGTATCCAACACATAATAATTGTAGTTGTGTTGATTTAATTCCTCTCGTAATGCTTGAATCGAATTTTGAATATCCATAGAAAATAAAATTGGCTATTTTAGCTTTTAAAATAAAGGACTAAAATAACCAAATAAATAGTAAAACGAAACTATTACGATTCAATAATCGAAATAATTTGTTTGAATAATTGTCCGTCACTCAAAAAAGCACCTTGTTGAATTAATTGAAAAATAGAAGAATTGCGTTCTTCGGTAAATACTTTTTTACCTGTTTTGATTTCGATGGTGTCGGTAAACATATTGTCGCTCAACCATTGTAATCCTTCTTTAGTCAAGAAATTGGTTTCAGGAACCAATGATTTCAGCACAATTGATTGCACGTACGTATCAAAACATTTAAAAAGGAAAATATGATTTTTGGAGAAGTGCTCTAAATATTCGGCTCTACCCAAAACTCCTTCCCAAACCAAATCAGAGAAAACGTCTAATTCTTGTTCAGCAACCTCTGGTTTTTCAATTTTAATTTTGTCCCATTCTGCTTTATCAATGGCTTGAGTGGATAAGAAATTGATAAATTCCTGATGTAATTCTTCGAATTGTTCTTTAGTTAATCTTGAGTATTTCATTTAGGCTGAATTTATTTGCTACGCCGGTTCGCGAAAGCTCGGGTCAGCATCTTGTATAGAATAAGATGCAATTAATTTAAAAATAGAATCTGAAATAAAATCAGATTAAATAAAAAAATCCCGACTTTCATCGGGATTTAATTCTATAAATTTAGAAATTATGCTTTCTCAGCAATGATTTCATAAGGTAATTCAACTACTACATCTCTGTGTAATCTGATGCTTGCAGCATATTTACCAGTTCTTTTTACGATACCGCTAGTGATAAATTTTCTTTCGATTGTTTGACCTGCTTTTTCTAAAGATTCAGCAATATCAATATTGGTTATCGAACCAAAAAGTTTTTCACCACCCGCTTTTGCGTATATTTTGATTTCAATTGCTTTCAATGTTTCAGCCAAAGCTTTTGCATCGTTCACTACTTTCTCTTCTTTATGAGCTCTTTGTTTTAGGTTTTCAGCTAATACTTTCTTTGCAGAAGGTGTAGCTAATTGTCCAAAGCCTTGTGGGATTAAAAAGTTACGACCGTAACCGTTTTTTACATTTACCACATCGTCTTTAAAGCCTAAATTTTGAACGTCTTTTTTTAATATAATTTCCATGTTGTTGTCCTTTGTTATTAGAAGTTAGTCCCGATTTTATCGGGACAACAAACTGAGTTTTTTTTTAATATTATTTTAGCAAATCCGCCACGTATGGCATTAATGCTAAGTGACGTGCTCTTTTTACAGCTACTGACACTTTTCTTTGGTATTTCAATGAAGTTCCAGTTAAACGACGAGGAAGAATTTTTCCTTGCTCATTTACGAATTTCAATAAGAAATCAGCATCTTTATAATCGATATATTTGATACCTGATTTTTTGAAACGACAATACTTTTTAGTTTTGTTAGTTTCTATGTTCAAAGGCGTAAGATATCTGATATCTCCGTCTTTTTTTCCTGAGGCAGATTGTTGTAATGTTGCCATAATGATTAAGCTTTTGTAGATTTAAGTTTGGCTCTTCTTCTTTCAGCCCAAGAGATAGCATGTTTGTCAAGACTTACAGTTAAAAAACGCATAACTCTTTCGTCACGTCTAAATTCAGTTTCAAAAGCAATTAGTACTTCTCCTGCTACTTTGAATTCGAATAAGTGGTAAAAACCAGATTTTTTGTTTTGGATTTCGTAGGCCATTTTTTTCAGACCCCAATCCTCTTTCGATACCATTTCAGCTCCACGGCTAGTAAGAAAATCTTCAAATTTGCTTACTGTTTCCTTTACCTGAACTTCAGATAAAACGGGATTTAAAATGAAAACAGTTTCATAATGATTCATAAATATTTGTGTATTTGTTAAATTGGCTGCAAAAGTAATCTTTTTTTTCTAATATGCAAATCAAATTAATCTTTAATCGTCATAAGGTAAAAAAAGCCGATAAAGATTAGGTTTTATCAATAACATGTATTACTTTTACTATCCCGAATCTTAAATAATAACAATTATGAAACTAAATTGTGTCGTTGTAGATGATAGTTCCATTCAGAGAATGATTATCACAAAGTTAGTAAATAATCATCCAAATCTACATTTAATTGGTGATTTTTCTAACGCAATTGAAGCAAAAGGATGCATGACCATACACAATGTGGACTTGATCTTTTTAGACATTGAGATGCCAGTGATTAGTGGTTTCGATTTTTTGGATGGTTTAAAAACTAAGCCCCAAATTATCTTTATCACTTCGAAGGCAGAGTATGCTATGAAAGCATTTGATTATGATGCAACCGATTATCTGCAAAAACCTATTGCAGTGGATCGATTCAATGCATCTGTTAAAAGAGCTATGGATTTGCATTTGCTAAAATCAGAAACTCACGAGGAAGATGGCGAGCACATTTTCATTAAAAGTAATCTTAAAAAACTAAAAATCTTTACTTCCAAAATTAAATGGATTGAAGCTTTTGGTGATTACGTAAAAGTGGTTACAGAAGACGACAGTAATTTAGTGCTTTCGACTATGAAATCTTTCGAAAAAGATTTATCGAAAGACAAATTCGTTCGAGTGCACAAATCCTACATTATTAATATCGATAAAGTAGAGCGCTTCAACAGCAGATTTGCCGAAATAGGAGTTACAAAAATTCCTTTGAGCAGGCATAAAAAAGAAGATTTAGTGAGAGCTTTGGCCGTCAACTAATAAAAATCAACATTTACAGCAACTTTTATAGCTCTGTATTGTGCAACAACATCAAAACTATTTAGTATTTTCTGAATAGTTTTTTTTGTGCCTTGTAAGGACTGGTTGGTCGGAATCTTTATCATTATAGTTCTAATGTACTCGTTCCTAATTCTGGAAATTGGGGGTTCTTCCGGACCAAGAACCGGAATAGTAAAATTTTGCTGCAGTACTTGATACAACCACATCGAACCTTCTTTGAGTTTGTCAAAATCCCTGTGCTTCAAGGTTAACTTTATCAGTTTAAAATAAGGAGGATATTTATAAATTTGTCTTTCATACAATTGCTCCTTATACATTCCTATATAATTATTGTGAACCACTTGTTGAATGGTATTGTGGTCAGGATTATAGGTTTGAATTATGACTTTTCCTTGCTTTTCAGAACGACCCGAACGACCAGAAACCTGAGTCATCATTTGATAACTTCGTTCAAAAGCCCTGAAATCAGGATGATACAACATATTATCGGCATTCATAATTCCCACCAAACTCACGTTGTCAAAATCTAAACCCTTGGCCAGCATTTGAGTTCCCACCAGAATTTCGACTTCTTGATTTTTGAAACTGTCAATGATTTTTTCGAAGCCAAATTTCCCCCTTGTGGTATCTTGATCCATTCTTCCCACTTTGGCATTTGGAAATAGCTGAACCAATTCCTGCTGAATTTGTTCCGTTCCAAAACCTTTTGTAGTAAGATGCACGCTGGAACAATTGTGACAATTCGTTGGTTTAGCCATTGCATATCCGCAATAATGACAACGCAACTGATTCTTGTGCTTATGATAGGTCAAACTCACATCGCATTGTGGACATTGAGGTACGTGACCACAAGTCAAACATTCGATAATGGGAGAAAAGCCTCTGCGATTTTGAAATAAAATAACTTGTTCACCCAAAGATAAAGCAGCGGTAATTTCCTCAATTAAAGTATCACTGAAATGACCTGTAACTTGTTTGCGGAAATATTTGTCTTTCAAATCCACTAATTCAATTGCTGGCATTTTGACATCACCGTATCTTTTAGCAATTTCGACTAAACCATATTTCCCCGATTGGGAATTAAAATAGGTTTCAATACTTGGCGTAGCAGAACCCAAAAGCACTTTGGCTTTATGACTATTGGCCAAAACAATCGAAGCATCTCTGGCGTGATAGCGTGGCGCGGGATCGACTTGTTTGAAAGTTTGCTCGTGTTCTTCATCGACGATGATCAATCCCAAATTAGAAAATGGCAAGAAAAGTGCCGACCTGGCTCCGATAACAATTTGTGCTTTTGGCGAATGTTCTATAACTTGTTGCCACACCTCTACCCTTTCGTTATTGCTGTATTTAGAATGAAAAACGGCTACTTTATGACCAAAATAATCGCGTAATCTTCCCACCAATTGAGTTGTTAAGGCAATTTCAGGCAACAAATACAGAATTTGTTTTTCTTCCTTAATATATTGTTCGATAAGTTTGATGTAGATTTCGGTTTTTCCGCTGGAAGTTACACCGTGCAAAAGGCAGACTTCTTTTTGAACAAAACTTTCCTTGATTTCCTCGAAAGCAGTTTGTTGTGCTTCGCTTAATTGCAGTAGTTCTTCCTTTGTTTTTCCTGAGAAATTAACACGATCAACCTGAATGTAATACTCTTCGAAAATTTCTTTGTCGATTAGTACTTTAACGATTGCCGAAGTGGATTTTGCTGCTTCGATCAACTTTTTTACGGTAATTGGTTTTTTCTCCGAAGCACTTAATTGAAAATAACTCAGCACAATTTCCTTTTGTTTATTGGCACTTTTAAGCACTTCCAATAATTCACCTAAGCCTTCGTTTGAATCATATTTGGAATGTAATTTTACGTATCGAATGAGTTTTGGCGTGTAGGTTTCCAACATTTCTTCTTGAAGCACAAGAATATTTTTGTCTATCAATTTTTGAATGACAGGGAAAATATTCTTCTTGTTCAAAATATTCATTATATCCTGAACTTTCAAGGAACTTTGTTGTTGCAAGGCTTGATAAATAAGGAATTCATCATCCGTAAGCAGGCTTTCATCCACAAAACTCTCCAGCTTTTGCGAAATAATCGTTTCGCTTTCCAGCAAAAGTGCTGACGGCATTGCACCGCGGTACACATCGCCAATAGCACACATATAATAGGAAGCAATCCATTGCCAATGCGCGATTTGTATTTCGTTTACTAAGGGTTTTTCGTCAAGAATTTGGTGAATTTCCTTGGCTTCGTATAATGCAGGCTTATTTTGATGAAGTTCTATAACCAGTGCCGTATAGATTTTACTTTTGCCGAAAGGCACCGCTACTCTCATCCCTTTTTTGACATAATTATATTCGGATTCAGAAACGCTGTATGTAAACGTTTTGGCTAGGGAAAGCGGTAAAATTACTTCTACAAAATGCATTTATTCTTTGGTATTAGATTCTACTAAAGTTTTAGTACGAAGGGGAGTTTTAGCATGAGCAGTCCGTAATTTATTGATAGTTGCATTCAACTCAAAACCTAATAACAAAATCATACAGTTTATCCAGATGTAAAACATCATAATTAAGAGCGTTCCAATGGAACCATACAACTCATTGTATTTTGAAAACCGAAGTACCCAAATTCCAAAAATATAGGAATCTAAAATTATTAATACGGTGGTGAAAACAGAACCAATCGAAATAAATACGCGGTTTTTATCGTGAGTGGTTCCAAATTTAAATAGTGTAGAAGTGGTGATTAAAATCATCAAAATAACAAAGGCGTATCTTCCTAAAATTATCAGAGGAATTCTGTCACTTAAAACATCCTGAATCATGGTGTATTGTATAAATACCTCAAAAACCACAATAATGGCTATGGTTGCCAACAATAAAAAAGATAAAATCAAAGACATTCCTAAAGCTACAAAGTATTGATGCCAGAACTTTCTTTTAACAAGTACGTGTTTTGACGATTCAAAACCTCCTAAAATACCATTCAACCCATTTGCCATTAGGAAAATGGACAATATAAATCCCGAAGAAAGTAATCCAGAGTGACTGGTATTCAGAATATCACTGATGATTTTATAAATAGCATCATAGGTATTTGGCGGCACACCTTCCTTTACAAATAGAAGAAAATCGTCCTGAAATCCTTCGATAGGAATAAAAGGAATTAGATTTAAAATAAATAAGGCGAAGGGAAACAATGCCATAAAAAAGCTGAATGCAATGGAACTAGCGTGATACGTCAATCCTCCTTCGAGTATTCCTACGATATACAATTCCATTAAATCATAAAAAGACAATCCTTCTAACCACGGGAGTTTAATTCTCTTTAATGGCCGAACTAAATTGCGTAGTATTGGAATTTTCTCGATGCTTTCCTCTATTTCTTTACTCATTTTTTAGTGTGCAGGTTTCCGATTTAAGGTTGGTATAAGTATAAAAATTTATCCGGATTATTCATCCTAAAGTTCGATTGTTTTCTGACTTCAAGACTTTTTGCAGGCTACTACATCCTGAAATCTCATAATTTTCTACAACCCGTTTTAATGCTACCTGAAAATATGAAATCTGAAAACTTCCTTTATGGTAACCATTTTTTTTCGAAGTTGGGTTTTCTTTTTTCCAGGAAAGCGTTTCGACCTTCTTTGGCTTCATCGGTCATATAGGCCAATCTTGTGGCTTCGCCGGCAAAGATTTGTTGGCCTACCATTCCATCATCGGTTAGGTTCATGGCGAATTTTAGCATTTTGATTGAGGTGGGTGATTTTTCCATAATTTCTTGTGCCCATTGGTAGGCAGTATCTTCGAGTTCTGCGTGCGGAATCACGGCATTGACCATTCCCATCTCCATCGCTTCCTGAGCGGAATAATTGCGTCCTAAGAAGAAGATTTCACGTGCTTTTTTCTGTCCCACCATTTTGGCCAAATAAGCCGAACCATAGCCTGCATCAAAACTAGTAACATCGGCATCGGTTTGTTTAAAAATGGCGTGTTCTTTGCTGGCTAAAGACAAATCGCATACTACGTGCAAACTGTGTCCGCCACCTACAGCCCAACCAGGAACTACGGCAATAACCACTTTGGGCATAAAGCGAATCAATCGTTGCACTTCGAGAATATTCAGACGGTGTTGCCCGTCTTCGCCTACATAGCCTTGATGGCCCCGAGCATTTTGATCGCCACCACTGCAAAAGGAATAAACGCCATCTTTAGTCGATGGTCCTTCTGCCGAAAGCAACACCACTCCTATCGAAGTGTCTTCCTGAGCATCATAAAAAGCCTGGTACAATTCTGAGGTAGTTTTGGGGCGAAAAGCATTGCGAACATTAGGTCTGTTGAAGGCTATTCGGGCTACCCCATCGCATTTTTTATAGGTGATGTCCTCGTATTCTTTAACGGTTATCCAATCCATTATTGTGGTTTTAAATTATAAATGTAAAAATAGCGCATTTTTTAGATTTATCTAATACTTCTGAAATTAAATAGTGAGTAGAAAGTTCTCAAAAATTCGTACTAAAACTATTTTTAACTATATTTACAGCGAATACGTATAAAATAAATGTTAAATCAGAAACCTCTATTTTCTGATTATCAAAATAATATAAAGTAAACACACTTATTTAACTGGTTTAAAAGTGTCCTTTATTTCAATTATTTTCTAGCTATGACTCTTAAAAAGACCTTTTTTTATCATCTATTGTTTCTAACAGTTGGCACAATTACGTTTGCACAACAAGTAGATAGTAGCAGTTTTGATAGTCCAATTTGCAGTAATACTATAGATTCCACTTCAGTGAGTTCAGCGGAAACTCAAATTGTGCTGCAGGACAGTCTGATTCCCACCTTAGATTCGATTGCCCCCGCTGCTGCGAAGGATTCCCTTATTTATCCGGCACCCTATCGCGATTGGAGAAGATTGGGATACAACAGCAGTATGTTTGTAGGCACTACCGTTATTGCTTTTGGTGTACTTTGGGTAATGCCCGAAAGTGTCACCCATTGGGACAAAGAGCAGATGAAGGAAAACGGTATTTTATGGAAATGGAAAGAAAATGTAAAAGCCGGACCTGTTTGGGACGAAGACAATTGGGTACTCAACTGGGTTACGCACCCGTATTGCGGCGGTGTTTATTATATGACTGCCCGCAGTAGCGGATTTACGGTTATAGAATCTTTTGGATATTCCACTATTATGTCGACCTTCTTTTGGGAATATGGCATCGAAGCCTTTGCCGAAATCCCTTCTATTCAAGACCTAATCATCACGCCAGTGGTGGGATCGGTAGTGGGGGAAGGATTCTTTTATGCCAAGAAATCAATACTACGACACGACAAAAAAGTGTTACAATCAAAGTTTTTGGGGATGACGTCCTTATTTTTAATCGATCCGTTCAACACTATTTTAGACGGCTTTGGGTACAAAGACAAGGTCAAAACCCAAATGAATATTGCTCCTGTGGGTGTCAATCAGTTTACCAAAGCTGCTATTTGGGGCGTTCAGTTTTCGGCGAGGTTTTAGATTGATTGCATAACCTGCTTAGGAGTTAATTGGTTAACCGTTTAGGTTTGTATTTTACCGCAACCTTAAATTATTATTCTCTACCCGAAAATTGCATTCAGAAATAGCCTTTGTTCTTTTACAGACGAAAAAAAAGTTGTTTTATTCGATTTAAGGACAAAAATGCACATTGTATTGTGCAGAGTTATGGGTTTTGGGACGCGGATTATGAGAATTGGAGCGGATTTTTATTGTTGGTGAGGAAGATAGCCCGCGAACGCTACAATTTAACTATTAATTTATGGAGGTGCTTGTCGCAGACGAGCACCAAATTGAAGGGGAAATCCCTTGAATGTGTTGCATCATTAAAGATACAAACTGTTAGTTTTTCTTACAAGTATTTTAGTACATTTGTCACAAGAATTGTGGAAGTATTTTCGTAATCTGACGTTGTAGCCAATTGTAGCAACCGTTCTGATTGATAATTCGTTCAAATGGTATTGCAGAAAATCTAAATTTAATAGTACAATTTAACTTTAAATCATTTTATTTTGAAAAATCTAACCTTAGAAACGATCTTTAAGAAAGACTCGTTGCTTTTATTAGCGAAAATTTTTGTGCCACCATCCTTTTTTTTAGTTTTGCTATATGTTGCAGCAAAAATGAAAGGTATCGATTTTAGTTACATTTCACGTGATCCGATTCAATTACTTAATGGTAAACCTTACACAGGATTACTATCAAATACAGGAATACTATTTTGGTGCTTCACAACAGCCATTCTTTTCTTTTCAGCAAAAATCGCCCGCAATCTGGGCAGACCTAAAATCTTGTATCAGTTTTTCTTTTTTGCGGGACTTTTGACTTTACTAATGTTGGTTGATGATTTTTTTTTATTTCATGATGTAATATGTCCAGAGTACCTGCATCTGAACGAGATTTTCTTTTATATTTTCTATGGCTTATCTGTTGTATCGCTGCTGTATTTCTTTCGTAAAGTTATTCTTGAATCCGACTATGTTTTGCTCCTTCTTGCATTTGGTCTATTGGCAGGTTCTGTACTAATGGATCTTGATATTGTAAATTCAATGGGCATCTATCTGCCCGGTTCATGGGTAATAGAGGACGGTTTCAAATTCATGGGGATTATTAGCTGGTTCGTTTATTTTGTAAGAATTTGTTATAGTAATATTAAGCCTGTTCAATAAGGAAATAACAGGGTATAGATAGTTGTCCCATTCCAATTTTTTACTCTTCCATCACAGGCAATTCGGTATAGGTTGCCTACTGATTATTGCAATAAATGGTATGAGTAGCTTTACTAAAATCACTCCCTTTTACTTCAAAAATATTCGGAATGTATTTTTGTGGATTGCGATCGATAATTGGGAACCATGTACTTTGTCTCTGAATCATCATTTGATGTCCTTTAAAAAAGGATGATTGCTATCGTGTAAATCAATAACGAACTCATATACGTTACCGGGCTCCAATAGAGTGGTTTTTCTGTCCCATCTGAAGATGTAGCTATGAAAAATGATTTGCCCTTTGAAGGATTGAAGGTTGAGTTATTCCTGCTTTAGTAACCAGTTGATTAATTCGTCATTATCTACGATACTCCAAGAATGGGGATGTCTTCTGTTGTCCGGTTTTCTGTATCCTTTATTTTGGGTTGTTATTAAGGCTACGTTTTCATTTCCAAGTCGTTGCAGTTCGTTAATCATTGCTGAACCTTCTGTCGCGTTCATACTGGTAAAGTCGGCGGCGCGTTCTTTTAACCACCATTTTATGTCGGGTTCTGTGTAAATTCTCAAGGGGATTTTTATCAGTTTTTTAATGGCAGTTTGGGTGGTATCTGAAAATGAGTACGGCGAAATATCGTAATAGGCGGCTCGGTTTGTTATTGGACTTCCACCGGTTTCTTTTTCGAGTCTGTCTATCATATAGACATTCTCTGGATTGGCTTCGGTTTTTATTGATAATCGGATGTCTCTTTTTGCGGAGTTATAAAATCTTTCAAAGTCCAGTGGTGGGTCGATTGCAAAAACTGCTGTGGGTTTTATTGCTGCGTTTTCGGCATATTTGATGGCGCAACTGCCCCCAATTGAAAATCCACCCACGTACCATTTCTTGCCTATATCTTTGTGTTTAGTGGTTACCTCTTTTATAATTCTGTTCAAAGTTTGCTGGCTTGCATTATCGACACCAAAAGATAAAGCACCGTCCTGAAAAGTGGGGATAATGGTCAGTATGCCGTTTTGAGCTAACTTTTGGGGTAAGTCCGTCTGCAATAAAACATCTTCTGCTGTTTCTCCAAAACCAGGAATAAGAAACAGATAGCCTGAGTAAGGCCGATTTTGTGGATATAGTAGGGTATAATAGTTTTTCGTTGTGTCTGTTTTGTCCAGAAAAACTTTCTCGGTTTTGGGGTTGGCTATTTGCTGTGCCTTACCATTGAAGGTAAAACATAAAAAAGTCAGTAGTATTAAAAAAAGTCTTTTCATATCCGTCTGTTGTTAGTTTAGATTGTTAGTATGCTTGCAGCTGAGGTATACCGCATTGCAAACGCTTCAATTTGATTATTAATTTAAGTAGGTACTCGTCGCAGAGAAGCAGCAGTGGGGTATGAAACCACACGAAAGAATTGACTTCGTCGAATCTGCGATTTCGTGCGGGAGCGGGGGCCAAACGGCTTTTGGCTGCTGTATTTTCTACTTTATTCTGTTGTATTTTTTTAGTACTTCAATAAGTAATTCATGAGGAAGTCCATAGGCCTTGTTGCCATTTATACCTTCCATTGTCTCTGCTGCCACCATCGCATTAATAATGGCTTCTTCAACAGCCTGTACCGTTGCATCAAATAAAGGGTCAATTAAATCATTTGGCAGTTGGTCCACTTTTGTAAAACTATCTCTCTGAAAAGCTGCTGGATTTGCCGTAGAAAATGCTATAAATAGGTCCCCAGAACCGTTTTCGCCACGACCTCCTACTATGCCTATACCGAGAGGAACTCTTGCCGCAATTCTTTTTAATTGATGGGGCAACAAGGGTGCATCTGTTGCTACCACAACAATGATAGAACCATCACCGGGTTGATACGATGGAGGTGCTTTAAATTCATAATTCAAAGTGTCTTTTAATTCTTCGCCAACAGGTACTCCTGCGACTGTGAAACTTTTTTTATCTCCAAAATTGGATTGCACTAAAACACCAACGGTATAGGTAGAATCTTTAATTTTTACCATTCTTGATGCTGTTCCTGTTCCTCCTTTAAAACCCAAGCACATCATTCCGGTACCACCACCAACATTACCTTCCGTTATAGGACCTGATTTGGCAGTATCCAAGGCTTCGTAAGCATTACTTTCTTTTATATGAAAACCATAAATATCATTTAAAAAACCATCATAAGTTTCTGCAACGACAGGATAGGTATACCAAAAATCTTCTTTGTACCAGCCTGTTTTTACAAACCATTTCAATACGGCATCTCTCACCACACCGACACTATTGGTATTTGTTATCATAATGGGTGTTTCCAAAAACCCTGATTCTGTTACCCAGGTCGTACCTGTCATTTCTCCATTTCCGTTCAGCGAATACCAATTGGCAAAAACCGGATTGTTGTTTCTTCCTCTTGGTAAAATAGCAGTAACTCCTGTTCTCACGGGGCCTTGTCCTCGAACGTTTTTGCCTTGTCCTGAAATAATGGTGCTGTAGCCCACTTCGACCCCTTTCACATCTGTTATTGCATTGAACTTGCCTGGAACACCGTTAAAAGGAATTCCAATGTCTCTCGCTCTTGGTTTCTGTGCAAAGATTGAGGATTGAATCAGTAACAGCAAGCAAAGTAATTTATAATATTTCATCTTGGTCCATTGTTAATTAGTACTCTGCACTGTGGCTGCCCAGTTTTAAATAGGTCTGAAGCTATCAGAGGTATCATCCTAAAATAGGGAGGCTTTGTCTGATCAATGCCATGCTTAACTATTTTCAAATATACATAAATATCAATCTCCGTTTTAGATTTCTTTGAAAACCTTGTGGAGTAGTGCTGATAGTGTGGTTGTTGGCTATCGGTTATGAGTTAACTGTTAGGGGAATTTGACTCTTAATTTATTTAGGTACTCGTCGCAGACGAGCAACAATGGGTGTGGGAACCAGATCGAGTGTTTATTTTTGTTCTACCAATTCTTTCACTTTACTGTTCATTTCTTCAAATCCTTTTTTAGTGCTATCGTCAAGTTGTTTTTTGAAAAGCGGAACAAGTATTCCTGCAAATTTTTCACTTTGCTTAAAAGTTGTTGTGCCATTTCCGTTGTCAATAAGTTCAAATTTATGTTCTCCATCAAAAAGGCCCGCAAACCATAAATGTCCAAGCCATTTTAACTCCTTATTAGTTTCAAAGGTCAAAACTTTTGGTTTAAATGTCATTCCTTTTGCTTTTGGAGGTTCAATTCTTGCTGTTATTTTATTTCCAACTTTTACATCACCTGTAATTGATTTTATAAACGGATTCCAATTCGGATAACTTTTGAAGTCAGTAAGAATTGCCCAGACTTTTTCTGGTTGTGCATTTATTAGTATTTCTGTTTTAATTTCTATTGCCATTTTGGAGTATTTTAAATTAGTTATAATTAAATTCTATTATTTCTTTGTATCAGTGCTTTGTCTTCAATCACCCTCCTTATTTTTTCTTTTTAATATCAAAAGAATACCCGATACTCACGTTAAACACCCAAGGTGTAGCGTTGAAACCAGGGTCTTGCGTTTTGATTTCTTCCGTCATCATAGTTTTCTTATTGTAGTAACTATAGTTGTTTCCTTCTAAAGAAGAAGCGATAGTTGGCCAAAATCTAATACTAGGTGCAATCGTAATACCTCTTAGAGATGATGATTTGTTTTTAAAGGGTTGATAGTTTCCATATACACCGATACCTAAACTCATGGTATTGTACGAAATGATTTGATTGCCATCATTTTGTGATTCGCCTTCATAATAATATTCAAAACGATGCCATTTTGGTTCTACTCTAACATTTATCCATTCTTTTACTCTATACCCTAGCCCGAATCCGGTTGTCCAGGGAATATGAACTGCCACACCTTGTCTTTTTAGGTCGGTTGTTACGGTATTTCCAGAATAATCTAAAGAAACACCATGGGAGTAATCAAAAATGAATCGATTGTAGATCAAGTTGCCTTCGAGATTGAAGCCTTTAGCTACTATAGGTTGTGTTAATCCGAACAGCACATTTATTTTTTTGTCTGTTTTCCATTCTTGCGCATAAGAACTTACTGCTACAGTCAAGCTCAATGCCATTAATAAATTTAATTTTGTAAACATTGTCGTTATAGTTTTTAGTTAACGATGCAAAGATGAATACAAAATCAATTCTTGCTCTTGACAAAAATCAAGAAATTATAAAAGTTGTTTTTTCCTGATTCTACTAAATGTTTCGGGTGTCATTCCAAGCATTGAAGCAATATATTGCAGCGGGACCTGATTAAAAAGTTCTTTGTTGCTTTCGAAGAAACGATGATAACGTTCTTCTGAGGTCATTGAAAGATGACTAAAAATGCGGTCTTCCATCATCATAAAATAAATAGCGAGAAAGTTTTTCTCAAACTGATACCAAAGTGGAATTAAATGGTTAATTCTGTTGTAATCGTCTCTTGATATGGTCAACATCTCTGTATCAGTCAATGCCTGAATTGTAAAACGTGCTGGGTTCTGAAAAATCAGGCTCGAAACATCAGTAATGAAAAAACCTGCTGTCGAAATCCATTGGGTCACTTCTTTATCTTCTGTTTCAATAAAAATCCTTAAAATTCCAGATTGGATGAAGCTCAATTTATCGCATTGTTTTCCGGCTTTTAAAAAATAGTCTCCTTTTTTAATTGAAGTCCATTTGAATAAGGACACTATTGTTTTCAAGTCGTCATTTGCCACAACTCCAAAGTAAGATTTTATATAGTGTTCAAGTTCTATCATAT
Source organism: Flavobacterium psychrophilum (assembly GCA_945860385.1). Lineage (GTDB taxonomy): Bacteria > Bacteroidota > Bacteroidia > Flavobacteriales > Flavobacteriaceae > Flavobacterium > Flavobacterium psychrophilum_K. The sequence continues at coordinate 166,791 of CAMAQD010000001.1, forward strand.
TTCGTGGTGTGTAGCAACATTGCCGCTAACTACAATTTATGTGCATAAAATTACCAGATATTGTTTTATATTGGCAAGTTTTGTGCACGTTATACTAGTATTTGTGCTTGTAAATATTAATTTATACCAGACAAATTTAATTTAAAATCTTACATGTCATAAGGAAAGTTATCAGCGCTGGGTTTTTAAGACGTTTGCCGTGACGACAACAGGTTGCCGCTCCCGATACTAATCGGGATCGGCAAGACAGGGGAAGTTGAATGCGTTATGAGGTTTAGGACGGGGATGAGACGGAGAAACATAAAAAAGTCAGTAGTATTAAAAAAAGTCTTTTTATACCCGTTTGTTGCTAGTTTAGATTGTTTGGTTTTATGCTTGCAAGTAAGGTATACCGCGTTGCAAACGCTTCAATTTTATTATTAATTTAAGTAGGTACTCGTCGCAGACGAGCAGCAGTGGTGTGGGTAAATAACATATTTTGTCTTGTTACCTTAGTGCAATTATTTCAATTTTCATATAGGGATAATAAGGTAGAGTTGACAGTTTTTTGTCCACGTCCGATTTGTCATTGGCCATTAAAACCAAGTAAATTCCAGCGGTTTCGCCTTTTATGTAAGAAGCCAAAAGAGTCCCATTGTCTTCCCATTCCTTTATTATTTCTTGCTCTCTTGGTAATAATTTCATTCTTGTTTCATTGTCTAGTCCTTGTAAAAGGATGTCAATCATAAATTTATTCATTGTATCGTTCTTTATTTGTTGGCTTACTCTAATCGGTTTTCAGCTTTCTCCGTTTTTTAATTTGTCAAAGTTATTTTTTTGCAGTCAATTTTAAGTTTGCACTGTCGTTTTTTAAGCTGCCGCATAACTATTTTATACGCGCATAAAATCACCAGTTTTTGTTTTATATTGGCAAGTTTTGTGCACGTTAGACTAGTATCTGTGCTTGTAAATATTAATTTATACCAAACAAATATAATTAAAAATCCTACCCATCAACAGGAAAGTTATCAGCGCTAGGGTTTTAAGAAGTTTACGGTGACGACAACAGGTTGCCGCTCCCGATACTAATCGGAATCGAAATGACAGGGAAAGTTGAATGCATTATGAGGTTTAGGACGCGGATGAGACGGATTTACTTCGTAAAGACGCGGATAAAAACGGATTTATATATTGATGTTGGTGGTGTGCCGTTTGGCGCGGATTGGTTTGTTGTGGGGTGTGAGTTGGGGGTGATTAATTGCTATTGTTGGCCACCGCGCCGGCTGGCTCCTTCGCTAAAACAGTCCACTGGACTGTTTTTTAACGCTCGGCCCCCTAAAGGGGGAACTGGCGAAGTGGTTAATTGTTGGGATTAGATGAAAGGAAACCAGACCGAGAGGTCTAGTTTTTTTTGTCCGTTTTCGGTTATCAGTTGTCGGTTACAGATTTTGGGATGACCCCCTAGCGATAAACCGCGTTGGAAACGCTGTGTTTTGACTGTTAATTGAAGCAGGTACGCGTCGCAGACGAGCAGCAGTATGAGTTTTGTTTTCATAGTTTTGATCTATGGTAAATTATTTAGTGAATTCTAAACAGTTTCAAATTAAAATTTAGTTTCTGTTTTATTCTTTTTGCATAAAGTTGTGAGTTTGTCAAACTGTTCTTTCAGTGTGTATAAATCCACTTTCTGAAGGCCAATAATCCGGCCATAGATTTCTTTGTTTTTGTCTTTTATGTAGGCCATTGGAAAAATGATTTCCCATTTTTTTATTACGAATAAGTTCAGCGTTCTTATTCTTTTTGGAGGACAGCAAGCAGGTATCGGTTCTTTTTTGTTGATTATTGATTTAGCAATGCTGTCTGTAAAGGTGACAATACCTTGTTCGTTTGCACTGATTTTTTTTATAAAGGCACTATTTTGTTTGTTGTCGGTGTAATAGGCCAGCGGGTTGGCTTTGAGTATTGCATTGATGCTATCGACAGTTTTGTTAAACTGCGATTTAGGAAGTTGCGCAAACAATGACATAGAAAACAGGAGAAAGTAGGTACTAAATTTCATTTGTTAGCAGTTTATCAATTATTTGTTTTTCAATTTTGTTATAATTTTCAACAAAGCTTCCCTGTTTTTTGCTTCGTGGTAAAATTTGGGCAGTTTTTCTAAAAGTGTAAAACCTGTTCGGTCTTTATGTTCGCGAATGGTAGCTGAGATATATCGTTCTAAATACTGTAAATGTTTGTCGTTGTATGCCCAAAAAATATCCTTCTTGAAAGGGCCTTGCAACCAAAGTTCTGCCTGAAAATATTGATTTGCAGGCCTTTCAATGGTGCCATTTTCTATTGCTGTGGATGTTTCTTTGTTGCAACCACAATGCAGGCAAAATAAACGAGCCGTTTTAGTTTCGGGATTTACTTTTGCTATTGCTTTTTTGGCACAAGCGGGACACACAATCCACACTTCTTGATAGAAGTTGGAAAGGAGTAGATTTTCGTCTTGGAAACGATTTTGCTTGTTCATATCTATTTCAAATTGATTATTCGCACTTGTATTTTGGGTTTAATTTAGAGTAACTGTTACAGATATACCCTAAAGCGTCCATTTCCTTTTTTAGAGCCTTGGTGTATTGATTTCCAATAAATATCGTGACTACTGGTTTCTGATTTTTGCCCATTGCTTGAATTTCATTTCCTTTTATAACAAAGGAATTAACCTTAAACAAATTAAAAATCAGCCGCTTTGACATTGTGTTTTCGTCCGCTATACTATCCACACAAAACACATTCCCTTGTAGGTTAGCCTTTATTTTTATCGGATAAAACACATCGAAATTGGAATTGGTAAAACGCACCATTTTGGCTTTAACCAGAATAGAGTTGATTGAAACTACTGTTGTGTTTAAATTTGAAGTATAGGATTGGGCTTTGACCGAAAAGTTAAATAGTAGTATTAAAAGAAGTATGTATGCCTTTTTCATATTTAAATTCATTTATTCACAAATTTCATCCACCCAACGATGGGTTATTTTTCCTTTATTATCAATATTAAATACGGCGCCAACCGGACATTTATTCGGGCTAATTGAATCTGTTAAATACCGATAATCAAAACCATTGTCAATGGGTTCGCCTAATATGTTTTTTACTTGTAAAGTAGTAATATCTAATGGCATCAATTCGACCGCTTTGGCAAGGCTTTTATAATCTTTTTGGTTTTGATACTCTAGTCCGTATTTTTTTGCCTCTTCTTTTGTAGCGCAACCAGAAAACAAGACAAGAACGAATACGTATTTAATCTGTTTTTTCATTTTAATTATTTTTTTCTAATTTACAATAGCCAGAGAGTTCATTCAGTTTTCCTTGAAAATCCTTGTGTTTTTCTCTATTTTCAAGTTTCAAAAGGAGTCCAATCTTCTTGGAATTGTTGTATAAATGGACAGTTATTTTTTTTGTCTTTTTATTTTCTGTTGTTTCCTTAATTGCTCTATTTTTATAATACAGTTCTCCGTTTTCTTTCAGCATAGCTCCTGAAGTAGGGAATTCGATTGTGACATTTTCGTCCTTGCTGTTTTCATAGTCTATTGTTTTTATCTTAATAGAACAGGCCTCAATGGTGAAATTTATATTTTTATAGGTACTCAAACGACCGCTTTGTAATTGCGCATTTTGCACAAATAAAGCCCTGAATTCGGCTATCTTTTCTTGTTGTTCTGAAGGCTTATTTTGAGCATTGCTTTGATATAAAGTAAGGCAAAAGAGTAAAAGAAATAACTGTATTTTTTTCATTTTATTTTGTTAAATTCAGTTTACTTAGAAAGTACCACACGAAAACCTCGGCTATCATAGCGGTCGCTTGGGCGATTTCCACTACGGAAGGCAACACGACAAAACGAAGGCGAGTGGTACCAACTACCACCACGCAAAACACGATTAGATCCCGATGGTGGACCTTGAGGGTTTTTGGTTGGGCTGGTAGCATAATACGAATCGTTATACCAATCATTACACCATTCCATCACATTGCCACTCATATCATACAATCCTAATTTGTTGGCTTTTTTGAGTCCTACTGCTTGTGCTTGATCTCCAGCGTTGGAACTGTTCCAGCCCACTTCGTCTAAAGTTTCACTACCAGCATAAAGATTATCACTTTTTTTAATACCACCACGAGCAGCATATTCCCACTCGGCTTCAGTAGGCAGGCGGTATTTTTTGCCTGTGACTTTACTAAGCCAATTGCAATAAGCAGAAGCATCCTTAATGTTGACATTAACAATGGGATAGTTGTCCTTTACTCCCCAGCTTGGAGTTTTTGGCATCGTTCTCCCGGTTGCTTTACAAAATGCTTTGTATTCTGCTACGGTAATTTCATACTTGCCCATACTAAAGTCGTCAACCGTTACACTGTGTAAAGGTTTTTCATCGCTTTCAGTTCCTCCCATAGTAAATGTGCCTCCATTAACTTTTATCATCACAGGGTAATGCGCAGTGGTTTGTGCCTTGCATTCAAAAACAAAAACTGTGAGAAGTATCGCTATGAGTAAGATTTTATTTTTCATTTTACTCTCCACGTTTTAGTACTATATTGGTGTGATTATAATTCAAAATCAGGTCGTACTTTCCTGTCGCTGCATCTATTTTCAAGGTGAACTCACTTTTCGCAAAAGCCGGAGTAGGTTTGCGGAAAAATGAAGTTTTAGAATCGGCACTTAATTCAAAGTATTTTGTCTCATCTCCAAAGCTATAAAACAACTTTTCGTTCTCTAACTTTATGTAAATTGCTTTATAATCTTTGTTGACGTATTTACCTTCGTATTTTTTAAGGATATCAGTAGAAACCGTTATTTGTGTTTTTTTTACTCTGTAAGGAAGTGCATCTTGTGGAGTTAATTCACTGGAATGTTTCGCGTTTAGGTCGTTTTTAAGTTGATTGTAAATCTCTTCTAGTTCTTTTGCTTTATCGGGATAGTTAGTATCGCCTTTATATCTGTTAATTTCATCGAGTGTAAAATCCAGAAGCGTCTTTCCATCGGCTGGATCTTTTAAATTAATATTTAGACCAAAATTATTTACAACACTCTCAATAAAAACTTCAAATTCTTGACTTACACTAAATTTAAGAGCATTACCTTGACCTACCATAAACCCAGTAGAATCACAGCCGAATTCTGAATAGAATTTCTCCCACATACAATTAACTTTTTCCTTAATCGTTTCTTTGGAATCATTTTTAATATTGACACAAGACATTTCCCAAAATTGTTTTTTAAAATTGCTATCTTTATTTTCAACCAACGTACATATGTTCACAAATTTCCCCGCGTTTGGTCTTGGGCAATCGCAAGGGTCAACTTGGGCGAAGGAGGTAAAGGATAATAAAAGGAGTATTTTGAAGGAAATAAATTTTTTCACTTTCATTTTTTTTAATTCGTTTTATTTCATTTTAAAAGATAGTTAGTTTGCTTTTCAATTAATTTAGTTTTTTGTGCTTTTTTCAACCTCAAGCAATGTTTCACCAATTAAATTTGTAGTTATAGCATACCCCTTATACAAACCAACCATTTTTAAATTTTTATCAAGCCAAATAAAAACTGGTGCCGAGTTGTTGTCCAGTGGCGCAAATTCGTGATTACGGTCAAATAACACTATGGCATCAGTAGTATAATCTGGTGATTTAGTTGCCAATCGTACCCTTATATCGGGAAAACTTATTTCTGTTTCTGGGTTCCTGTTTACAAGGATTACATTATATTTTTTGGCTAGGTCAGCTTTTAGTATTTCATCAATTTTTTTTATGCAGGGGGGACACCAATTGTATGCCCAGGTCATTACAAGAGTGGGTTTGTCTTTAAAGTGTCTGTTCTTCTCCATATAATCAGGCAGTGCTTTTTGTGAACCATCTTCTGTATAAACTTTATAATTAGGTAAAACAGCATATTCATTAGCGTTCTGCTTAATAAGTAAGGAGAGTTGTTTAGACTCATTTTCTGCATTTTGACTCTTATTTTCTATCACAACCTTCTCATTTTCCTTTACAATAGCATTGAAAGCGTTTTTTATAGAACGGTAAACTTCTATGTTGTTTGCATTGTTAAAGGGGAATGAATTATAGGAACTACTAGTTTTACCCTTACTTGTTCGGGTTCCCTTAAAAATTCCTTCATACTTACTTGTACATTCTATGCCCAAAGTATTCTTAAAATAGATTGATTTTTCTACAACTTTGACATAAAGGATATCTTCAAATCTCATTAATACTTGTACAAAATCATCACCTTCTTTACTTTCTCTTTTTTCGTGAATTTTTAAATATTCATCAGTTATTTCATAATCAAAATAATTATTGTCATTAGTGAATGATTTGCCATCATAAGAATATCTACAATTTACTGCAGTTTTTACAAAATTGGCTGCCAGTGTTTCTTTCAAAAATTCTAAGGCTTCTTTTTTTGAAGTAAATGTTTTTTGAGCATTTAGGGTAATTGTTGTTGCCATTAAAAGGCAAATTGTGAGTAGTTTTTTCATAGTATTTAATTTTTACGATTTAGTATTGTTTACTTTAAGGATATTAACTACTTACAATATATTTTTATTTTCTCTTCGGCATCAGGAAATTTATCTTTTGCTTTATATAAATCCAAGCAGCCGGCATCCATTTGTTTTAAATTTATTTTGGATAAGCCTCTGTAATAAAGTCCTTCTTGAAGTTTAGGATTGCCTAAACTTGACTCAATAATCAAACTATAATCATCAATCGCTTCTTTATAATTTCCTAGGAAATAGTTAGCTTTTCCTCTATAAAAGTAAGCGTCACAATCACATTTTGACCCTATTTTATGCGGATTTTTTTTGATAAAGGCATCAAATTCTATAATTGCATTTTTATATTCTTTCTTTTCTAAAAGGTCAACCCCTTTTCGTAATTCTGGGAGAATAAAATTTCCAAAATCAAAATAATCATCATAATAATCATAATCACCTTCAATTATTTTAGTATTTTTAGTTTCAATTTCTTTTCCTTCAACATCATAAAGTTTCTTTGATATTAATACTCCATTATCGTTAAAAGATTGCCATTCCCCAGTTTCTTTTCCATTAGTATAGTTTCCAATAGAGCTTAAATGGCCACTTTTGGAATAGTATTTATATGTACCATTTTGAATATCATCTTTATAGTTTCTAACTTGTTGTAAGTTCCCATTTTCGGAATACATTTTCTCTTCTCCATTTAGTTTTCCATCAATATAATTCCTATTAGATTCTAATTTCCCATTTTCGCGATAGAATTTCCATTCGCCACTTCCTTTTCCATTAGTAAAGTTTCCAACAGATTTTAACTGCCCGTTTTCGTGATAGAATTTCAATTCACCACTTCCTTTTCCATCAGTATAGTTTCCAACAGATTTTAACTGCCCATTATTATAATATTCTTTTCGTTCTTGTGCAATTTCTTTTCCATTAACATCATACAATTTCTTGCCTATTAATTCTCCATTTTCGTTATAGAACTTCCATTCTCCTGTGCTTATATTATCAATATAATTTCCAATTTGACTTAATTGGCCATTTTCTTGATAGTTTTTCCATTCACCATTTCCCTTGCCATCAATATAATTTGCAATTTGTTTTAGTTGTCCATTTTCGTGATAGAATTTCCATTCACCATTTGTTTTTCCATTGATAAATTTCCCAATTTGGCTTAATTTCCCATTTTCGTGATAGTATTTCCATTCGCCTACTTGTTTTTGATCAGTAAAATTTCCAATTGTTTTTAACTGCCCATTATCGTAATATTCTTTTTGTTCTTGAGCCTTTACAGCAAATGACACCGCCAGTATAAGGCAAATTGTGAGTAGTTTTTTAAAATTTGTAAATTTTTGGGTTAGTTGTTGTTTCATTTTAGTAATATTTTTAAGGTATTATTTTTTGTTCTCCACCTTGCTGAGTCAAGATTCAATGCTCTGTTTTAATTTACCACTTTACCTTCCTTATCAAATTTGAATATTTGTCCACTTCCATCTACAGCTGTAAAAATTCCCGATTTTAAATTTATTTTATTATATCTGCCTTCAATAATCTCTTCGCCTGCCCTGTTTAGAATTCCTTTATGGGCTAATGGGTCTGAAAAAATTATAAAATCTGGTGAAAACTTTTTTAAATTTGAATATTTTTTGTCTGTCATCTCTTTTCCTGTTCTATCAATAAAAGTATATTGACCATTTAAAGAATAACCCGCACATTTCACAATAGCATAGCCATTTTTAAAATCTTCAACCAATTCATATTTAATTTCAGTTATTAATTTGCCAGTATTATTAATATATCCGTAACGGTTATTAATTTTAACTATCGCAAACCCTTCTATAAAGTCCTTAATGATATCATAAGAAGCAGGTTCCATCACTTCCTTTCCTGTTTTGTCTAAAAAGGTCCACTTTCCATTTAATGCAACGATGCCAAATCCATCAGAAAAAATCTGAGCCAAATCATATTTTATATTTCCAATTACTTCTCCTTTTTTGTCTATAAATCCCCATTTGTCATTTAGCTGCACAGCTGCATAGCCTTCATTAAACGGATATGCTTTTTGATAGTTAAAGGGAATTACAATTTCACTATTTTTATCAATGAAGCCCCATTTACCCTTTACAAAAACCGCTGCTGTACTTTCACTAAAAACTAATGCGTCTTCATATATAAAATCAATAATGGTATTGCCAGTCTTATCAATAAATCCATATTTGTCTTTCTTAAATGCAACTCTGGCAAGACCATCAAAAAATTTTGTGGCATATTTATATTGCAGCTTAATAACTTCATTGCCCAGAAGATCAATAAAGCCCCAATTATCATTTTTTGCGACAAGAATAAGTCCTTCAGAAACACCATCCCACTCATCATACTTAGTAGGCTCTATAATTGTTTCTCCTTTCGCATTTTTAAAACCTATTAAACCTGTATTGTCGTTTTTAAAAGCCTCTACTTTTTGAGCATTTACAATAAATGTAGCTGTTATTAAAAAGCAAATTGTGATTAGTTTTTTCATAATTATTAATCTAAGGGTTTAATTTATTTATAATTTTTATTTGTTGGTGTTTTTTGAGAATATAATTCTTGAAATCACATACCACTAATAGCTTTTCGTTCATATACAGATATGGGTTTAACAGAACGATTCTTTTCATATAAAATAATGTCTTGTTCCATTTTTTTTCTACAACCTTCAATTGTTAAGGCAATAAACGCTTTAAATCCTGTTGGAGCACAATTAAACACAGAACGCGTTTTAAATTCACAAATGATAACGCAGTCTTTTTCTGATACAAAATCGGAATAAGGATTATAGCCAATATGTTCTTCATAAAATTCCTTTTTACGCAACTCGTATGCTGCTTTGTTATTAATTTCTTCACGAACTAATATCCTGTCTGAACAATCCGCTTTTGCAGACTTGTAATGCCCTATAAAAAGGCAAGGCTTTGTTTCTTGCGCAAAAATGTTAAAGCACAAAAACAAAATCGGAATACAAATTAGTTTATTCATATTTATTTTCATTTTAAAAGTTACTGATCCATTGTTAACCCGCCTAACTCTCCATGGTTGTTTGAGATCAGCCACACTTTGTTTTCTTCCAAAATAACCTAATGTGGCTACTACAGCATACTAAAAGAATTAAATTTTAAGTCAACCTATTTTAAGACGATAGATTTTTATAGGTTTTATATTTAAATCATCCTATTCCATTAATCCATTTTAAATAAATCCGAATATTTATTTTCGAAAAACATAAGGTTAAAAGACCCCATACTTGTATCTTGAAAAATTCTTACTTCATTATTTTGATTGGGTTTGTTATAAAAATAGGTTGATTCTGTCCATTTACTTCCCATCCCGCTATGTTCTTCTGTTTTTTCATCAGTTAATTCGAATCCTGTTGCTTTAAGTTGTTTCTTGATTTCGTTTAGATCCTTTTCAATATTTATATTTTTTTCATCTGAATACTCATATGGAACCATTAACATTACCACTTTATTTCCTTTAAATCCAATTGTATACGGGTTTTCATTTTCAGGGCTTTTAGAGTTAGCTCTAACAAAATTGTACGCTTCAATTCCGCTTTTTTCATCTTTTCCATTATTATATAACACCAAGCCATTATTCTTTACTATTTTTTTTGCATTTTCCAAACTTTCTCCTATCAGAGAATAAATTGTTTTCCATGTTCTTGCACCTTCATAGAATGAGCCTTCGTGGGCCACTACACTATTTTGCCAAAAGGAAACTGTTAAAAAGAGTACAATACTAAATCTACTTGATAATCCTGAGTTTTGTTTTTTCATCATTATTTTGTTTTTAGTTATTAATCTAGTTTCAACCCCACCAACTGGCCATCATTTTCAGAAATCAACCACAAGTTGTTTCCGTCCAAAATAACTTGATGGGGTCTCCAGGGTGATACATCAATCGTTTTCAGGGTTTTGTAATTTATGTAATCATAAACTACCACCAGGTTTTTATAGCAAAACCAGATGGTATTGTCGTCTATTTTTAGAATTTCACGATAGCCATTTATAGCCTTTTCCGGAAGGGTCACCATTTCGTCCACATTGATCTCTTTGCCAATTTCAAGGTTGTCTTTTAAAATCATCAATTTAGAGTCGCCCAATAAAAAGGTATACTTATTATTTGAATCCACTTTTAGATTTTCATCATCTCCAAAATACTCTAGTAAAAAGGACTGTGCAATGCCTTTGTTATCGTGGGTTCGATGTCTATAGTTTTGTACACACTTTATGTCTTCCACAAACAAATTGGATTTTGATTTACAGGTTGTATCAATCATTTTACCGTTATAGTCTAATTCGAACCAGTTGTCCTCTTCGGCATTGGCAATGATTTTGTCTTTTAAATAATAAGGTTGCCGGTCTACGCCGTGGGCAATGAATTTCCCCCAAATCACACTGTTTTTTTTCAAATCATAAGCAATGACAGCTCCGCCAATTCCACCATCAATGGCTGTGCAATACATGACGTTTTCCTTGAAAATGGGCTTGGTGTTTATGGATTGAATGACAAGGGTTTGAATCGTGTCGCCGGTCTTGGAATTAAGTTGTACGCATTTGTCACCCTCTTCACTGGAATACTTGCTTACTATTAGATTGTTTTGATAGGGTATCGGGGATTTATTCGTTTTACTAGCAAGATCGTAAGACCAATTTAAAACTCCTGTTTTCTTGTCGTAAGCATGAACATAATAATCATTGGCATTGAAATAGACTTGAGAGCTATCGATACTAAAGGAAGAATAGAATTTGTTTAATTGGCTTTCGGAAAAAATAATTTTCGAGTTGAAAAACTCGGTTTGAGCATAGGTAGCTACACTAAAGACCAATAGAATAAAAGTTGAAAATTTAGTCATATTTTATTCTTTTTTTTGGATACTTATTGGTAAAAATATACAAAAAATGTTAAAAACAAAATAAAAGCGTTTTCGGGTGGGGAGTTGTTATGGGTTGTGGGTATTGGGACGCGGATTATGCGGATTGGAGCGGTTTTGGCCACAGACTGCACAGATTTGCACAGATTTTTTTGTTGTGAGGTGTGATTTGCGGGACAAGGATGCTCGGATGTGTATGTACAAACCGCGTTGAAAACGCTACGATTTGACTGTTACTTTAAGTAGGTACTCGATGCAGACGAGCAGCAGAGGGGGTTGTTGTGCGTTCGTTATTTTTCATTCTCCATTAGTTTTTATTCCTCTTTCTTCAAGAAATTTCCATATTTCTTCATAAATATAAGTTCGTTCTTCAGCAGAAAAATTACCATGTCCCTTTCCTTCAATTTTTACTAATTTATTTTTTATTCCAATCTTATTGCAGGTTTCATGAAGTATTTCAGAAGCCTCTATGGGCATAAAAGGGTCATGTGTACCTTGTATAGAAATTATTGGAGGACTGTTTTTACTTAAGTAATTAATTGGAGACAGGGATTTTGCTGTTTTTTCAAAGTCATCAGTAGGGTCTAGCCAAGGATGATTTTTAAATTCAGGATACAGTACGTTTGCAGATCCATTCCAATTAATAATTGCATTTACTTTATAATTTTTTTTAACAATGAATTTATCCCCACAAACCGAATCATTTTTTTTTAAAAGTCCTGTCATTAATGCGAGATGTGCACCAGCAGATTCGCCTGCAATAACAATATTATCTGTATCAAAATAATAATTATCAGCATTTTCATAAATCCATTCAAGAGCTTTTCTTGCATCGATTACTGAAGCTGGTGCTTTAGCAACATCGGCTAGTCGATAATTAATATTTACTATTGCCCATTTTCTTGCAGCATAAGGCATTACATCAATAGTGGAAGCTGCTTTATCGCCAACTATCCAACCCCCTCCGTGGATAAATAATAAAACTGGTCTTTTTTTGCCTTCATATTTGTACCAAGGGTCTTCTCCGAGATATAGGCGAGGTGCAATAACATCCAATTTTATCTCTAGTCCATCAACAACGTGATAGGTTATATCAGGCATTATAGTAGCACTTAAATTAAGGTTAACGATTGGGTCAATTTTGGACTTTTTTTCGTAACCAGGACACGAGGAGCGTAAATTCATTACTGTGATGAGAATAAAATTATTTTAAACAAAGATTTTCATTTTCCTATTAATTGTTCTTTCTGTCGTGATTTTCTGTACTGACGCACAACGTCAGACTGTGAAAAAACAGTCACAATCCTACCCACAAATATACAAAAACACTTGTAAGAAAAATAAAGTTTTTGTAAATTTAGTAATGGAACACCTTCAAGGAATTTCCCGCAATCAGCTGCAAGTAGTCCCCTTAGAAGAAGACATTTTAGCTATTTCAATAAGCAACAAACAAAGCGGGAAAATGAGTTGCTAAAGTCGTATTAGCCTATAGTTGTGGGTATGAAGTCGGGAGAGTTCGCACAGCCCCCCCCTACTTTTATGGAACACTTCGAAGAGCGGGGAATCCACCTAGACCGAATAGTATTTAGGAAGGCGGGGAATTGAGAAAGAAACTATACGAAAGGATTCGTGCGGGAGCGCAGGGTTTACCCCAATTATTTACTGGCAAAACTACTGAATTATACTGCTTTTGTTTTGCTGTTTAGTAGCTTTATTGTTGCTTATGACAAGAAGCTACCATTAGTAATCCATTATTATTAGTTGCTATATAGTTATTATATACTTGTTATGTACTTATTATAAACTTATCATAAATATTCATTATCTATTCACTATCTTTGGAGTATAACTAATTGAGATAACGATGGCAAAGGTTAAGGGTATTATACAATTGAATGGAACTATTGGGGATATTAATTTTTATACTCGCAAGGGAGTTCCTTTGGCTCGGAAAGCTGGAGGAGGTTTTACCGGTGAGGCGATACGGACTAAAGAAAGTATGGTGCGTGTGCGGGAGAATGGTTCTGAGTTTAAGGGATGCATGCAGAATGTGCAGTTTTTTAAGATGGGGTTGCAGTCTTTTTTGAGTACTTTTAAAGATGGGACTTTGCACCAACGTTTGGTACAATTGTTCACACAGCTTAAAGATTTGGATTTGATTGCGGCTCGTGGCTCTCGAACGGTTTTTGGCGGATTGCAAACCACGGCTGGGCAACAATTACTAAAAAATTATTTGTTGACTTCTGGCGCTAGCTTGGAAAGCGTGTTGAAACAAAAATCTCTTTTTGACTGGGATAGTGGTTTTACTCTTTCTGATTTTGAGGGTAAACGGGTTCCTTTTCCTGCTGGTGCTACTCATCTTGCTTTGCGGATTGGGTATTTGACGCTTGATTTTGAAAATACTATTTTTTCTTTTGGCTCCTCCGAAACGGTTTATCTTAGTCCGACCGATGCTGGTACTATCGCTATCCCCGCTCCTGCTCTTGCAGCTACAGAGGGTTTGCGTGTTGGTGTTGTTTTTGCACGGTTTGTTCAGGAAATGAATGGGGAGTTTTATCCGTTGAAAAAGGAGAACAATGTGGTACTGGAGGTTGTAAGTTGTGCCACCACAATCTAGACCACCCTGTAGAAATTCCCCATAGCTTTGCCTCCTAACTCCCGCCCCCTAGCCCCCTAAAGGGGGAATAGGAACGGAGGGGCAAGAAGAGTTATGACTGCTCTATTAAGTTAAGTAGACTTAGTTGAACCTTTAAAATGAACCCCAAAGCCTCTCGTCCCTCGACTGCGCTCGGGATGACACGCTCGAGCTGACAAGGAAAGTAGATGGTGATTCTTTTTTTTTATAAAATAATGCTCCAATGTGGAAAACCGTAAAATAGGGTGATTTTGTTTGTTCATCTTTGTTGATGAATTTTGTTAACAAAGTATTATTTGTAGTACTTTTATTAATGTTGAATTTGATTAGATTTGGTTGATAATAAACAATGTTCAATTTGATTTCAATATTTATTAAATAAAATCATCATCGAATATGATACCTGTTTTATGTGCCATAATATATATTGATACTAAAATTCTAGTAGCTCAAAGAAGTGAAAAAATGAAGTTGCCTTTAAAATGGGAATTTCCGGGTGGTAAATTAGAAGAAAATGAGAGTGAAATAGATTGTATCAAAAGAGAAATCAAAGAAGAACTAAATATTGAAATTGAAATTCTAAGAAGATTATCAAGTAGTGATTATAACTATGGAACTTTTAAAATTAAATTGATACCATATTTAGCTAATTATATTTCAGGTGATATTCAATTATCTGAACATAATGATTACAGGCTATTAGACAAATCAGAATTGTTGAATTTAGATTGGGCGGAGGCAGACATTCCAATTGTTGAAGAATTTTTAAAACTAGGATTATGAATCAAGGATTGTATGAAGAATTAGTCACCAAACTAATCAACTATAAATTAAACGAATTAGATAAGGATACTTTTCAGGTAAAGAAAATTCCAATTGACAAAGCTGAGGCTGCCCAAATTTTATCACAACATATTGGAAAAACAATCAGACACGCTTTTACTTTAATTAAGGGAGAAGACATTATAGAAACTCAGATAGAAATTGCTAATAAGATTATTTTATTTCTAAAAGAAGAATTAAAAAAAGAAGAGTTTGAGGAAGATTTAATTGAAACCGAAGGTAAAATATTAAAAGCCGTTTTCACTAAAGTTGATGCTCATTTCAACGATTTAGATTTGCATTTAAAAGAAATCACTCCTTATACCCGATTGATTCATAGTGAACTTTTTACAGGAGGAAATTCAGGAATTACACTTGAAAGCGAATTAAGAAAAGAGATTTTATCATCCGATGAAATCGACTTGCTTGTTTCTTTTATTAAATGGAAAGGAATTAGAATTCTGGAACCAGAACTAACAGAATTTACAGAAAGAGGTGGAAAACTTAGAGTAATTACAACAACCTATATTGGCGCAACAGATGCAAAAGCAGTTGAGTTTTTATCCTCTTTAAAAAATACAGAAGTAAAAGTATCCTACAATACCGGCAATGAAAGACTTCACGCCAAAGCTTATTTATTTCAGAGAAATACAGGATTTCACACCGGATATATAGGCTCTTCCAATTTTTCACGTTCTGCTTTGACTGATGGTTTAGAATGGAATTTAAAAATAACCACTAAAGAAGTGGGTCATATTATTGACAAGTTCAAGAAAACATTTGAAGCCTACTGGCAGAATTCAGAGTTTGAGACCTTTGATAAAAATAAGCATTCTGAAAAATTAGTTGATGCTTTAAAACAAGGTAAGTTTTCAAAAGAATATACTTTCACAACCACCTATTTCGATATCAAACCTTTTCATTATCAAAATGAAATACTTGAAAAATTAGAAGTTGAAAGAACAGTCCATAATAGGCATAGGAATCTTTTAGTTGCCGCTACAGGAACTGGCAAAACTGTTATTTCTGCATTTGATTATAAAACTTTTAGAAACAACAATACATCATCAAAACTACTTTTTGTTGCTCATAGAAAAGAAATTTTACAACAAGCCAAAGCTACTTTTCAAGGTGTTTTAAAAGAAAATAATTTTGGAGATTTATGGGTTGACGGAATTGAACCCAGTTCAAATGAATATCTATTTGTCTCCGTCCAAACTTTAAATAGTAGATTAAAAGATTTAACTCTTTCCCCTGATTATTATGACTTTATCATTTTAGATGAAGCCCATCACGGATCAGCCTCAAGCTATCGACCTTTTCTAAATTATTTTAAACCCAAAGTTCTTTTGGGGTTAACAGCCACTCCTGAAAGAATGGACGGTGAAAACATATTGGAAGATTTCTGTAATCGTATCGCTGCCGAAATTAGACTTCCAGAAGCATTGAATCAAAAGTTATTGAGTCCCTTTCAATACTTTGGAATTACTGACAGTATTGATTTAACTAATGTGAAATGGGAAAAAGGAAGATATGTTGCAAGTGAATTGACCAGTATCTATACTAAGAATGATGTTCGTGTAGGTGAAATAATTTCTAATCTTGATAAATATACAAATGATATAAACGATGTTCGAGCCATTGGATTTTGTGTAACCATTGAACACGCCACTTTTATGGCTGAAAAATTCAGTTTGGCTGGGCTAAAAGCAACAAGTTTAACTTCTAAAAACTCAAGTGAACGCGAAATCATTAGAGAACAGTTTAGAAAAAAAGAATTCAATTATTTATTTGTAGTAGATATTTTTAATGAAGGCGTTGATATTCCTGAAATTGATACGGTTCTGTTTTTACGACCAACTGAAAGTTTAACGGTTTTTCTCCAACAATTAGGGCGTGGATTACGCCTAGCCGATGGAAAAGATTGTTTGACTGTTTTGGATTTCGTTGGTAATTCAAGACCTGAATATGATTTTGAGAGTAAGTTTAGAGCCTTAATAGGAAAAACATCTACATCCGTTCAAAAAGAAATTGAAGATGATTTTCCACATTTACCATTAGGTTGTTCGATCGTATTAGAGAAAAAGACCAAAGAAACAATTCTTGAAAACATTAGAAAAGCGACGTCATTAAATGTCAATCAACTAATAACTAAAATTATAAATTTCCAACATCAGACCAGTTTGCCTCTAACATTAAATAATTTTATTGAATTTAATCGTATTTCGATTGAGACCATTTACAAGAAAGATAGTTGGTCACGATTATGTCAAAGAGCCAAAGTTATTGATGATTTTGAAAAAATAAACGAAAAGCAAATATATTCAGCCATAAGTAATAAATGGTTGTCCACCAATTCAACCTGTTATTTCAATTTCATTTTAAAGATTGCAAAACAAGGTTTCAATATTAGAATTAATGATTTTGATGAAAATCAAAAGACCATGTTATTGATGTTGCATTATGATGTTTGGCAAAATGCAGGAGGATTTGATTCTTTGGAGAAAAGTATCCTCCAAATAGGAAAAAACAAAACTCTTGTTAATGAGATTATTGAAGTTTTAGAGATACTAATTGATAAAATTGGTTTTAAAGAAATTGATATTCAATTGCCTTATAAGCAACCTTTAAAATTACATGCTCGCTATACCAGAGATCAAATATTAGCTGCTTTTGGTTTAAGTACGTTTGATAAAAAGTCCTCTAATCGAGAAGGTGCTGCTGAAAATAAGAGACTAAATACTGAAATACTTTTTATCAATTTGATTAAATCCGAGGAAAATTTTTCTCCAACGACTATGTATGATGATTATGCTATAAGTGAAACATTATTTCACTGGCAATCTCATAATGCCTATGGACCAGAAACAACAAAGGGATTGTCCTATATAAAACATCAGGAAAACAATAAAAAAATATTACTTTTTGTTAGAGAAAAAGGGAAAGATGAAAATGGAAACACACTTGGTTATGTCTTTATTGGCGAAGGTGCTTTTAGAGACACGGAAGGCTCAAAACCAATGAGTATCAAATGGGAACTCAGTGAGCCAATACCCAATTATCTTTGGAAAGAATCGGCAAAAATGTCTGTGGGATAGAGATTATCGTAAGTTCATATTTAAACTTGTAAATTAATTTTTAGTAAAAAACCGGCAAAGCATAATGAAATTATGAATGAAACTTTTATTAATATCAGTAAGATAATTGAAAGAGATAGTAAATCTACAACATACAAATATGCCTTATTAAGGGGAACAATTGACATCATTCAAGATAATTCACCGTTCATCGAAATTAACAATGAAGTAGTTGAAATTCCTTTAGGTCTACTAATTGAGAAATGGATGGTTTACTATTATCCAATACTAGACAGTAATGTTTTAATACCTCAAATAAATGGTGAGAATTCAAAACTTGCATTTCAAACCAAATTTTTATCAATCATAAAATATTATAATGATTGTGGAGGATTATCTGCTTTTTATAATGACATCAGAATAAAGGGAATAAGTAAAGAAATTAATAAAGAGTTTTATGAATTAGTTAAAGAATTAAAAACCAATATTGTAAAAAACCCAATGCAATTTATCGGTAATTCTATTAACAAAAGTTTTTATTCTATTTATAAGTGTCAAAACAATTCCTCATTGAAAAATTCGAAAATTCAAAACGCAAGTTGGCTAATAAATAGTTGTGGAAGTTTTACAATACCAATTGAATATTTTGAAGCATTCAAGATTCTAGGAAGTTTTATCAGTGGAACAGATAATATTTTATTCAAATGGGCTGAATTTTCTGTAAATGCAAGCCAAAAAAGAATAAATACTGGAGCAGTAATTACCGAAATTCTTAAAAATCCAATTACTGAAAGAGATGTTTTAGCTTCAAAAGCACTGTACAAATCTATTCTAAAAGAAGAGGGAGAAGTAATTTGTGTTTGGACTGGAAAGAAAATTAATAGCTATGATGTTGACCATGTTTTTCCTTTTTCAATTTTAAAGAATAACGATCTTTGGAATTTACTTCCCGCGCAATCTAGCATCAACAAAAATAAACTAGATAAAATACCTTCAGTAGATATAGTAACAAAACAAAAAGACATTATTATTCATTATTGGGAAATAATTCATAAAGCACAAGAGCAAAGATTTTTAGAAGAAGTTCAGATTACACTCTTAGGAAAAAATCCACCAAATAATTGGCAAAATACTGCATTTAAACAGCTTTTAAATACTTCAAAATATTTGATTGAAACAAGAGGTTATGAAAAATGGGAATTATAAAGGATAACACAAATAGCCATTTAACCGCGATAGAAAGAACTTCTCTTTCCTATCCTGCTCGGATTTTACTCAATCAAAAAAAGATTAGTGGTAAAGTGCTTGATTTTGGTTGTGGCATTGGTAAAGATGTCGAATTATTACAACAGAAAGGGTTAGATATTGTTGGCTATGACCCGTTTTATTTTCCTGAATTTCCAACTGAAAAATTCGATACTATTTTGTGTTTTTATGTATTGAATGTTTTACTTCCAGAAGAACAAGCCGAGGTTTTAATGAACGTTTCCCATCTTTTAAAACCCAATGGAAAAGCCTATTTTTCAGTTCGCCGAGATATTCAATATGAGGGGTTTCGGATTCATAAAGTCCATAAAAAAGAAACGTATCAATGTATTATCAAGTTGGCTTATTTGTCAGTTTTTAAGAATGAAAACTGTGAGCTATACGAATATCAACATTACACCACTTTACACCAAGGAAAAACTGAAATAAGTCCATTTCTAATTGGAGAAGAAACTAGAACACTGCTAGTTGAAACGGCTACTGTGTTTTCGTTTTATGATAAGTTTCCTGTTTCAGAAGGGCATTCTTTGGTTGTTCCGAAACGATTGGTTTCCAATTATTTTGATTTAAATTTGAAAGAGCAAACAGCTTGCTGGATTGTTGTTAATAAAGTAAAAGATATTCTTCAAGAGCAATATAATCCTGATGGTTTCAATGTTGGAATTAATATCAATGAAGAAGCGGGGCAAACAATTTCGCATTGTCATATTCATATTATTCCAAGATATAAAGGGGATGTTGAGAATCCGAGGGGTGGGATTCGGGGAGTCATTTTGAGTAAAAAGGAGTATTAATTAAAGGAAATGATAAGTATTTATAAACCTACATTTTTTACTTAGAAAAGAAAAGAGATTATCTTAATCTAATTTTAAAATATAATAAAGTTACCTATATTTGAAGTAGAAAAATCTTAATAACATAATACTTTATACCCAGTATAGAAATTCAAATATTTATTACAATAGTAAAGCCTAATGATCGACAGTTCAAAAATATCGGAAATATTAAACGACTCACCGAGCGTAGAACTTCTTCGACTAAGAAATAGAGAGGCTATAATTGTCTTTCTTGTTAATACCTTTTCTAACCAGCAAGGAGCAATTTCTGCGGAAAATATATACACCAGACTTTCTGACTATTTAGAGTTTAAACAAATTGAAAATGATGAAGAGAGTGAAGTCGAAGTTTTTGACACTTACGAAGTAAAAGCAAAGAAGTACATTCAAAATTGGACAAACAGAGGTTTCTTGACAAATTATCAAGACGAAAGAGGTGAAATATTTTATGAGCTATCTTCACATTCAAGTAAGACTATAGATTGGCTTTCAAGTCTAAAAAAAGAAGAATATGTTGGGACAGAGTCTAAATTTAAAAACATCTTTAGCAATTTAAAAGAACTCGTAGAATTTACGAATGATGATGCTGAAAAAAGAATCCAATTACTTGAAGATAAAAAACTGGAAATTGAACAGCAAATTCAGCGGATCAACATTGGAGAAGATGTAAAAGTTTTTGAAGAATTTGAAATTGTACCTAGGTTTAATCAACTTAATCAATCAGCTAAAGAACTTTTATCAGACTTCAAAGAAGTCGAAGACAACTTTAAAGAAATAACAAAAGGCATTTACCAAAAACACGCAGAAGGAAGCCTTACTAAAAGTGATATTCTTGAATTTACTTTTGAGGCACTAGATCAATTGAAAGAAAGCCAACAAGGCAAAAGCTTTTACGCTTTTTGGTCATTCCTTTTAAATCCTGGTCTACAATTGGAATGGGAGAACCTTACCAAAGAGCTTTATTCAACATTAGAAGAAAAAGGAATTCCTGTGAAAGACCTTTTCCTAAAAGGGATGAAAAATCACTTGTGGACTTCTGGACAAAAGGTTTACAAAGCAAATGATAAGATGGCAGAAAAACTTAGCCGAATTATAAGAGAAAATGAAGCTTCGAAGTCAGAAGTCACAAAAAATATCATTCAAGAAATCAAAAAATCACTTTTAGATATTAGTAAATCAAAGAAAAGACCAGAAATATCTTTTGAACTAGAATCTGACTTTGAAATAAGCGTTCCCTTTGAAAGGAAACTTACTTTTGAACAAACAGAAGAACAAACATACAAATCCCGTCCAAAACTTGCAGATGAAGATATTATTCACTCCAATCATTTGAGTAAACTTTTTGCACAATCGAACATCGACAAAGACCTACTTAGAAGAAGGATAAAAGAGATTTTGAGAAATAAATCACAAACAACTATTTATGAAGTAATTGAAAGTAATGGAGGTATTGAAAAAGGCTTACCCGAACTATTTGGTTATATCGGAATCGTAAAAGAATTCAAATATTCTATCAGCACAGAAAAGACACAAAGGATTTTGTTTGACATTGAGCAAAACAAATCAATTCAAATACCTGAAATTATTTTAACCAAATGAGCAATTTAGAAAAGAACATAAAACCATATTCAAAGGCATTAGTAAAGTTGCTTAAATCGCCAGTTGAACGAAATTCTCCTGTTTGGGATGATGTGGTTAATTATCAGATAGAGATTCAAGATTATATTAGTCAAATTGGACTGGAACTCATTGTAAAGAAAGATGAAGGATTTGCTTTTGTTAAGCAATATGAAGATAGTGAAGGAAATACTTTAGGATTAATTGTGCGGAGACAAATTGGTTTTGAGACATCTATTATCCTCGTTGTTCTTCGTCAATCTTTAGAAGAGTTTGACAGCAATCCAACACAATTTCAAGTTGCCGAAAAATTTATTACTGATTCTGAAATTAAAGAAGAATTGGAGCTTTTTCTGCAAGAAGGTTACAATAGATTAAGGTTTTTGAAAGATTTAGATAAGTACATCAAAAATGTTGTTGATTTAGGATATTTGAAAGAAGTAAGCAAGAAAGACAATGAGACTAAATACCAAATACATAGAATCATCAAGGAAAAATTAACGCTGGATATTTTACAGGAATTCAAAACCAAATTGCAAGAGTATGTTGAGTCTATTTAGTACGAGTTCCGATAAAGCTGGATTTAGACTTCAATATATGGAAGTTTATAATTGGGGAACATTTCACGAGAAGATTTTTAAGATTAATCCACAAGGAAATAATTCATTGTTGACAGGAGCTAACGCATCTGGAAAAAGCACTTACATTGATGCACTGTTAACTTTATTAGTTCCTGTTAAAAAAGATAGATTTTATAATCAGTCATCAGGAGTTGACAAGAAAGGCGATAGAACTGAAGAAACCTATGTTTACGGAAATTATGGAAACATACAACGAGAAGGCGAACTAAGTATTACACCACAGAAATTAAGGGATAAATCAACCTTTTCGGTTATTCTTGCATCATTTTCAAACACTGACCAAAAGAATATTACAGTTTTCCAAGTGAGGTGGTTTTCTAATGGTGAATTGAGAAGGGCTTTTGGAATTGCTCACGTTCAATTAGAAATTGAAAAGGATTTTGGTGATTTTGATGGTAAAGGAATTTGGAAAAAACGTTTAGAAAAAATCTACAATTCAAATAGCACAAAAAAGAAAATAGAATTTTTGGATGGGCCAACCTCCTACGCAGAAAGAATTGCGCACTTGTTTGGTATGCGTTCAACAAAAGCACTAAGTCTATTTAATCAAGTTGTTGGTGTTAAAGTATTAGAGGACTTAGATGATTTTATCAGAACCAATATGCTCGAAGAGCAAGATGCAGAAACAGAGTTCATCCAGCTAAAAGAGAGCTTTTTGACTTTGATGGATGCCAAAACCAATATTGAAAAAGCAAAAGAACAAATTGCTCAACTAACTCCTATCAATGATATCGCAAATAGACTCAGTGAAATTCAGTCTGAATTAGTTCGATTAAATAAATCTAAGGAACTTGGGGTTTATTGGTTTGCAAAGAAGAATGTGGAACTTGCCGAGAAGGAACTTGTCAAGAGCAATGAAAATCTGGAAAGTCTCAACCTTGAACTCAACCAATTAAGAACAAAAGAGGAGTCATTAAAACAAGAAGAAAGAGCACTATCTATTTCAATAGAAAGTGATGAAGTTGGAAGCAAAATCAAAGACCTAGAAAAAGAGATCAAAAGTTTAATTGGACAAAAGGAAACAAGAAGCAGAAAACTAGACCAATACAATAAAATTGCTCAAAGCGTTGAATTAAACACGAACCCAAGTGAAGAAACGTTTAAAGTAAATCGTGTAATTTCCAACGAGAAAAGATCTGAATTGGAAATAAATAGACAAGACTATGATGAAAAACTAAGGTTATCTAAAAACAAACGAGAGGATTTAAACAGGCAAATTGAAGAAGGCATTGAAACCATAAAAGCACTTCAAAAGAATAAAAACAATATTGCTGGTCGAGAAGCAGAAATTAGAGATGACATATTAGAACATATTGGAGCCACTAAAGAGGAAATTCCATTTATTGGTGAACTTATAAAAGTCAAAGAAGACGAAATAGAATGGGAAATTTCGGCAGAAAAGATTCTTCACAATTTTGCATTACGGCTCATTGTTCCTGATAAATATTATAATAAGGTTAACGAGTATGTAAATAGTACTAATTTAAAAGGGAGAATAACCTATCAAAGATTTAGGAGCTTTACTTCATTGGCAAATATGACCATTAAAAATATTGCTCAAAACGCTCTTATTAATAAATTAGAATTTAAACCTAAGAGTATTTATGTTGATTGGCTAGAGGATATAATTACGAATCAATACAATTATGCTTGTGTAAATGACTTAAAGGAGTTCAGTTTATATGAAGAGAAAGCCATCACTAAAGAAGGTCTAATAAAGTTTGCAAAGGGGAAACACGAAAAAGATGATAGACCACATATTTCAAAAAAGGAAAACTTCGTTTTGGGCTGGGATAACAAGGACAAAATCAGATTACTCCAAAACGAAATAAAAAACCTTCAAGAAAACGAAAAATTAGCATTACAAGAGAGTCGTCAGATTGAACAAAACATTAAATCCATAGAAAATCAGAAAGAATCATATTCTGATCTTTTCAAACTATTTACCAAGTAT
This sequence comes from Flavobacterium psychrophilum, assembly GCA_945860385.1. Taxonomy (GTDB): domain Bacteria; phylum Bacteroidota; class Bacteroidia; order Flavobacteriales; family Flavobacteriaceae; genus Flavobacterium; species Flavobacterium psychrophilum_K. Next base: position 191,049 of record CAMAQD010000001.1, read on the forward strand.
GACGACATAGACTGGAAAACTTTTGCAGAACAAATACAAGATAAAGAAGGACAAAAGACTGATTTAGAAAAAACAAACAATCGAGTTCAAGCTCTTCAAAAGCAATTGGAAGAGGTTCAAAGAAAGTTAAAGGAACTATCTGATGATGTTATTAAAGGT
>CAMAQD010000002.1 GCA_945860385.1 Flavobacterium psychrophilum
CTATCGGTGATGTTGAGTGTGGTCAAAGATTTTCCGGATTATCAATTTGTTATTGCCGGGGCGCCCAGTCAGGAATTTTCTTTTTATGAGGGTTTTATCACCAATGAAAATATCAAATTTGTTTCTAACAAAACCTATGATTTGTTGAGTAATGCCACAGCAGCATTGGTAACTTCGGGAACGGCAACCCTAGAAACTGCTCTTTTTAAAGTTCCCGAAGTGGTTTGTTATAAAGGGAGTTCAATATCTTACCAAATAGCCAAACGCATCATTACCCTAAAATACATTTCGCTTGTTAATCTGATTATGGATGAGGAAGTGGTAACCGAATTGATTCAAGGAGATTGCAACACAAAACGCATTCGTGAGGAGTTGAAGAAGATTTTAGACTCCAATTATCGCCAAAGGCTTTTGGAAAAATACGAGGTTTTAGAAGAAAAATTGGGAGGCATCGGTGCTAGTGAGAAAACCGCTAAGTTGATTGTGGGGGATCTGAAATAATTTTATCTGATAGATGAATTTGGTCACCGAGAAATATTACAAATCCCTAGAATAATTCTCCAAATACCATTTTGTAAAAGTTAAAACCAATTTAGCATTCAATCAGTGTTTTTTTATTGGTTAGCATCTATAAATTTTCATAGGCTATTCATACATTATATGGGGCTTTGATGGGGCTTTGATGGGGCTTTGATGGGGCTTTGGTACAGACTAGATTTTTTCGATGTCCCGTTCTGAAATAACTATAAAGATTATTGAATAAATCCAGCTTTAGCTATACAAATACAATTAATAATCCTAAACTTACTATACATCTGCTTTTTCATAGTTCCGTTTTTTAACACACTTAGAGGACAGGATTATAAAAAAGTGGATGCTTATCATTTATCACCACTTTTTTAGGGTACCACAACCATACACTATCCATACACTATCCATACTTCAGCCATACTTCAGCCATACTTCAGCCATACTTCATCCATATTTCTGACCCGTCCTAAAATAACTATTGTTCCCAACAGGATTTTCCATACAAAAAAGCACATTATTCCTTTCTTAGAATATAATTTTTTTAGTGATAGTTTGCCCGTTTTGCAACGTCACTTTTACTAATAAAGTTTGCGCGTTGGAAATTAAATGGAGTATTGATAATTCATTGCTGTTCACTTTATCTTTTTTGAATAGTAGTCTCCCCAAAAGGTCATAAACCACTACTTTGTCTATTGGTTCCACTTTTGAATTGACTTTTATTTGTTTGTTTTTATTGGAGACCAACACCTGATTATCGCCTGTTTCTAAATCAATAGTACCCAAAGTTTTGTCCGTATATCGCAATACAAAACGGTCGTTGAAGGTACCCGCAGCCGTATTAAAAGTAAAAGGGCCACTTCGTAAATCAAAGATTGTGTTGGTCAATTTGTCTTCAATAAAAACTGCCTGATTGGTGAGTACGCCGTCTGTCTGATCAATCTTTATGGTGAAATCCCCATTGATTGTTGTTCTGAATCCCAGCGGTACTTGGTCATTTTCGTCAAATGGTAATGCACGGCCTTGGATTACTAAATTCTTTTCTTGGTTGATACTGTAAAAATCAACGAATTCATTCCCATCAAAAGTTTCTCCATCAAAACGATTGTCGTATTGATTTGTAGCGTCCGTAATGTACCCCACTAATGTTTGTTTAAAAGCTCCTTGTGTATTGGTCAAGTTCAACCATATACGGTGTTTTTCGAAAGTTGTAGATTTTGTTTTTGGATTTCTTGTTTTGAAAAACTGGGAATTGTCTAATACGGCAGGAATTGGAGCGCTGCTTAGCCGCATACTGTTGTTAAATATTACGTTCCCATTCGCAAGTAAACTAGTAGTAAAAAAGGCTTGTCCTGCTGCAATTTTGCCATTTGGGACATTTGTATTAACACCGCCTGTACTGCCACTTGGAGCCATAGAAGTACCAACTCCTCCAAGTAAATTATAAGAAGCATAGTCATCCGAAGTATAGGCTTGAGCCCCTGTTCCCGGAGTGGCGCCATTTGCAATAATATCTGCACGTAATTGTAAATCGGTGTTGTGGGTCCAGAAATAAAGAGTGCCTTCAATAACACCTGCATTAGTATCTAAAAAATTATCTGCATCCATTGCAGACGGATAAGGATTTCCTATAAGATTTGAAGTTCCAATAAGATCTCCATTCCAATTAATAGGTACATTAATTATTCCATTATTTGGTTTGCCGAAAAAAGGAGCTGTGTAAAATCCTGGAGGTATTGCTGGTGATGGAGGTGGCGCGATTCCTCTAATAATATATCCTTTACCGATGGTCATTGTATTTGAGGTATCTTCTTGTAACCAATCGTTTGTAACTGCATTAAAAGAAAAAAACTTGTTCGATTCCGTAAAAGGAGAAACTGCAAGTAATGTTTGCCCAACAACAGGCGATGACCAATAGGTATAATCAAATTCTCCAGCAGTAGTGTTGCTCTTATAAGTAATATTACCTGTATTACTACCTGAATCATTAACTTGAACTAAACTTCCACTGTTTTCTATTGTTAAAACTCCATTTACTGTTAAGTCATTTTGAATTTTAATGTATTCATTTGGAGTAATAGTCAACGTTTTCCCAGAATTTACAACTACGCTACAAGCGTCAAAACTACCTAAACCTGGTGATGAAGTGTCGTAATTCGCACTGATTATTACTAATTTATCTAATGTTGGTGTGCCATTTGTCCAAGAGCCATTCCAAGTTGTGGTTTCTCCATCAGTAATTTTCACTGCATTTGATGCTGCGTAACAAGTATTTGTATTCTCTCTAATTTGACAATAGTATTGGTAATTAAGTACTGTAGCGATGTTTGAAATGTTTAAAGTAGCCGTTGTAGTTCCTGTATAAATTCCTCCATCATTTATAATTTCATTCCAACCAGTTTCGTTTGGTGCTGAAAATAACCATCGATAAGTCAATTCTTTTGAGTCAGCAGGAGAGGTTCCGTTATATCCTTCAGTACCAGCTACGGTTAAACTTGTCGCTTTACAAGTTGGCGTGTAGGATGGATGCGTTGTAACACTAGGTGGAGTTCCTGCAATAAAATTATAAGTGCCAATGTTAGAGTAGTCGTTATTACCACAATCAGCATAAGTATTACCTATAAAATCAATAATTTCCCAATCAGCATTTGCATAAGTTGTTGATGGAAGCGTGAGGGCTGTATTTTTCCTTCTAAAAGTTGCTCCATTAGTTTCTGTTGCAAAGATTGATAGTGATGATGTTGCCCAATTATCGCTTCCAAAAGTTCCCCAGCTGTCTATTTTGGTTGCACCATTAAATAATGCAATATGGTCATTCTCATTTGGTTTAAAGTTAACACCTAAATTTGCTGTACTTTGTACTGCCAATGAACCATCTCCTCCAAGGCTTGTACATAAATCATCATCTCCAAAAGCAACAACATAGGTTGAACCAGAAGCCAAAGTCACATTACTTAAATTAAGTGGAGTACCCGAATATGCGTTTCCGTTAGAAGCGGTATTAATAGAATATCCACTTAGGCTTTTAGAAACCCCAGTTCCGTTATAAATTTCTACATAAGTCAAGCCACCCCAATTAGCATCCGTCACTTCACTAATGAATAAATCCGAAGCGCCATTTCCTCCTTGACAAGATGTATTTAAATTATTAACTACTGTAAAATAATTAGTTGTCTGACAGCCAGTTGCCACAAACGTAGTAATTAAATTTCCTGATGTTGCGCCAGTTGGAACAAGAACTTTTATTTGGTTAGCTGATACTGGGATAACAGTGGCAGCGATTCCGCTGAGTGTTACTGTTGCTCCAGTTAAATTTGCTGCCGAATTGATGGTTATTTCTGTTCCCACGGGTCCTGAAGTTGGCGTAATGGTGTTTGTTATTGTAGAGCAAATTCCTGTTCCCTGTATCAAAAAAGTATAAGGATTTTCGTTGCTGTCATTGTTGGCAATAGAAACAATTGCGGTTCTAATTCCAGCATAAGTTGGAGCAAATGTAATAATAAAAGATGTGCTTGCACCTCCAATAATTGGAGTAGCAGGGACAGTACTTACAGTAAAATCTCCAGGATTATCCCCGCCAATACTTACAAGGGGTGTTCCCGTTAAATTCAATGCTGCAATTCCCAAATTCTGAATTTCATAATCCTTTGTTGCCGGAGTACCACCAATACTTGTCTGCGCAAACAGAGTGTTGTTCAAACCATTTGCTGTTGGACTTCCGCTTAGAATATTATTTGTTCCTCCTGTTAGTCCTTTGATGTTGATTTCTCTGTTTCTGTTACCAGCAGAGATTTCATTAGTAGTTGACGGCACCATTGTTGTCAAACCACTTATGGTTAAAAAGCCTCCTCCTATTGCTGTCCCATTTGTCCATTTAGTTCCATCCCATCTTGCCGAAATACAATTGCTTTCGGTTCCGTTTACATCTGCTGTGCCAGCAGTATATAAGCCGGTAAAGGAATATATTGGTGTAGTAAATGTTCCCGAAGAAGTTATAATCCAGTATTTTGAAAGAGAATCAATTGGAGAATCAATATTTGGATGAATTGCATCTTTTACTTGTACACCGTAATAAGCCTGAGCGCTGAAAGTACCTGAACTAAAATTTATTGTTGCAGGCGCGTATTGAGCTCCATTTGGCAAAGTGTTTTCGCCTATATGCAAAGTATATGCTCCAAATGCATTTATTTTTTTTATCAACATTCCTGTTCCAACATCGGGATCAGAAATAACAAATCCATTAGCAGAACCTGTATTTGTTGCTGTCAAGCCCAAAGAGATGTCAAAATTTCCTAATGAAATCAAACCATTGGTCAGGTTTAAAGCCGTATTTATCGTAACTGCTGAACCCAATGTACAACCCACAACTGCGGCTTGACGATTCATTGTTAGTGTTCCTAAATTTAAATTATTAGCAAATTTTAAAGTACCTAAACTTCCTGTTCCTAACAAAGCTAGGTTTGAAGATATACTTCCTTTGAAAGTTCCATTTGCTCCTATAATAGTATTTGATCTTCCTGCAGTTCCTAATGTTAATGTATTTCCATTAATATCAAAAACATTAGCCGCTGTTCCAAAATCAATAGAATCTCCTCCAGCTGATGGCGTTGTAATATTTAAACTTGTTGATAATCCTAATTGTACTGTAGTTGTTCCGCTTGCCGGGGTAAATAATATTTTATTAAATGTTGGTGTACTTGAAGCAGTGATTTTTTGAGTTCCATTTTTAGTGAAAAATATAGCTCTGTCATTTGTATTAAAAGAATAACCTGTAGTTAAAATAATATCTCCCCCAATTTTCAAATCATCGCCATTTGCAAATCCTAAAGTTAAAGTTCCAGAAGATATTACATCATGGCCCACATTTAATGGCCCACCACAAGATACAGAACCCATATTTAAACCAGAACCTGCGTCTATAGTTAAATCGTAAATAATTTTTTGTTCCCCTAAATTGGCTGAATTAAAGTAATTTAAAGTTGTCCCATTAGAAATCAGTACATTATCGGGAACTCCAACAGGAACTGTAGTTCCATTCCACTCAAAATTTCTATTATAGGTACCTCCTGAATTGTATTTTAATAAAGAAAACACCCCATACCTAGGTGTGTTCCCTGTTATATAACCGTTGGCATTTATTTGTAGAATTCCATTGATTGTTGTTGCAGCTCCTGTTCCACAGTCAAAGGAGCCATTATCTAACAATAATGTCGTCTTATTGTCAAGGGTTAAAGTGCCAGGATTAATGATAGAAGTTGTGCTAGCACCAATTTTAAAAATCCCTCCTGCTACATTACTTGTTATAAAACGATTTCCTCCGCTCAAATTCAGATTTCCACCACCAGAAAGCGTAAGCGTTTGTCCGTTTAAATCTATTGTACTTGTTGCGTGAGTGGATGACAATGACAATCCAGAACTTGCGGTTACATTAATAGCTGTTCCTGTTGCCGGTCTTAAAGTTCCACTGCCGGCTACAAATAAATAATTAAAAATTTCTGTGCCGCCACCACTAACCGTAAGTGTTTGAGTAATGTTGCCATTAAAAAATACCGCTCTATTATTTGGAGTAAAAGAAGCTGTTGATGCTCTGGTCCAGTTTCCTGTTAGATACAAATCGCCACTGGTTGCATTCAACGTTAAATTACCACTATTGATGCTTAAGTTTCCTGCCAAACCTCGGCTACTATTTGGCATTGTAAGTGTTGTGTTATTTTGAATGGTTACGTTTTTTGGAATTCCAGCACCTGCAGTTGTACCATTTCCTGTCCATTCATTAGAAACACCATAAGTACCCGTTGTATTATAAACTAATGTCGAAGCACTATCATAAGTTGGAGCAGCAGTAACATTTCCACCACTATTTATCTGCAAAGTTCCAGTAATAGTGGGTGCGGTTGTTAAAGTAGTCGTGCCGTTGATGGTAAGATTATTAAAAGCAATTGGGGTGCCACCATTTATCGTGCCTGTTCCTGCAAAAACTACGTTGCCAACTGCCCCTGAAGTTACTGCTCCAGTATTCGTAAATGAACCACCAGTATTAATGGTTAGGGTACCTGCTTGAATCCAGGATAAAGTACCTGCATTGGAAATACTACCAGCTGAAACGGTAGCAGTACTAACCGTAAAGCTCAATATACCTGTACCTGATATTGAAATGGCAGTGGTAACGGCCACTGCTCCAGTAGAACCAACTGCTAAACTACCTCCAGAAGGGATTGTTAAAGATGCAAATGGGGTGCCTGTAGTAGCACCTGTTGCATGTGTCATAACGTGAGTAATAGTAACTGTACTGTTTGCCAATGGCACGGAACCTCCCAACCAGTTTGAAGCAGTATTAATAGCTCCTGTACCTGAAGATATATAACCTAAAAAATTAAAAGAAGGAATGGTTACAGAAGTAACAGGAGTTGGATTTGCCACCACAACATTTCCTGTAAAATTAACTCCTGTATTGGCAACAACCGCTGTTAATTGAGAAGCACTAATAAAAGTAACCGAAGTAGCAGCAACACCGTTAATCGTTACCGTTGAATTAGACTGAAAATTCGTCCCATTAACAGTCATTGTTTGTCCTTTGAAGCCCGTATTGTTCGCTTGTCCTGTAACTCCAGTAATTGCAGTTGGAACTATAGATGTAACTGTTGGCATCAAAGATAAAGCAGTGTAAGAATAGTTGTTACCGCTGTTATCCGCATAATTTAATAAGGCATACGATTTATCCCCTTCACTAAGTGCCGCTATAGCAGACTGGCTCATAGTAGAACTGAAAATATAATAATAAACAGTGGCTCCATCCGCTTGGACAGGAATAGTTAAAGTAACGTTTGTAGATGCTACAGTACCTGCTGCAGATATTGTAGAAGTGCCTGTTGAAAAATCATTGGAACCCGTTTTATACCTTACATAAAAATTTTCTTGTGATGAATTAGTTGCACTAATTGTAGCCGTTATCGTAGTAGTGCCATCATTATTTAAAGTTCTTTGTGAGCCAGTATTATGAGTTATTGTAACAGGCGCATTCGTTGTATAGCCAACATAATATCCAGTGCCATTATAACCATTGTCTTTCAACACAAATGTATAACGACCCACAGTATTCATATTGAATCCCATATCTGTTGAACCATTGTAAGTTGAACCATTTATGGCATCAACTGATCCCTGACCGACTCCGCCAAATGCCCATTTGTTTGTATAATTCCCTGTTGCACCGCAGCCTCCACCGGAGGTAAACAAAAATCCTGCACTACTGCCACCACTCATATTCAGTGGGGTTACATTACCACCTGAGGCTTGCACATTTACCGTAGTTACCCATTGCCCACGACCATCTGTTGGCGCTACAGCTGTTGTATTCACTTTTCTATATTGTAGCACTCGGTAATCCCCATAAGTACAGTTGGTGGGTTGAGAATACGCATTTATTTGCCCCACAAAGTTTACCCCATCACCTCCAAAGATATTCGTACTGGGATTACTGATAATCACATTACCAGAAGTCGCAGAAGTAAGACCCGTAGATGTTGCGGTAATAGTACACGTACTTGCTTGATCAAAAGCTACATTATTAAAAGTGGCAACTCCAGCAACCGCATTGGCTGTAAGCGTTCCGTTTATGGAGCCGGTGCCACTTGCTTTTGTGAGTGTCACCAATCCTGTAAATGAAGGAACAACCGTACCTCCTGCATTTCTCCCTTCAACTGTGAAACTTGATAAAGGTGTTCCTGTTGTACCTGTAGATGGTACGTTTACTAAGACTAATTGAGTGGGTGTATCAGCATAGCCTGTCCAAGAAATATCATCGATTTTTATTTGAGCTCCAGAAGTTCTTAATTCTAAAACTACATTCCCAGTAATATTTATTGCTTGTGAATAATTTACAACTACATCTGTTAAAGGAGAAACCGTTATTGTTGAACCTATTTGAACTCCATTAACCCAAACTTGAATACTTCGCGCATTTGTTCCTGTAAAGGCTCTCACATAATTAAAAGAAAGTGTTCCGATACCACCAGCGTAAGTCGGAGATGTTACAGTGCCAGAACCATTTGTACAGATTGCTTTCCCCGTTATAGTCTGATCAGTTCTTGCTAATGTTGCCCCCCAAGTAACTCCATCTGTACCTGTCCAACTCCTAGCATTATAATTCGTTGAAGAAGCTGGAATATTTAAAAAGTTTTCTGAACCTTGGCCATAAGTCGCCCCAAACCCCACAAACAAAGCAACAGCAATCAATAGTAATTTTAATCTCATAGTGAATAGTCTCTATTTTAATACTGGATGACATTGTTATCCATAAAAAAAAATAGATTAAGAGAAATCTGGTAGTTTAGGGTTCTCAAACTTACAGCTAAAGTGCTTCATTTCAAAATTTTTAGATTATCAAATTATTAACAATTTTTGTCGATAAGTAACTTAATTATAACAAGTTGAAGATAAAACGATGATGAAATCGAATTTTAAGTAAATACTCTTTCGCAAATTGCGAAAATGGATGTAATACAAATATGATAAACGAAATAAGAAAGTGTTTTAAACCATTTTTCACAAAATGAAGCTCTTTTCCTTTTCTGCTCTTCAAATGCAAATGAATGTTTTTTTTGTTAATAAAAATATTACTTTTATCATTATGAAAGTGTTACAGTTTCCTTTAGCGAGAATCACGACCGGTTTTTTGACTGGAATTCTTGTTGCGTACTACTTCAAACCCGCTGTTTCATTTGTATTTTCTTCTCTTTTTATTGCTAGTTGTGTTTTTATTGTTGCCTATTTCTTATCAAAAAAAAATATTATAAACTCTATTTATTTTGGTATCGCCACTTTTTTTCTGGCTTTCACTATTGGCACTAGTACTCAAATTATTCACACGGACTCTTTTCAGGAAAGCAATTACATTCACCATAAATCTATTTTTGAAGAGCCACATTTGGTTACTGTTGCCGTTAGTGAAAAACTTCGGAGTTCTACTTATAACGACCGTTATATTGTCAGGGTCAATCAAATTGACAGCGTCGAAAAAACGGGAAGAATTCTCCTGAATGTCCGAAAAGACAGCCTTACTGCACCTTTAAAAATTGGGACTCATTTGCAAATCAATGGTAGTTTGTACCAAAACAGTCCAATCAAAAATCCCAACCAATTTGATTACGGCAAATACCTCGAAAGCAAACAAATTTATGCCCAGCTTTATGCCGATGTTTCTGAGATTAAAATAGGTTCAGTTGTTGAAAAAGATGTTTGGTATTACACCTCGAAATTGCGAACCAAAATCATTCGGAACTTAGAGCAAAGCCATTTCAACAAAACCGAACTTAATGTGGCTATTGCTTTAATTTTAGGACAACAACAGGATATTTCTCCAGAGATTATCAAGGATTATCAATTTGCCGGAGCCGTTCACATTTTGTCGGTTTCGGGCTTGCACATTGGGTTTATATTGCTGTTCGTGACCTTTCTGCTGAAGCCATTTCCGAATACCCGACGCGGTTCCTTTATCAAGCTCCTCATTATTTTGTTTTCGCTATTTTCCTTTGGATTAATTGCTGGATTGGCTCCGTCAGTGTTACGCTCGGTGACGATGTTTTCATTTGTCGCTATTGGAATGTATCTTCGAAGAAGTACCAATATTTTTCACACTTTGTTGGTTTCTATGTTGCTTATTTTATTGGTTCAACCGTCGTTTTTGTTTGATGTGGGATTTCAATTGAGTTATCTCGCCTTATTTTTTATTCTTTGGCTACAGCCTTTATTGGCTCAACTTTGGTCACCAAAAAACATTCTCGCAAAATACTTTTGGGATATTCTCACCGTTTCTTTTGCGGCACAAATTGGCACTTTGCCTTTGAGCATTTACTATTTCCATCAATTTCCGGGTTTGTTTTTTGTAACCAATTTAGTTATCATTCCTTTTTTGAGTGTGATTATGGGGTTAGGAGTTTTGGTAATGCTTTTAGCAGCTGTCGATTATGTTCCTATTTTTTTAGCCAAATCATTGGAATGGAGCATTTATATATTGAATAAAATCATCAATTCGATAGCTTCCTTAGAGCAATTTATCTTTCGGGAGATTCCCTTCAATTGGCAGTTGCTATTGAGTTTGTATTTGTTGATAATTGTCACAATTATTTGGTTCAAGAAACCCAATTTTAACAGAATAGCTTTGGCATTAATTAGTGTACTAATTTTCCAAATCGCGTATTTTCATACCCATTGGACAGTAAGCAACCAAAGTGAATTAGTTATTTTCAACTCCAAGAAAAACACGCTTATTGCAGAGCGAAATGGACCTGATATTACTTTGTATGCTAGCGATAGTCTTTTGAAAACGACAAACAAAAACCAGACTTTCAGCTCCTACTCAATGGGGAATTTCAGCCGTTTGAAAACCAAAAAAAGAATTCAAAACCTACTTTACTTCAACGGAAATAAAATCCTGATTGTGGACAGTTTAGGTATTTATCCAGCAGCCCTTCATCCCGATATTGTCGTCCTAACCCAATCTCCGAAAATAAATTTCGAACGGTTTTTGCAAACCACTACACCCAAAATGATTGTGGCTGATGGTTCTAATTTTAGAACAATTCAAAAACTGTGGAAAGCGACTTGTCTAAAAGAAAAAATCCCTTTTCACGCAACTGGTGAAAAGGGATTTTATAGATTGGAATAAAATTATTTTGTTTTCAGAATTCCATCGGCTTCTGCTAACCAAGCTTTTGGTCCGCCGGCAACATAACCTGTACTTCCTAAACCAGTGAAACTTGGTTTTCCTCCTTTTAGCTTGGCAGTCGCAAAATAAATTGTTGGAAATCCTTGGATTCCAAAAGTTTCTTGCAATCCTGCATTTTGAGTTTTAATCGCATCGGTTTGTGGAGTTCTTCTTGGATAATCTAATTCTACCAAAACCACGTTTTTCTTTGCCCAGGTTGCAAATTCCGGAGTTTTCAGAACCTCTTTTTGCAAACGAATACACCAACCGCACCAATCGCTTCCGGTAAAAAATAGCAACATTGGTTTTTTGGTTTTATTGGATACTGCAATCGCTTTGTTAATATCTGTTTCCCATTTAAGTTCCTGCGCCTGAACTGCAAAAGAACCCATTACTACTAATAATGTTATAAATACTTTTTTCATTTTTATATAATTTTAATTTATTTTTTCAAAAACAGTGCCATTATTTCACACCATGCATTAATTTTTTGACCACTGGTCCCATCACAATAGCAAATAACGCAACTACTATAGAAATAATTGTCAACATCCAGAAGAAGTAACTCAGTCCGTGTTCGTCGGCGATTTTATCGATATTCTCTCCAAATATTCCCGCACCTTTCATTCCAATTGCGACCGCAAGATACCAAACTCCAAACATAAATGCAATCATTCTGGCAGGAACCAATTTACTCACATTTGACAGCCCTACTGGTGAAATACACAACTCGGCCATGGTGTGAAAAAGATACACTAAAATCAGCCAAATCATACTCACCGACGCTGTTTTGGCTCCAGGCGCAATATCTTTCGCCCCAAAAGCGACACAAGCCATTCCGATAGCAAGTAAGGTCATTCCGATACCATATTTATAATTTGCCGAAGGATTGTATTTGCTTTCCCACCATTTCGAAAATAAAGGCGCTAATGAAATAATAAATAATGAGTTTAATGTTGAAAACCAAGTAGCCGGAACTTCGGTCAAGGGTTCTGTCACTCTTTTGATTTTTAAAAAGGCTAAAGTTTCATCAGACAAGGACAAATAACCTGCGGTGTAATAATCTTTGGCCAACATCCATAAAGCAATAGTCCAAATAATCACGAAACTAGAACTTAAAATCACAGAAGCCAAAGTATATTTTTTGAAAGTTTGCTTGAATAATAAGGTCAAAACCCAAGTAATTATGGCTAATGGTAAAATAGTCATCATGGAATTAACCACTAAAAAAGTTACGCTCCAATTGCCTTCCAAAACACGGTTCGTATAATCCGAAGCGAAAATGGTTAAACTGTTAGGTGATTGTTCGAAAATGGCCCAAAAGAAAATGGTCAAGAAGGCAAAAAAGGTAACGGCCATTAATTTCTCTTTTGTAATTTGCGAATATTGAGTAAATCTGTAAACCAGTAATAGTATAAATAAAATTAAAGCTGTGACAATAGCAATCGCATTTCCGTTTTCGCCTAAAAAGCTAAAAACATCTATTTTTCCACCTGAAATTTTAGAAATCGGAGCATTCAAAATCCAAAGCAATCCCAAAGTGATCATAACGCCAATTAATCCTAATTGAAAAGGCGTAAATGGATTTCTTTTGTCACTGTCTGCTATTTCAATTTTTGCTTTGCTGGCTGCATTTGGCTTTAAGCCAATGTCTCCAAAAATGCTTTGTGATAACCAAAATTGTAACATTCCGAAGAACATAAAAATACCGGCCAATCCAAAACCATAACTCCAGCCCACTTTTTCGCCTAAATACCCACAAAGCAATATTCCGAAGAAAGCTCCGGCATTGACACCCATATAAAACAAAGTGTAAGCTCCATCCTTTTTATCAGGACGGTCTTTGTACATTTCGGAAATAATAGAAACCATATTCGGCTTGAAAAATCCGTTACCAAAAACCAGCAAAACTAATCCGAGATAAATAGAAAACTCGGTTTCGACCGCCATCGATGCGTGTCCTAAAGTCATCAAGCAAGCGCCAATAACCACAGCCCATCGATACCCGATTTTTTTATCGGCAAAATAACCGCCCATCATTGTGGACAAATAAACCAGCCCGACATACGATCCAAAAAGTGAGGAAGCATTCTCGCGAGACCATTCCCAACCACCATCCATTGCTGAAGACGTTAAGAACAAAATGAGCAAAGAGCGCATTCCGTAGAAGGAAAATCGTTCCCACATTTCGGTAAAAAACAAAATAAATAGTCCCGGAGGATGTCCTAAAACAGGGTTTTTGAAAAACTGATCGGTGTTATTTTGAATCATAGTATTTTATTTTACTTCCTGCATTAATTTTTTTACCAAGGGCGAAATTAGTATCAACACAACTCCCGCAATCAAGGCATAAATGGCTAATTGTTTGTAGCCATCAGCGTAAACAATAAGTTTTTCAGTATTGGTAGCATTTTCTGAAGCTCCAGCAATATTGGCGCCTAATAATCCTGCAAAATATTGTCCGTAAGCACTGGCCAGAAACCACATTCCCATAATTACAGCCTGGGTTTTTTGAGGCGATAACTTTGTCATAGCCGACATCCCAATTGGTGACAAACACAATTCTCCAAAGGTGATTACAAACCAACCAAAAGTAAATAAACCTAAGGAAGTTCTGCCATCGGCTCCGGCGAAGAATTTGGTATAATAAAATATCCAAAAACCTCCCGCAAGAAATAGAAAAGCTAATCCGAATTTGATTACGGTGTTTGGTTCAATTTTTCTTTTACTCAGCCAAAGCCAAACTAATCCCACAATTGCTGCAAAAGCAATTACAAATAACGAGTTGGCAGAATTATTGACTCCGTTTGGATCTAATTTCACCCCATAAATAGTATTGTCTAAATTGTTTACTGCAAAAGCACTTAACGAGCCACCACTTTGCTCAAAAAACGCCCAGAAAACAATGGAGAATAGCATAAATACAACGGCAGCTATCAATTTTTTATTTTCAGGCAGCGTGAAGCTTCTCATTTCATAAATCAAATAGAGTAATGATGCAGGCCCAATTAAATACATGAAATAGTCCGTATAAGTGGTGTTGGATACCATTATCATAATAATGGGAATGATCAATAATGAACCTATATATGTAATGATTTCTATAACTCTTCTTTTGGATTTATCAATATGTGCTAAAGGAGACAGGCCAATTTCCCCAAGTGATTTTTGAGTTTGAACGAAGGTCAATAAACTTACAATCATTACAACAGAAGCAAATCCAAAAGCAAAATTCCATCTTAATGTTTCCGGTATAAAGGATTCCCAAAGTGTTCCGTTGGCGACCGCAACACAAATATATCCCCCAATTAAAGCTCCAAGATTTACTCCTGCATAGAATAATGAAAAACCAGCATCTCTTCTATTATCATCATCTTTGTACAATTTTCCAACCATTGATGAAATATTTGGTTTAAAAAATCCAGTTCCTACAATTGTAAAACTTACCCCAACGAAAAAGAATTCTTTGGGATGAATAGCCAAAATAACACTTCCGACAATCATCAATAATCCGCCCCAAAAAAGGGATTTTCTAAATCCGAAAATTTTATCAGCAAACAATCCTCCAATAAATGTAAAGGCATAAACCCAAGCCTGAGTTGCTCCATACTGCAAATTAGCTTCAGTATCTTTCATAGTCAATTGATTCACCATAAAAACATACAACATTCCACGCATTCCGTAGAAACTGAAACGTTCCCACATTTCACTGAAAAACAAGTACCATAACTGTTTGGGATACTTGCCTTTGAAGTTTTGTATTTGCTCGATTGTTAAGTTTTGTTCCATAATTTTAATTGATTCCTTTTTCTTTCATCACTTTATTGAGGTTCTTTACCAAACCAAACATTAATACTGTAGCAAACATCAACAGAGCAAAATTCACCCAGAAAAAGTTAGCTTTGTCGTCATAAGTATCCCACAAACTGGCGAGAACGCCACTCAATTTATTCCCTATTGATGTCGATAGAAACCAGCCACCCATCATTAATGCCGTGATATTTTTTGGACTTAATTTTGAAACCACCGATAATCCCATTGGACTCAGAAATAGTTCTCCAATAGTAATCACACCATAATTGGCTACTAACCACCAAACGGAAACTTTTTCGGCACCGTTATTTCCTATGTGAACTGCGGCAACCATTACCAATACGGACAAAGCAGAAATTAATAATCCAAAGGCGATTTTTGTAGGTGTTGAAGGTTCTTTCTTTCGACTTCGTAAAAAGGTAAAAAATGCTACGACTAATGGTGTCAAAATAATCACCCAACCCGGATTTATGGATTGGCTCAAATTAGCAGACCAAGTAAAAATTTTACTATTTTCTTCCGGTATTTTATCCGGAGCTACATTTCGAAAATACAAAGGATAATCCACCACCTTTGTTACTTTTCCGTCTTTTTTCTGAATTCGAAAAGCCGCATCATAAAGGGCTACAGAATCCTTGGAATAGGTTAAAGTATCGGTAAGAACCAATTTTGACCCTAATTGTTGAGACATTCCTGTTAATTCTCTATCGGTATATTTATCTCCCCAATTGTTTAGCGCTGAACCATTTAATTTGAAAACTGCCCAAAATAAAATGACTACTGCAAAAATGGAAAGTAAAGCTCCTATTGGACGTTTGTCTTCCGCTTTGGCTTTAACATAAAGGCTTCCGTAAAAGAAAATAATCGGAATACAAGCAAAAACAAAAGCATCGGTGCTATCGGAACCAAAAATAGAACTATCTAAATTAATATCCGAAGTGACTCCTTTTAACAACCATCCAATAATTCCAAAAAGAACCGATGGCAACAAAATAAAAAGTACAATTTTATAAAAAGGCATATCTCCTTCTTGCACACCTTTTTTTTCCGTTTTATCACCATAATGTTTGGTTCCTATCAAGAACACAATTACACCGATAAACATTCCAACACCAGCAGCCATAAAAGCTTCTTGCCAACCGAATAGAATTTTTAGCGCAGCTCCAAAGAAATTGCAAATAAAAGCCCCTACATTAATTCCCATATAGAAAATATTGTAGCCTTCATCTTTCTTGTCTTTGTATTGCTCGTCATCATAAAAATTCCCTAATAATGTGGAAATATTGGGCTTGAAAAAACCATTACCCACAATTACTAAAGTCATCGCTGTGTAAAGCATTGGCAAACTATGAATTCCCATCATCAGATAACCCACGCCCATCATTAATCCGCCAATCACAATCGATTTGCGATACCCCAAATACCTATCGGCGACCAAACCACCTATGAAAGGCGTTAAGAAAACCAAGGCAATAAAAGTTCCGTATAAATCCGAAGCTTCTTTTTCGGTCATAGCAAAACCCGCTTCGACATCTTTCAGGTAAAGCGTAAAAATACCAATCATTAAATAATACCCAAAACGTTCCCACATTTCGGACAAAAACAAATAAGGCAAAGCTTTGGGGTGATTTTTCCACATAGTGAATCGTATTAAAAAACAAACCTACAGGAATCTCTTGTAGGTTTGAAAGGTATAAAAATATTTTTTAATTTTTGTTAACGTATGCCGTGCATCATTTTTTTCAAGAAAGGTGTCAATGCAAACAATATTATTGCTGCAAGTCCTGTCAATATTACAAACACCATAAAGAACTCAAATAAATTGTGGATTTCAAATCCTGCAAAAATTGGATTATGATCACTAATTTGATTGGTTGCCAATAATTTTAATTGTTCAGCCGTTGGCGTAACGGTTTTGTCTAAAACTCCTTGTAAATCAATTCCAAGTTCTTTGGCTTTTACAAATTTATCTCCTGTAGCTGGCATAATAGAACCTAAAGTTCCAGCTAGCGCATAACCCGAAGCATTGGACAAAAAGAAAACACCATATAATAAAGAGGAGAAACGCTTTGGAGATAATTTCCCTACCAATGATAATCCGATTGGTGACAAACACAACTCAGCACAAGTTTGAATTAAATACAAAAGAATTAACCATTTGATGGCTAGAAGTCCACTATTTCCCAAGTCTTTTACATTGTGTGCAATAATAAAATAACTCAACGCAATCAAAGCCAATCCAAAAGCTTGTTTCATTGGCGAAATGGGCTCTCTGTCTTTACTTCTCAAATAATCCCAAAGCATACTAAACGGAATAGCAAAAGCAACTACAAATAATCCGTTAAAAATTTGAACCATAGATGGTGGCATATTCCAACCAAAGAAATGTCGGTCGGTTTGATTATCGGCGATAAATGTCAATGAAGAACCTGCTTGTTCGAATGCTGCCCAAAAGAAAATGATAAAGAAAGCAACAATATAAATTACAAATATTCTATCTCTTTCTATTTTAGTTAATGAAGTATCAGAAACAATTAATCCTGCCAAAGTCAAACCACTTGAATAAATCAAGGTATAAATTAAATTTTGGTCAAAAACAAAATGAATTACTGCTCCTAATGCTAAAAACATAATTCCTGCGATTATCAATGCTTTTTGAGAAAAAACCGCTTTTTGAGATTCGCCTTCTTCGAAATCTGAAGCATCATTTTTGGAAGGTAATCCACCAAGAGGTCTTCCTTCCGGAGTTACCACATATTTATTTTTCAACATATAAAAAATGGCGGTTCCAATAAGCATCGCTATTGAAGCAGCAAGAAATCCCCATTTGAAAGCGTGAATGTCTCTAATTCCTGCATTGTCTTTCACATCGCCTACAATCGGACAAATCAATTGGCCCAAGAAAGCCCCTAAATTGATTCCCATATAGAAAATGGTAAAGGCGGTATCTAGTTTGCTTTTTTCTTGTTTTGGATACAAACTCCCCACCATACTGGAAATATTAGGTTTGAAAAATCCATTACCAAAAATAATAATTCCCAAAGCTATCCACATTAAAGTAGTTGCCAAACTGATATTAGTTCCAAAAACACTAGCGCTGGCAAACAATAAAAATTGCCCAACGGCCATCATCAAACCGCCCAATAAAATACAATTTCTATTCCCAAAAAAACGATCCGCTACAAAACCACCTAACATTGGAGTTAAATAACACAATCCTAGAAAACCTCCATAAATCAAAGAAGCGTCTTCCTCTTTCATCATTAACGAATTCACGAGGAATAATGTCAGGATTGCCCGCATTCCATAGAAATTGAAACGTTCCCACATTTCTGTTCCAAATAATACCCAAAGTCCTTTTGGATGTCCTGTTTTTACCGCTGCTTCACTCATATTATTTAATTTGGTTAAGGTTATTGTTATAAATTATTTTGTATAAAATTAGTCATTTTATTGAACAATTGTATTCTTGTTTTTCCGCCGTAGATTCCGTGATTTTTATCGGGATAAATTTGGCTATCAAATTGCTTATTGGCTTGAATCAAAGCTTCCATCATTTGCATTGAATTTTGCACATGAACATTGTCATCACCCGAACCATGGATTAGTAAAAACTTCCCTTTTAGTTTATCCACGAAATTTATTGGCGAATTACTGTCATATCCACTAGGGTTTTCTTGTGGGGTTTGCATATATCTTTCGGTATAGACGCTGTCATAGAAACGCCAATTGGTGACCGGAGCGACTGCAATCGCCATTTTGAAAACGTCATTTCCTTTCAAAATGCAATTACTCGACATAAAACCACCATACGACCAGCCCCAAATTCCGATTCTGGATTTATCTACGTAAGGGTAATTTCCAATTACTTTAGCCGCATCGATTTGGTCTTCGACTTCATATTTTCCTAATTGTTTGTAGGTAACTTTTTTGAAATCGGCTCCTTTAAAACCAGTTCCGCGACCGTCAACGCAAGCTACAATATACCCTTGTTGGGCGAGCATCATAAACCAATATTCATTTGAACTTCCCCATCCATTTACAACCTGCTGTGAACCTGGTCCAGAATATTGAATCATAAAAACAGGGTATTTGTTGGATGAATCAAAATCCTTTGGTTTCATAATCCAAGCATTTAATTCATTTCCCTTTTCGGTTTTCAGCACAAAAAATTCTTTTTGTGGTAAATTGTAGTCTTTTAGTTTGGATGCCAAAGTTGCGTTGTTTTCTATAACCTGAATTTGTTTCCCTGTTTTAGTATCGTTCAAAGTATAGATTGTTGGCTGAGAAGCAGTCGAAAAAGTGTTGATAAAATATTGAAAATTCGGACTGAACGTAGCATTATTTGTTCCAAGTTTTTCTGTTAATCTTGTTTTGTTTTTTCCGTCTAAACTAATTCTGTAAACGTCACGATTGATCGAACCATTCTCTGTCGATTGATAAAAAACCGTTTTGGTTTTCTCCTCAAAACCATAATATTCGGTCACTTCCCAATTGCCTCTAGTCACCTGATTAATCAATTTTCCGTCTTTAGAATACCAATAAATATGATTGAAACCGTCTTGTTCTGATGTCCAAATAAAACTGTTGTCGTTCAAGAAAGTCAAATTATCTTTATCGATAAAATCAATGTAGGATTTATCTTTTTCGGTCAAAACCACTTTTGTAGCCGCCGTTGTTCCATCGACAAATAACAAATCGAGATTGTCCTGATGGCGATTTACTATTTTTGCCGATAAAATATTGGCATCATTTGTCCATTCAATTCTTGGAATATAAAAATCAGTGTATTGGCTTAAATCTACTTTTTTGGTGGTTTTCGTATCAACAGTATACAAATGCAAAGAAACCAAAGAGTTCTTTTCGCCAGCTTTCGGATATTTGAAAGTTTCTATTTTTGGATACAAATCTTTAGCAAAAACTGTCATTGAAAATTCTGGAACCTGACTTTCGTCAAAACGAATAAACCCTATTTTTTTGCTGTCTTTGCTCCAATCGAAAGCTCTTACAAAGGCAAATTCTTCTTCGTAAACCCAATCCGTGATTCCGTTTATAATTTCGTTTTTCTTCCCGTCGGTGGTGATTTGGCTGTTGGTTTTGGAAGTTACATCATAAATAAAAATATTATTTTCCTTGACATAAGCTATCTTTTTTCCGTCAGGCGAAAAAACAGGTTCCTGAACTTGTTCCAAAATTTTAGTCAATTCTTTGGTTTCAATAATGTACAGAAAATAATCGGCGGTAAAAGAATGACGATAAATTGGATTGGTATTGTTGGCTATCAAAATCTGTTTTTCGTCAGAACTGAAAGTATAACTATCGATTCCGCCAAGTAATTTACTTTGATTTTTTGTCTCAATTAATGTGTTTACTTTTTTTAAAGTAGCAAAATCGAATACCTCAATTTGCAAATTTCCAGAGGCTTCGTCAGCATTTAAAACCGTATATTGGTTGGTGTTTTTCATCGATTGCAATTCTACCATCCCTTTGGCTTGAAATTGTCCGGTATAAATGGCTTCGACGGTAATTTTTTGTTGTGCAAAAACACTAGTTAATAACAACAAAAACAGTACGTTAAATTTATTTGAAATCATTAATTTATTGTTAATTTAAAAGTCTTCAATTTTAGTGAAAATTTTACGATTATTTCAAGTTTCAACTGTTAAATGTTAAAAAAAAGAAACGGGGTGCAAAACTCAGTTACAAACCAATTATTTACTAATTTTGAATTCTATAAAAAAATTAATATGGAAACTATCAAAATCGAATTTCAATCGAATGTAAAGGAAAAACTAATCAATTTTTTGAAAACTTTTTCTAATAGCGAATTGCATATTATTGAAGAAGAAAGTCCTTATGTAGAAGACAAATCTTTTGAAGAATATCGAGACAGTCTGCATCTCGAAGTTAAGGAAATTGAGTCTGGAGAGAGTAAATTATACGATATAGATGAGTTAGATGCGATGCTGGAAAAAACAATTTCTAAGTATGAAAATTAATTTTTCTGAAAATTTTTACTTTTTAGTAAATGAAATAATTGAGTTCATAGCGAAAGACAAACCCGTTGCCGCAAGAAAATTCAAAAAAGAGTTGATTTCTGCCATCAGAAAAGATTTAAAATTTCCTTTCAACTTCAAAAAATCGATTTACTCTAAAGACGATTCTTTTCGGGACTATGTTTTCAAAGGGTACACCATAACCTATAAAATTTTTGAAAACGAATAACGGGTCCTAATTTTAGGAATCATCAAAAACAAATATTCTTATTAGAAAATCAGTAATGACAAACACTATAGCCGGATTTTCAAAATTATCCAAACAAGAAAAAATAAATTGGATTGCCTCTGCCTACTTTTCTAAACCAGAAACAGCCATTTCAATTCTTAAAAAATATTGGAATCCTGACGAAAAATTACAGCAATTACACGACGAATTTATCGAAAACACGATAAGCAATTTCTATATTCCGTTGGGTGTGGCGCCCAATTTTTTGATTAACGGAAAATACAACAGCATTCCGATGGCGATTGAAGAAAGTTCGGTGGTTGCCGCTGCTTCGAAATCGGCTAAATTTTGGTCTACTCGTGGTGGTTTTAAAGCTACCGTTATCAATACTGAAAAGATTGGACAAGTTCATTTCATTTTCAACGGTGACGCATCGAAACTGGCTTTATTCTTTGTCCAAACTAAAACCAAATTCTACAGCAACACTGAAAGCATTACTAAAAATATGCAAAAACGAGGTGGCGGAATTCTAGATATTGAATTGCGAGACAAAACTAATTTGTTGCCTAATTATTATCAATTGCACGCTACTTTTGAAACTATAGATTCGATGGGCGCCAATTTTATTAATTCTTGTCTGGAGCAATTTGCTAAGACTTTGAAAGAAGAAGCACAAGGTTATGATTTATTTTCCGAAGAAGAAAAAGACCTCGAAGTGGTGATGAGCATTCTCTCTAATTACGTTCCCAATTGTATTGTTCGCGCCGAAGTTTCTTGCCCTGTTGATGATTTGGTCGAAAAACATATCGAAAACCCAAAAGCATTTGCTGAAAGATTCATTCGAGCAATCCAAATTGCCGAAGTAGAACCTTTTCGAGCGGTAACCCACAACAAAGGAATTATGAACGGAATCGACGCTGTGGTGCTTGCTACGGGCAATGATTTCCGTGCCGTCGAGGCTGGAATTCACGCTTATGCTTCCCGAAACGGAAGTTATTCGAGTTTGTCACACGCGACAATCGAAAATGGTATTTTTACTTTTTGGCTGGAAGTTCCATTAGCTTTAGGAACTGTTGGCGGACTGACTTCCTTGCATCCCTTGGTAAAATTATCTTTGGAAATGTTGGAAAATCCATCGGCAAAGGAATTGATGCAGTTTGTGGCGGTGGCAGGTTTGGCACAAAATTTTGCTGCTTTACGTTCGTTAACTACCACTGGGATTCAGGATGGCCATATGAAAATGCACTTGAACAATATCCTAAATCAATTTGAAGCTAACGATGAGGAACGCCTTTTGATTCGAAAACATTTCAAACATCATGTTGTTTCCCATAGTGCTGTTGTGGAATATATTGAAACTTTAAGAAGACCTATTTAATTCATTAACCTCTTCAGGTTTTTAAAATCCTAAATGGATTAACTATCCAATGAAAAAAGAATTTTACAGTAACGGAAAACTATTAATTACGGGAGAATATTTAGTTCTTGATGGAGCCAATGCTTTCGCTTTGCCAACCAAATTTGGACAAAACCTAATTGTTGAAAAAGCAAAAAATCAAGAAATAAAATGGACTAGTTTTAATGCAGATGGAAGCATTTGGTTTGAAGATACTTTTTCCTTTTTGGATATTTCGGATAAAGCAAACCAAGAAACCTCAACCATCAGAAATACTTTAATAGAAATCTTGCACGAAGGTTATTTATTAAATCCTGATTTCATTCATCAATCCGAAGGGTATAACGTTAAAACTGAACTTAGTTTTCCCAGAAAATGGGGTTTGGGAACTTCCTCTACTTTAATTAATAATATTGCGCAATGGTTGCAGGTTGACGCTTTTATTTTGCTCAACAATAGTTTTGGAGGTAGCGGATATGATATTGCCTGCGCTCAAAACAACAGCCCAATTTTGTATCATCTAGACAATGGTAAGCCAGTAATTGAAACCATATCATTTGAGCCTAAATTCGCCAAAAATTTACACTTCGTTTATTTAGAGAAAAAGCAAAGCAGTAAAGCTTCTATCATTTCCTATTACAACAACAAAAACTCAGCATTAGCAGAGGATATTATTGCTAACAACAAAATAACATCAGCTGTTTTAAAGGCAAAAACGCTTCAAGAATTTGCTATCGCTTTAGAAGAACACGAAGCCGAAATGAGTAATATTCTCGAAATGCAAACCATAAAAGAATCCTTGTTTCCAGATTTTAACGGAATCATAAAAAGTCTTGGCGCTTGGGGTGGTGATTTTGTTTTAGCGATTTCAGATGAAAATCCAGTTGATTATTTTAACGGAAAAGGGTTTCGCACGATAATCCCCTACAAAGACATGATTCTGTAAATTTTTCATAAAAAATTATATCCGAATTGCTGATTTTAGACTGGTTGATCTTTGACTTTTTTCTGGAAATTCAAATTTCAAAAAAAGAGTGTCTGAAAATCACTTTACGAACACTCTCTTTTTTTATTAGTTTCTTTTTAAAAAATCAACCTATTCTCAATTAGGCTGTTCGCAGCCACCTATTACATCACCGTGATCTAAATGAGCTTGCAACGCATTAATACTAACTTCGATATCGTGAGCATTAGCTGGATTTCCTGGAGGAATATGACATATAACAATTTTACCTCCCTTATCATCATTTTTAGTGCTACTACTACTTGTAAAAGCTATGAACACTATTCCTAACAATACTAAAAAATTTTTCATAATGTACTGATTTAATGGGTTATATAGATAAAGTTAATTCTTGTTTTAAAATTAAAAAATTAAAATAGTTTAAAAGTGTTAAAAAAACGTTCAAATGCAAGAACATTAGTTTTAAAAAAATCAATCTAAATAACTTATCTTTCATCGGCAAAACCGATTAAACCTAAAAATACTTCCAAAAAAAAATCCCGTTTAGTTACCTAAACGGGATTTCAAATTTTAGTACACTTTCAATCTAGTAATTGAATTGTCTTCTATTGTCTTTAATTTCAGCTTTGTCTTTTAATGCTGGCAAAACTCTATTAACATCTCCAGCACTTTGCGCTTTCAATTTGGCAACATAAGCTGTATGATCTTTTAAAACTGGTGCTTTTACAGTGCTAGTGTTTTTCACAACATAAACTCCTGTATTTCCTTCGATTGGAGCAGAAAGTTTACCTGCTGTTAGAGCAAATGCGTTTCCAACAACTTTAGGTTCTTGACCTACACCGCCTGTTAACACTGGATTTTCCATTGTAACATCTGTAGCTTGTTGAACTGCTGCACCACTAGCTTTTGCAATCGCTTCTAATGAAGTTCCTGCCATTTTAGCTTTGATTAATTCGGCTTTTTTCTTATTTTTAAGAATTGGCTCCACGTAAGAGCGAACCAAATCAACAGCCATTAATCCTTCTGGATTAACTTTTTTAACTTTTGCAATCACGTTACCTAAATTGGCAACTTCAAATCTTTTTACCGCTCCTACTTTTGTTCCATCTTCGAAAGCCCAGCTTACAATATTTCTTTGGTTACCCAATGGTCCAAAAGCTTCGTCCATAGCCTTTACGGTAACTGGAGGCGCCACTGTAAGTTTCATTGCCGTTGCTGTTTTTGCAAAATCTTTTTCGTTTGCATCAATTTCAAATTGAGTAGCTTTTGTAAATACATCATTCGATGTGGCTTCTGAAGCTTCTACTTTTTGAGCAACTGTTGCTAGACGAATTCCGTCTTGTTTGTCGGTAACTTTTATAATATGAAAACCAAAATCGGTTTCTACTAATCCAACTTTCCCAATTGGACTGCTAAAAACAAAATCGTTGAACGGTTTCACCATTTGGTTTGGACCAAAATAACCCAAATCTCCACCTTGCTGAGAAGAGGAATCATCTGATGCGGTGAAAGCCTGCATTAAGAAACTATCAGGACTAGCGATTACTTGAGCCAAAATTGCTTCCGCTTTAGCTTTTGCTTCTTCTTTTGTTCTTTTTTCTTTTTTATTTGGAACCTGAGTACCTTCATAGCTAATCAAGATATGACTTGCTTTTGCATTCACTCCTACTTTTCTTCCCATTGATTTTGAAAGGCAATAGTATTTTCCATTCATGTAGGGTCCGTAGATTTCGCCCGGAGCCAAATTGTATAATTTATCAGCATCAACCGCAGGCAAATCTTTTTTGGCTACATAAGTAGAATCATAAGGAACATCAGAGTTTGCATTTACATATTCCACTACGTTTGTTGCAGATCTAAAACCTGGCAAAGTATCGTTTTTCCCTGTTTGTGTGTTGTAAACTACACTTCCTGACAATAATCCATTGATTTTAGCTTTAATCTCAGCTTCATCCGCTGGAGATGCTTTGTCTTCAATTAAAACATATTCGATTTCACGATTTTCGTCTGCTTTGTATTTCTTCTCATTCTTTTTCATGAAAGCAACAATCTCATCATCAGTAACTTTTACCTCACTATCTTTGATGGTAGAATACAATCCGGCAACATAAGCAAAACTCACTTTGTTTGCTTCCATTTCGTATTTTAATTTACCTTCGCTTTCAGTAGTGTAAGTTCCCGCTTTTATCATTGAAACGTACATTTGATATTTTGCGTTCAACTCAGCATCTTTTTCTCTATCATTAATATATTTAGCGATTTCAGGGTTTGTTTTAACGGCTTCTTTGAATTTAGCTTCGTCAAAAAGACCTGCTGAATTCAAAAACATTGGGTTTTTACCAATATTTTGATCTGATTTCAAAACTTCCATTATATGCTTAGCTCCTACTCTCAATCCTAATTTATCAAATTCGGATGTTAGTAAAGCAATAGATACTTCCTGATCCCAAACTCTGTTCGCTGCCGCTGTTGGAGTGACTCCTTGTTGACTTTTTTCGACATTGCTCACTTTAAGTCTAAAATCCTCGAATGGAATGTCTTTTCCGTTAACACTACCAACATCATTTGAACTTTTACCAAAGTTTCCTTTAGTAAAAACATCTCCTGCAATAAATGCAAATAAACAAAATCCAATAACTGCTATCAATAATGCGGAACGTTGTCTAATTTTTTGTAAAACTGCCATTTTTATTTTTATTAATTTTTATATTCAGTCTGCGAAAATACAATTATCTAGTTAATAATTATAATAGTCGCGCTATAATTTACAAGAAAATTTGATTTCCTAAAAAAAATCATTCTTTTATTGTCATTTTAACCAATTCGATTTTTTTGTTGGTGGCTTCTTCGATGATAAAATGGTAGTTTCCAATGGTGATGATATCGCCTTTTAAAGGAATTTCTTTGGTTGAATCTACAATAAAACCACCCAGTGTTCCATAAGAATCACTTTCGGGAATATCCAATTTATAGGTTTGATTTAAATACTCCACATCCAGTCGAGTTGAAAAAAGATAAACTCCTTCTTCTACCTCTTCCTCGGTTAATTCTTCATCCGAATCATGTTCATCTTCAATTTCACCAAAAAGTTCTTCAACAATATCTTCGATGGTAATAATTCCGGAAGTTCCACCGTATTCATCGAGAACAACAGCAACGCTTTTTCTTTTTTTGGTCAGCAAATTCATTGCATCTTTTATAAAAATAGTTTCCGGAACAAATTCAACCGGAATTAATATTGTTTTGATGTTTTTAGGTTTTTTGAATAAATCAAAAGAGTGTACATATCCAACAATATCATCGAGGGAATTGTTAAAAATTACAATTTTAGAATACCCCGTTTCAATAAACAATTCTTTCAATTCTGAAATGGAATCGAATAGATCCAAAGCGACAAGTTCTGTTCTTGGGGTCATGATATCCCGTGCTTTGACCCCGGAAAAATCTAAAGCATTTTGAAAAATTTGAATTTCAGAATCCATTTCATCGTTGTCTTCAACGGTGCTCATTTGTTCCGTAATATAATTCCCGAGTTCGGCTTTGCTGAAGTACAAAGGCACCTGATCGCCTTCGGTTTTGAAAAATTTTATTAAAACAAAATCGGAAACCCAGATAAAAAAAGAGGAAATAAAATAAAATAAGAGATAAAAAAGATAGGCCGGAAGAGCAAAATACTTCATTAATTTATTGGCATAAATCTGGAAGAAAACTTTGGGTAGAAACTCGGCTGTAATCAAAACAATTATGGTCGATATCAGGGTTTGAAGCAAAAGACTAAAAAATCCTGACAAATGAACCCCTAAATTCTCTATCCAAACCATTAATAAATCGCCCATAAAAAACCCATAAACGACCAATGCTATGTTGTTACCAATTAGCATTGTAGCAATAAATTTAGACGGTTTATCGGTAAGTTTTGTAAGGATGTTTGAAATAAAATTATCCTGTTTTTTCTCTATTTCGAGATAAATTTTATTGGATGAAACAAAGGCGATTTCCATTCCTGAAAAAAATGCACATAGTATTAGACACAATATGATAATACTAATTTCCATAAATTAGGGCTTACTGTTTCTGTCTTCGAACTTTTTGGCAAATCTCCTTCTGAAGAAAAACATAAAAATAGAAAGGGCTGTAATTCCTAAAAAAAGATACGCCTGATCTTTTTCCTTATCCCAAATTTCGACAGCCCGAATGGCAAAAATGATTGCGGCTATTAAATATATATATGGAGTGTATTTTAAATATTTCATAGTTAATAAGAATTTAATTTATTCGTCAGATTCAATTTCACCAGCGATTTTTTGTGAATTAATCACTTTAAAATCTTTGCTAAAATCGATTCCCTGACCGTTTGAAGTTCCTTTTGGGTCTGTAAATTTAAAGCTTTTTTCTGTAAAAAACCATTCGTTTTTTTGGTCAAAATACAATTGGTCTGTCTCCAGAATTTGTCCGTCTTGTGAAGTGATTTTCACATTTCCTTTCAAATCAATAATATTTGTCGCTTTGTAAGATGTGGCAAAATCGGCCAGAATGATAGTTCTTTTGTTGTTTTTGTCGTATAAAGTAACATCGATTCCCTTTGGAAAATCAGTAAACGGAAAAGCAACATTGGCATATTCCATCATTTTTGGACTCACCAAAATAGCGGTAATTCGACCAGAATCTGTATATTTTAAATTTATTTTTTCGGCTTCACCACTGGGCACAAACTCCGAGAAATTACTTTTTTGAACTTCTTTAAAATTACTTTCACATCCCAAAAAAAGTGTCACAGCAACAAGCATTGCAGCTAAACGGATGGAGTGTTTTTTTATAAAATTCATTTACGGCAGTGATTCAGATTAGAAAATTTTAATCCTTAATTTGATTCTTAACGGAATTTACTTTTCACAAACCATTTATCGTTAAGCGAGAATCCTATGTTTAAGATGAGATAATTTTCCTGAACTAAATTATTTGAAGTGGTTCCTTTTTTTCCAAATTCAAAACCAACGTTCAAATTCGACAAAGAACCTGTAATAGGCAATCCAACACCCAAAGTCATCCCAACATCATTTATTGAGGTTGTATTCACCATAAGTCCAGTTTTTTCGTAAACAAAACCTCCTCGATACGTGATTCGCTTTGCATAACTGAAAAACGGATTTGTAGTAGGTGTGAAGTAACCTCCAAAGCCATATCTTTGATATTTAGTGTACGTTACGTTATCTATAGTATTGTACGTATTATATAATTTACCAATATCCTGAAGCGCAACATCAGCTCCAAAAGCCCATTTTTTAGTGTTTCCAATACCCAAACCAAAAGACCATTTTTGTGGCAATTGCAAATCGGTTTTAGTAGTAATCGTAGGATAAGCATCAACATCCGAATAATCAAAGTCTGAATTAATAGTAATCGTGCTTATTGTTCTGTCGTTGTTAGAAACTAAGGTACTTTTTGGAGTGTATGTCAAACTGCTAAAAAGTGTTATTTTATCTTTCAATTTGTATTGATACATCAACCCAAAATTAAGATTTAATCCTGTTAAATCCGTCACATTCAATTCACGAGATCCAATTGGCACGAAAGGTATAAATTCTACACTATTGGTTTGAATTTTTCCAAAATTATAGTAAGCCGTTGCTCCAATACTTAAATTGGGCAATATTCTATAACCTGTTCCCAAAAAAACTCGATTCATACCACCCCAACCATTAAAACGCTTGCTGTTTTGAGAACCATCTTCGTAAATGTTTTCTATTTTGTATCCCACAGAAGAATAGGGAATTAAACCAAAACCGGCTCCGAATTTTCCAAGTGGAACTGCTAAAGCTAAATAATCCAAAGTGGTTCTTTTGGCCGTTGCACTAGATGTTCCTGATTTTTGTTTGGTACTGCTGCTACTTCCGGCAACTGTGAAATTGGTGAGTTTTAAGTTTCCATATCCTGCTGGATTCTGGAAATTTATCCTTGTGCTGTCTGGAATCATTGATATTCCACCCATCGAGCGACTTTCTACATTCCCATTAAACCTAGCTTCTCCAATTCCATAAAACGAATATGGTGAAGAAGTACCCTCTTGCGAAAACGTAACTATTGACAACAATAAACAAGAGCTTATTAAAAATTTTTTAATCATTTTTGATTTTATTATGAAAAGTTTGATTCAAACTTTCAAGAAGGAAATTTGAATTGGCAAATATGGTATTTTTTAATCGTTTAGCCAAAAAAACTGAGTCTCCACCCGTTAAAATTATTATAAATTTTGAATATTGACCCTTAAAATCGGCTATGAAACCGTCAATTTCATATACCAACCCATTTACGACTCCTGAATGAATGGATTCGGAAGTTGATTTGCCTTTAAAATGTTTCGGATTTTCCAGAGTCAGTAAGGGCAATTTTGCCGTATAATTATGTAAGGCTTCGTATCTTAATCGCAAGCCCGGCGAAATTGCTCCGCCAAGATAATTATCATTTTCGTCGATAAAATCGTAAGTTATACAAGTTCCTGCATCTATCACCAACCGATTTTGATTGGGAAATTGAAGCGTTGCACCTGCGGCTAAAACCATTCTGTCAATACCTAAAGTTTGGGGTGTTTCATAACAATTAACAAAAGGAAAAGGATCAGTTTGTGACACAAAATGAACATTTATAACCTCTTCAAATCCAATAAATGCCTGTTTTTCGACATCTGAAACCGAGGCTACGACTAAATGAGTTGTATTTTTATACTTTTCTAAAATATTTTGAATACTTTTTTGGAGTGCTATTTTTGGAAAAACAAAAGATTCTAAAAGGGTACTATCCTCAAAAACAGCGGCTTTAATTCTGGTATTCCCTACATCGACAGCTAGAATCATAATTTAAATTTAACGATGCGAAGGTACGAATAGATTTTTTTTAATAATTGTTTTGTATAAATTAAAAATCATTCTATATTTGCACCCGCATTAGCAAGGTACCTTAGCTCAGATGGTAGAGCAATGGACTGAAAATCCATGTGTCCCTGGTTCGATCCCTGGAGGTACCACGAAACCCACTCAAACGAGTGGGTTTTTTGTTTTAATTTGTACGACAATTAATTTTGCGAAATGTTATTATCTTTTAAAATCTGATTGAATTTTTCTTCTTTCCCCTGTTTTTTCATTTCTACATAAATAAGATTGATTAATTTTTCTGCGTCGGTTCTGTAGGGAGATTTAAGATAAATATACAAATTATAGGCCTTACACATATTTTCCAATCCTTTTTCATAGTCGTGCAAATTAATTGCATACACATTTCCAATTCCATAGTAAATTTCTGGATTGTTCTTATCAATTTCTGCTAATTTACTATACGCTTCAATCGCTTTATTATATTCTTTTTTATGTTGATAAACTATCGCAATATTTTGCAAAGGCATCAATCCTTTTGGATCAATTTCCAATGACTTTTCATAACATTCAATTGCTTTGTCATAATTACTTAATTTTCTAAAACACACACCCAAATTATCCCAAGCAAAAGCAAATTCAGAATCTTCTTTTACAGCTTTTTCAAAATATTCAATTGCTTTTTTAAAATTTTCTTTTTCTGATTGATCCATCCCTTTATTGTAGTATTCTATTGCTTTTTTATTATTAGAAAATGATTTTGCGCTTTGCTTTTCGGTAGCGGCTATTTTCTCTTTCACAGAAGCACAATTTTCCATCATAAAGCGTTCCATTTCAAAGTAATATTTTTTATATTCATCTGAATTTTCGTTTGTGTTAAAAGAAATATCAACTTGCTTCTTTACGTCTTTCTCTGCTGCTTTTTCTTTTGATGTATCGATTTGCAATAGTTTTGAACCCAATTGATAAGCGCCAATTTGTTTGTCAATACATTCGCTAATATCCATTGCAATTTCCTTTTCGGGACGATTGTAAGTAGGAATAGAATCGACACATTTACATCCGTTTTCTGCTAATTCCTTTAAAAGGGTCTGGGAGCCAACCTTTTTTATTTCTTGCGAATTTCCTAAAGAATAGATTGAAAGAACAATTATAAGTAGAACTATTTTTTTCATTTTATTTGGGTTTTGTTGATTTTAGAAAATGATATACTCATTTTGAGTTTTGAAAGAGTACGAAAGTTCTTTTTTATATTTATTAATACGATAGATCAAATTTAACCAATTAAAATTTACTTAAATTACGGTTTCCCGTAAACGAGCTAATTTTTTTCCAAAAAAAAAACGGCAACCCTTTCAGGAAGCCGTCATTCATTATAAATAAACAGGTTTTTTTATTTTTCCCTTGGAAATTGCAAAGCCGCTTGTGCTGCTGCTAATCTTGCAATTGGCACACGGAAAGGAGAACAACTTACATAGTTCATTCCGATTTTATGACAGAAAACAACGCTTTCAGGGTCGCCACCGTGTTCACCACAAATACCAACTTTTAGATTTGGTTTGGTTTTACGGCCTCTTTCTACTCCAATTTTTATCAACTCGCCCACACCTTCCTGGTCAATGGTTTGGAACGGATCGTCTGGAAGAATTCCTAGGTCAAGATATTTAGGAAGGAATCCGCCAATATCATCACGGCTGAAACCAAAACTCATTTGTGTTAAATCATTAGTTCCAAAGCTGAAGAAA
The DNA here is from genome assembly GCA_945860385.1 of Flavobacterium psychrophilum. GTDB lineage: Bacteria > Bacteroidota > Bacteroidia > Flavobacteriales > Flavobacteriaceae > Flavobacterium > Flavobacterium psychrophilum_K. Next base: position 32,243 of record CAMAQD010000002.1, read on the forward strand.
TCAGCTTCTTCGGCCATACTGTCTGCTTTTAGAGCAGCACGAGGTATTTCAATCATTGTTCCGTATAAATAAGGTATTTTTTTAACACCTAATTTTTCACAAGTTTCTTTGTAAACGGCATCAACGATTGCTCTTTGATGTTTCAATTCGTTTTTCGAACAAGTCACAGGAACCATAATTTCCGGCATTGCTTTTTTGCCTTCCTGAATCAACTCAGCCGATGCTTCGAAGATGGCTCTAATTTGCATTTCGGTGATTTCTGGATAACTAACTCCTAAACGAACACCTCTGTGTCCAAGCATTGGATTATTTTCGTGTAATGCAAGAACTCTTCGGTTCAAAACGCTCATACTAATTCCTAATTCTTTACTTAATTGAATCAATTTTTCTTTATCGTGAGGCACAAATTCGTGCAATGGTGGATCGAGTAAACGAATAGTTACCGGGAAACCACTCATAACGCCCAATGTTCTTTTGATGTCTTTTTTCACATATACGAATAAACCGTTCAAAGCTTCTCTTCTTTCTTTTTCGGTTTTACTCACAATCATTTTGCGTAATAAAAATAAAGGTTGGTCACTTCCTTCGCCATAAAACATGTGCTCTGTGCGGAAAAGTCCAATTCCTTCGGCTCCAAATCTTGCGCCTTGTTCTGCATCACCTGGAGTTTCGGCATTGGTACGAACGCCAATTACTTTGGTTTTGTCCACCAATTTCATTAGGTTTTTGTACGATTGATTTTTGTCTAAATCTACATCAACCAAATCCATACTTCCTAAATAAACCAATCCTTTTGTTCCGTCAAGACTCAACCAATCCCCTTCTTTGATGAAAGTTCCATCATTAGCTCTAAACGATTTGGTTTCGCTGTTAATTTGAATGTCATTACAACCTACGATACAACATTTTCCCCAACCTCTGGCTACTAATGCTGCGTGAGATGTCATTCCTCCTTTGGTGGTCAAGATGGCTTGCGATTTGTGCATTCCGTCAACATCTTCCGGAGAGGTTTCTTCTCTTACCAAAATTACTTTTTCGCCACGGCTTGCCCATTCTACAGCATCATTAGACGAGAAAACTACACGTCCTATTGCTCCACCTGGTCCAGCTGGCAATCCTTTAGCAACAGCTTTGGTTATTTTTTGAATTTCTGGATTTAACATTGGCAATAACAATTCGACTAATTGGTTTGGTCCTACTCTCATTACTGCAGTATTGGCATCAATTAATTTAGAATTGTACATATCGCTTGCAATTTTTACAGCTGCAACTCCATTACGTTTTCCGATTCGGCATTGCAACATATAGAGCGTTCCTTTTTCGATAGTAAACTCAATATCTTGCATGTCTTTGTAATGATTCTCCAATCTGTTTTGAATTGCAAACAGTTGTTTATAAGCCACCGGCATTATTTCTTCTAAAGTAGGCAACAGTCTGCTGTGATCATTTTTAGATTTGTCATTTACCGGGGCTGGGGTTCTAATCCCTGCAACCACATCTTCCCCTTGAGCATTGATTAAGTATTCTCCATAAAAATAATCTTCTCCATTTCCTGGATTTCTTGTAAAAGCAACACCTGTAGCACTAGAATCTCCCATATTTCCGAAAACCATGGCTTGCACATTTACTGCAGTTCCCCATTGGTGTGGAATATTTTCGATACGACGGTATTCGATAGCTCTTTTTCCCATCCAGCTGCTAAATACACCACCAATACTTCCCCATAATTGTTCGTTTGGATCTTCTGGAAACGGTTGACCAAGAACTTTAATAATGGTAGCTTTAAATTCTTTTACCAATGCTTTTAACTCGGCAACTGTTAAATCAGTATCAAATTGATATCCTTGTTTGTGTTTTACTTTTTCTAATTTTTCGTCTAATACTTTACGGATTCCTTTTCCGTCTTTAGGCTCAATTCCGGCGGCTTTTTCCATTACCACATCGGCATACATCATAATCAAACGACGGTAAGCATCATAAGCAAAACGAGCATCACCCGATTGTTTAATTACCCCTTCGATGGTTTGTTCGTTGAGTCCAATATTCAAAACGGTATCCATCATTCCAGGCATTGATTTTCTGGCTCCGGAACGTACAGAAAGCAATAAAGGATTGTTTACATCGCCAAATTTTTTGCCCATTATTTTTTCTACCGCTGCTAAAGCTTCTTTTGCTTGACCTTGAAGTTCAGCAGGATAGTTCTTTTTATTGTCGTAAAAGGCGGTACATACTTCGGTGGTGAGTGTATATCCTGGAGGAACAGGTAACATAAGATTAGGATGACCTGCCATTTCAGCAAGATTCGCTCCTTTTCCTCCTAATAAATTTTTCATTGATTCATTGCCATCAGCTTTGCCGCCACCAAAAGAGTAGACGTATTTTGGGGCTTTTGTTTCTTTTGCCATTTTATTAAATTTTATTTGTTTTATGTATTATTGTTATATTTCTTTCAAAGGTATAGGCAATACCCCTATAAAAAAATGATAATTGTCATATTTAAAATTGCCCTTTTGGCTAATAAAAGAGCTATTGTAATAGATCTCAAGAAAAACTATTGGGCATCTGTAATTGAATTCCATTTTCATATAAATGCATTTTAGTTATCAATAATTTTACACATTTTTGGCTTTTAATTCTAAATCAATAACGTTTTGCCTACAAAATTATGAACTCTATAAAAAATCAAACAAATTTTTATGAAATAAAAATTTATATAATTGCAAAATTACTATATTTATGCAAAATTTATATATATGGAGATTTTATCCTGCCCAAAATGTCAAAACAATCATATAGTAAAAAGCGGTGTAATCAATAATAAACAAAGGTATTTATGCAAAAAATGCAATTACTTTTTCACTGTAAACAAAATAGGAAAAAAGATAGATGATTACTATGTTACCAAAGCATTGCAACTGTATCTCGAAGGGCTGAGTTATAGAGAAATCGAGCGTATTATTGGGGTTTCACACGTTACAATCAGCAATTGGGTAAGAACGTTTAACGTCAAGAAACCTTCACAAGCCAATTATCATCCCACCTATAAGATTTTTAACCATTTAGAGTTGGTGGAATACATTAAAAACAAGGAATTACTTTCTGGAGCTGGGATGATAATTACTGAGCTTGGGGATAAGTTTATGCTCATAAAATGGGAACGATTCAAAGATTAACTATATCACTTTACATATAAATATATCAATATTTTTTTATTAAATAAATAATTAGACTTTGGCAGTGTTAAAACTAACCGCTTAACTAACCAAATTCTAATTTATTATGAAAAAAACTTGTACTATTCTTTTACTGGGAATTGCCTCCGTAAATGGATATTGTCAAACCTCAACTGCTACAACAACAATTCCTGTTGTAGCACCAACTACACAAGCCAAAGAATGGGACATAAGCCTGTATGGCTTTATACGAACTGATTACATTTGGGACACTCGAAAATGCGCCCAAGCTAGAGAAGACAATCTAAATCTATATCCTTTAGATGTGGTATTAGATGCAAACGGCAAGGACATAAACGCCGTTGGGCAATCCAATTTTCTATCTATTACTTCAAGATTGGGTGTCAAAGTTAAGGGTCCAGATGTTTGGGGTGCAAAAATGAGTGGAACTCTTGAAGGCGATTTCTTCGGAAATACTGAAACCGCTACTACAAGTACTATTGGGCTTTTTAGATTAAGACACGCCTTTGTGAGCATGGACTGGTCTAAAACCTCATTGACAATGGGTCAAACTTGGTATCCAACTTTTATTCCCGAAGTTTTTCCCGGTGTTAGCGATTTTAATACCGGAATTATGTTTAATGTTTTTGGATGGGCTACTCAAGTTAAATTGAAACAAAATTTTACTAAAGAGCTTTCCGCCACGTTCACGGCTTTTAAAGAAAGAGAATTTACTGCTCCTGGTCCAGGATCTCAAAATTCTGCATCCATTAACTCTGCTTTGCCTTCTTTAAATGCGCAACTTCAATACAAAGGAAAAAATGTATTTTTTGGCGCAGGATTGGAATACAAATCGATGCAACCTTTGACTGTTAGCGCAACTAATCTTGTAACAACAGAAAAAGTAACGAGTTCTTCTGTATTTGGTTATGCTAAATATTCAAATGATAAAGTAATTATTAAAGCTTATGGAATTTCAGGAGGAAATATGAACAACCTAGTTATGTTAGGTGGATTTACAGGAACCACCAATGCAGGAATCCAGTCTTATGACCCTACAAAAACCACTTCTTTTTGGTTTGACATTGCCAGTAACGGAAAATCAATCGCACCTGGTTTCTTCTTTGGAACCACAAAAAACAATGGTGCCAGTATTGCCGCAACAGCATTAAATTCCATTTATATGAGAGGACTTACCGGATCAAGAGTTGTAGATAATGTCTGGAGAGTGTCTGGAAGAGTTGATTTTAAGAAAAACAAATTCAGGGTTTCTCCAGAATTAGAATATACTGCTGCAACCTGGGGAGACTCTGATTTATATGGAAAAGCTACAACAAACAAAAAAGACGTTGGAAATCTTAGAACGATGGTTTCCTGCGTATATTCATTTTAAACCAATAACTAAAAACAATTAATTTATGACAAAAAAATCAACAAAAGGAATTTGGAAAGTGATTTCCGCATCCTCAATGGGTACAATGATTGAATGGTATGACTTTTACATCTTTGGAAGTTTAGCCGTTGTAATTTCAACAAAATTTTTCCCTGCCGATAACCCTACAGCCGCATTTTTGGCCACCTTGGCCACCTTTGCAGTAGGATTTGTAGTTCGTCCTTTTGGTGCCTTATTCTTTGGAAGACTCGGCGATTTAATTGGAAGAAAATATACCTTTATGGTGACTTTACTTTTGATGGGGGGTGCCACATTTTTAATAGGATGTATTCCTAGCTATGAAACCATTGGGTTTATGGCTCCTGTATTAGTATTAATATTGAGAATGCTTCAAGGTCTTGCCCTTGGTGGTGAATATGGAGGAGCCGCAACTTATGTGGCAGAACATGCACCCGTTGGTGAAAGAGGCTATTGGACTTCCTGGATTCAAACTACTGCTACTGTTGGTTTGTTTATTTCATTGATGGTAATTCTTGCTACCCGAAATTTATTGACACCTGAACAATTTGACCTTTGGGGATGGAGAGTTCCATTTTGGGTTTCGATTATAATGGTTGTTATTTCGTATATGATTAGAAAAAACATGGAAGAATCGCCTGTTTTTGCCAAAGCTAAAAGTGAAGGAACGACAAGTAAAAATCCTTTGAAAGAAAGTTTTGGAAATCGTTTCAATTATAAATTTGTATTGCTAGCATTATTTGGAGCTACTATGGGACAAGGTGTAGTTTGGTACACCGGTCAATTTTATGCTATGAGTTTCATGAAAACCGTAATGTCTATCGATTCATCACAAGTGGACACTTTGCTCGGAATTGCTTTAATACTGGGAACACCATTTTTCATTCTTTTTGGATGGTTGAGCGACAAGGTCGGAAGAAAATATATTATGATGGGCGGAATGTTATTAGCCATTTTGCTTTACAGACCTATTTACAAAACCATGTATGAAACCACATCGGTAAAAAACAAAACAGAAATTGTTGCAAAAACAAAAATTCTAGCTGAAACAAAAGAGAACAAAAAACAAGCTCTAGATTCTATCTATACCACAAACAAAGAATTTAGCGATGGAACGACATTTCTTGAAGTAAAAACAGTTTCTTTAGAAAACGGAAAAGCAGTAATTGTCGATGGTAAAGCAAAAACGGAAGTCAAAACAACCATCAATATTAACAATAAAGATCGATGGATCTTGGTTTTTCTTGTGTTTATCCAAGTACTATTTGTTACTATGGTTTATGGTCCAATTGCGGCATTTCTGGTAGAAATGTTTCCAGTGAGAATTAGATATACGTCAATGTCACTTCCTTATCACATCGGAAACGGAATTTTTGGAGGATTGCTTCCGGCTATTTCAACCTATCTTGTAATTAACGGCAAAGATGCTGGCGATGCAGAGTTTTATCTCGAAGGACTTTGGTATCCTATAATTATCGCTTCGGTTTGTTTTGTAATCGGAATGGTTTACATCAAAAACAACAATAAAAATATTCACGTCTAAAACACATAACATGAATCAATTAAAAAGAGCTTTAGGAATGGTTTGGCTGGGATTATCTGTTGCAGCGGCCTATTTTTGTATTTTCGAATTTGGATTGCCAAAAATATTGTCCGGCAAACAAGAAGACTTAGTATTCGGAATAATTATACTTTCAATACTTACTCCACTAATCGTCATAGGATTGGGGACTTTCGGTTATTATGCCTTGATGGGAGAATACGACGAAACAAAACACAAATAATCAGGTTTAAATAAAAAATAGCAATCTCTTCATTTTATTGAGGAGATTGCGTATTTTTAGGATTATGAAAAAGAGACATGAACAAAAGTTGGTAATTCTTTCAATGCTAATGCTAATAGCATTGAATATTCCGATTTTACTTTTATTTGACAGTTCCAAACCTTTTTTTGGCTTTCCTGTCATTTATATTTATATTTTCTCGGTTTGGCTACTTTCTATTGCTGTTACTTACTTCATCATAAAAAGATATTATGAGTAGCATTGGACTTTTGGCAATATTGGGAATTTATTTATCCATTCTTTTTTACATTGCTTATTGGGCAGAAAAAAGAAGCCATTCGAAATGGACCAACAATCCGTACATCTATTCGTTTTCATTGGCGGTGTATTGTACTGCTTGGACGTATTACGGTAGTATTGGTGTTGCCGCAAATTCTGGATTAAGTTATTTGCCCATCTATTTGGGTCCCGTTCTAATTGTTCCCACCTGGATGATTATCCTCAAAAAAATTATCCGAATTTCAAGAGTGAACAAAATCTCTAGTATTGCCGATTTTATTTCTTTACGCTATGGAAACAACCGATTCTTAGGAGCTTTGGTTACTATGATTTGCGTTTTTGGTATCGTTCCCTACATTGCCTTGCAACTCAAATCAATTTCGGACACCTTTCATATCGTTACGAAAACCCAATCCAGTTCTAATATTTTTACAGACACCACTACTTATGTATGCCTTGCGTTAGCATTATTTGCTTCCTATTACGGCACACGTTATGTCGATGCATCTGAAAAAAGACGCGGAATCGTAACCGCAGTGGCTATGGAATCGATTTTGAAATTAGTGTTCTTCATCATTATTGGCGTTTATGTAACCTACTTTGTTTATGATGGCTTTGGCGATATTTACACCCAAGCTTCTGTGCTTGAAAATTTCGACAAAAAGAATTCCGTTGGCGATGTCACAAACGGAATCAATTGGTTTTTCCTTTGTGTTTTATCTATGTTTGCCATTTTTCTTTTACCAAGACAATTTCACGTTTCCATCATAGAAAACAACAAAGAAGTACATATCAAAACAGCCATTTGGTTGTTTCCTTTGTATTTATTGCTGTTTAATGTTTTTGTTTTTCCAATAGCTTGGGGAGGAAATATTCTTTTTGAAGGAAAAGGACTTAACTCGGACACTTATTCGTTATTGATTCCACAATATTTCGACAATAATTTCCTGACCGTTTTAGTTTTTCTTGGCGGATTTTCGGCAGCCATATCTATGATAATTGTTTCCTCAATTGCTTTGGCGACGATGTTAAGTAACAACCTGTTGATTCCATATGGATTCATTGGTTCATTAGAAAATTCATCTCAAGAAAAAAACAGCCAAAGAATAGTAAACAGCCGAAAAATCGGGATTTTTTCTCTTATCATTTTGGCGTATGCCATATACCGAATTTTCATTTTGGACTATTCATTGGTCTCCATCGGTTTGGTTTCTTTTGTGGTTATAGCCCAATTAGGGCCAGCTTTTTTTGGCGCCTTATTCTGGAGAAGAGGTTCTAATAAAGGCGCCATCTTCGGGATGATTATTGGATTTTTAATTTGCTTTTACACGCTTTTGTTACCCTATGCCATTGGAATTACCAATTCCTCCAACTCATTCGTTCAAGATGGGCCTTGGGGAATCGAATTGCTAAAACCATTTCAGCTTTTTGGCTTAGATTATCTAGAGCCCATTCCGCATGCAGTTTTCTGGAGTTTGTTTTTTAATATCATTTGTTATATGACTATTTCGGTAAGTTTCAAAGGAAATTACAGGGAACGCAATTATGCCGAAATGTTTGTGGACATCGACAAATACATCACTAATCATGAAGACGCTTTTGTTTGGAAAGGAACGGCTTACATCTCTGATATCCAAAAAGTGTTGAAGCGTTTTCTTGGCGAAGAAAGAACCAAGCGGGCATTGACCATTTTCAATCTAAAATACAATATTGACAAAAAAATTACTACGGCCGACGCCCGATTTATAAAATTTGCCGAAAATTTATTGACGGGACATATAGGTACGGCTTCCGCCAAAATTTTAATCTCGAGTGTTATAAAAGAAGACAAAATCAGCTTGACTGAAGTTTTGCGCATTCTGGAAGAATCAAAGGAAAATATTATTGTAAATAAAAAACTGACCGAAACATCCACGGAGTTACAAAAAATATCGGAACAGTTAAAAAATGCCAATATAGAATTAGTCAACAAAGACATTCAAAAAGACGAATTCCTAGACACCGTCACCCACGAATTACGAACGCCAATCACGGCCATTCGAGCCGCGAGCGAAATCCTGCACGATGACGACGATATTCCAGAAGAAGTTAGAAAACAATTTTTGCAAAACATCATTTCTGAATCCGACAGATTGAATCGGTTGATTGACAAAATTTTGGATTTAGAGAAATTTGAAACTGGAAAACAAAAAATATATCTTTCCAGAAACAACATTTCGGGAACCATAAAAAAAACTGTGGAATCCTTGAACCAATTAATTAAAAACAAAAAAATAACTCTCGAATTTAATGATGCCAACAAAGAAATAAAAGCTTTTTATGACGAGGAACGGATTGTTCAAGTGATGCATAATTTACTGTCGAATGCCATAAAATTCTGTTCCGAAACAGCAGGCAAAATTTCGATACAAATCATTGAAAACAAAGATAATGTAGAAGTCCAAATACACAACAACGGCAAAGGAATCAAGAAGGAAGATTTTGAAATTGTTTTTGACAAATTCTACCAATCCAGAAACCAAAACGTCAAAAAACCTATAGGAAGTGGATTAGGATTAGCCATTTGCAAAAAAATTATTGAACATCATAAAGGAAAAATCTGGGTTGAAAATACAGACGAAAACGGAGCGACTTTCATCTTTACCTTGCCTAATTATAATACAACTGAAAATAATTAAAAAATGAAAAAGATTTTAATTGTAGACGACGAGCCCAACATAGTAATGACACTGGAATATACTTTCAAAAAGAACAATTTTGAAGTTTTTATTGCCCGTGATGGACAAGAAGCGTTGGATATTCTGGAAAATCAACTTCCAGACATTATAATTCTTGATGTGATGATGCCCATGGTGGACGGTTTTGCCACATTGGAACAAATAAAAAAAGATAAACGATTAAACCATTGCAAAGTCATTTTCCTTTCGGCAAAAAACAAAGAGAAAGACATCGAAAAAGGACTTTCGCTTGGAGCAAACTTGTATGTCGTCAAGCCATTTTCAATCAAGAAATTAGTAGAACAAGTCCAAGAATTAATCCAATAATCTAAAGTATACACAAAAATGAACTATAAAGATATATACACAAAAAGCATCAAACAACCCGAAGAATTTTGGGCAGAACAAGCTGGCGCAATCGAATGGTACAATAAGCCTGAAATTATTTTGTCAAGCGATGAAAATGGCTATCCGCTTTGGTATAAAGACGGAGAATTAAATATTTGTTATTTGGCCTTAGACAAGCATATTCAAGATGGTTATGGCGACAAAACTGCATTGATATATGATTCACCCGTAACACAAACCGTTAAAAAATATTCGTTTTCTGAAGTAAAAACCGAGGTAGCAAAACTGGCCGGAGGGATGCAATCCTTAGGAGTAAAAAAAGGGGATAGAGCCGTAATTTATATGCCTATGATTCCTCAAGCTGCGTTCGCTATGCTAGCTTGTGCCCGAATTGGCGTTACACATTCAGTAGTTTTTGGAGGTTTTGCTCCGCATGAATTGGCCATCAGAATAGACGATTGCAGACCCAGAGTAATCTTAACTGCTTCTTCCGGAATAGAGATTGACCGATTGATTGCCTACAAACCATTGGTAGACGAAGCCATAGAATTAGCCTCTTTCAAACCGAAAAAAGTAATCGTTTTTAACAGAAAACTGGGCGCCAGAGTCCCTTTCAAAAAATATGATGTTGATTATGATGCCTTAGTTTACGGATCCGATGAAACGCCATGTGTTTCTGTAAATGCCTTGCATCCTTTGTATGTGTTATATACATCGGGAACTACGGGAAAACCAAAAGGAATTGTGAGAGACACGGGAGGCTATGCCACCGCACTTAAATTTTCGATGCAGTACATTTATGCTGTGAAAGAAGACGAGGTGTTTTGGGCAGCTTCAGATGTGGGCTGGGTTGTAGGTCACAGTTTTATCGTTTATGGGCCACTAATCAATCGCAATGCTACCGTTATTTTCGAGGGAAAACCCATCAAAACTCCCGATGCCAGCACGTTTTGGAGAGTAATTGACGAGCATAAAGTCAACGCAATGTTTACGGCTCCAACAGCTATTCGAGCCATAAAAAAAGAAGATCCGAATGGAAATTTTATCAAACAATATGATTTAAGTTCTTTAAAAACACAATTTTTAGCAGGAGAACGTTGTGATGTTGCCACACTCGAATGGTATTTGGATCACATTCCCGTGCCGGCTATTGATCATTGGTGGCAAACAGAATCTGGTTGGCCAATGGTCGCCAATATGATTGGAGTCGAGAAAGCAATTATAAAACCAGGTTCAGTCGGGAAAGCCGTTTGTGGATTTGATATTAAAATATTTAGTGAAAACGGAACCGAGCTGGGACCTAATGAAGAAGGTTATGTAGTTGTCAAATTGCCTTTACCACCAGGTACTTTACTGGATTTATGGAACGACAATCCAAGGTTCAAAGCAGGGTATTTGAACAAATTTCCTGGATATTATTTTTCGGGTGATGGAGGATATAAAGATGAAGATGATTACATTTACATCACGGGAAGAGTCGATGATGTTATTAATGTTGCCGGACACCGGCTTTCGACTGTTGAAATGGAGGAAATTGTCGCATCTCATAGCTCGGTTGCAGAATGTGCTGTGATAGGGATTAATGATGAATTGAAAGGTCAAACCCCATTAGCATTGGTTGTAACCAAATACGGAGAAGAAATTGAACATTTTCAATTAGAACAAGAAATCGTAAAATTAGTCCGTCAGCAAATTGGCGCAGTTGCATCGTTACGGAATGTAGTGATTGTAGAACGTTTGCCAAAAACACGTTCGGGAAAAATACTCCGAAAACTAATGCGAAATATTGCTGATGGTGAAAATTTTCAAATTCCTTCCACTATTGACGATGAAGCTATTGTGGATGAAATCATTGAAGTCTTAAAAAAATATGAAATAGGAATTTATAATATAAAATAGAAATTAAATAAAATAAGAATAGTTATGAGTTACTACAAAATCGAAAATTTAGAACAATACTTCAAACACTATAATAAATCTGTTCGAGAGCCAAGAAAATTTTGGAGTAAGATTGCTTCAGAAAACTTCACTTGGTACCAAGAATCTGAAAAAATAGTTGAGTTCGATATGGCTGAGGCCAAAATTAAATGGTTTGTTGATGCCAAGGTCAATATTGTAAAAAACTGTCTGGACAGGCATCTTTCTAAACGAGGAGAAAAAACAGCTATTATTTTTGAACCCAACAATCCAAATGATTCAGCAGAACATATTACCTACAACGATTTGTATGTGAGAGTTGCAAAAATGGCTAATGTACTTCGTGAACAGGGTATACAAAAAGGGGACAGAGTTTGTATTTATTTGCCAATGATTCCTGAGATTGCCGTTTCGACATTGGCTTGTGCCAGAATTGGCGCCATACATTCAGTTGTATTTGCTGGGTTTTCGGCTACGGCATTGGCAACAAGAATTAATGATAGCGAATGTAAAATGGTTATCACTTCTGATGGAGGATTTAGAGGCGAAAAAACCATAGATTTGAAAGGCATTGTCGATGATGCACTACAAAATTGTCCTTCTGTTTCTACTGTTTTAGTAGTAAAAAGAACCAACGGTTCTATTAAGATGAAAGAAGGTCGTGACCAATGGCTACAACCGCTAATTGATGTAGCTTCGGACAATTGTGTAGCCGAGATAATGGATTCTGAAGATCCTTTGTTTATCCTTTACACTTCGGGCTCTACCGGAAAACCAAAAGGAATGGTGCACACTACTGCAGGCTATATGGTTTACACCGCCTACTCTTTTAAAAATGTTTTTAATTACGAAGAAAATGATGTTTTCTGGTGTACTGCCGATATTGGTTGGATAACTGGACATTCTTATATTTTGTACGGTCCTTTATTAAATGGTGCAACGACGGTGATGTTCGAAGGAGTTCCAACATATCCTGATTTTAGCCGTTTTTGGGAAATCATAGAAAAGCATAAAGTAACTCAATTTTATACCGCTCCAACTGCCATTCGATCTTTGGCAAAAGAGAATTTGTCTTACGTACAAAAATACCCGCTAAAATCACTAAAAGTTATTGGTTCCGTTGGAGAACCTATCAATGAGGAAGCTTGGCACTGGTATAATGACCATGTCGGCGGAAAACGTTGCCCACTCGTTGATACTTGGTGGCAAACTGAAACAGGAGGAATTTTGATTTCTGCCTTAGCTTTTATAACTCCAACAAAACCAACCTACGCCTCCTTGCCTTTGCCAGGAATTCAAGTAGTTTTAATGGACGAAAAACGCAACGAAATCGAAGACAATCAAGTTACCGGAAGTCTATGTATTAAGTTTCCTTGGCCAGGAATTGCAAGAACTATTTGGGGAGATCATCAAAGGTACAAAGACACCTATTTTAGTGCTTTTCCAGGAAAATACTTTACTGGCGATGGAGCATTGCGTGATGAGGTTGGGTATTATAGAATTACAGGTCGTGTAGATGATGTGATTATTGTTTCCGGACACAATCTGGGAACTGCGCCTATCGAGGATGCAATCAATGAACATCCAGCCGTTGCTGAAAGTGCTGTTGTAGGATTCCCGCACGATGTCAAAGGAAATGCTTTATATGGTTTTGTAATCTTGAAAGAGTCAGGAGAATATAGAGACAGGGTGAATTTGGTTAAAGAAATCAACCAACATATTTCGGATCACATCGGGCCAATTGCCAAACTAGATAAAATACAATTTGTTTCTGGTTTGCCAAAAACGCGTTCTGGTAAAATTATGCGACGCATTTTGCGCAAAATATCCGAAGGCGATTTTTCTAATTTTGGTGACACCTCTACTTTATTAAACCCAGAAATTGTGGATGAAATTAAAGAAGGGAAATTATAAAAAATAGGGATTTAAAATAAGAAAGGCTGTCAGAAAAGACAGCCTTTTTATTTTAGTTGTTTACGATGACCAAACATTGTTTCAATTCTGGTTTTTCGATAATGAAATTCAATAACCACTCTCGCAACAATTCCATTTCGTGGGGTAACAAAGATTTTATCGCTTTTTCTAATTCTTTGCAAAATAATGTAACATCAAAACTTACTCTTTCTAGTACAGACTTAGTATAATCAAACATTGCTTTAGACATAATTAGTTTGGATTTAAAGTTAGCATTGATAATTAAACCATGTAAAAATATATAATTATTACATACCAAAAACAAAAATTAACAACTAATTATGATGCTATTTTATTGTGTGAAATAGTATAAATTAAAAGAAATATTTATCCTTTTCTTGCCCGAAACATTTCTCTTTTTCCCGGTGCACCTTCGTGCTTTTCAACGATAAATCCAGCTTCAATCATATTCCTTTTGATGACTCCACGTGCTGCATAAGTAACCAAAACACCATTGCTTTTAAGCGCTTTGAACATGATTTTGAAAATTGCTGCACTCCATAATTCGGGCTGCACATCGTAACCAAAAGCATCAAAATAAATCAAATTAAATTTTTCTGTATCGTCAATGTCTGCAAAAAATTGCTTCCGTTTCGTAAAAACAAAATCCTCACTCATATTAATGGGTTCTTCCCAGTTGCATTGATGCAATTTTTCGAAAATAAAGCTTTCGGATTCAGCATTTAATTCCTTCACATAATTCATCATTGCGGCTTCTTCTATAGAAACGGGAAAGGCTTCAACTCCCACGTAATTCACTTTTTGATTGAATTTTGGATATTCCAAAAAGGTGATAAAAGCATTCAATCCGGTTCCAAATCCAATTTCTAAAATAGAAACCGACTTGTTTTCGAACAATGAAAGTCCTTTTTTTATAAAAACATGTTGCGCCTCCTGAATGGCGCCAAAACGAGAATGATAGCATTCATCCCATTCTTCAATATGTATGGTTGTAGAGCCGTCTCGCGTTTGAATTATAGTTCTTTTCAAAGATTTTTGTTTTTTTGTTTTGAATAAAGGATTAAAAAAGTCAAATTTAATTAAATCCAATTTAGTATAACCATTAATGTTTCTTATTTATTGGATATTCCGTAAATTCAACTACCCATTTTTTATCTTTTTTAGAATATAAATAAATCTCAGTTTAATGTCATAATTATTGTTTTTTTGATAACCAATATGATGTTTTTTATTTAATTTTGCAAACCAATGACTTACCTTGAATTATCTATCATTTATTAAAAAATTTAAAGAATTCCATATTATGAGCTCAACGCAAACCAATAAAATAGAAATCACCAAAGCTTCGACTTCAAAAATAACAGCTGTAGATTTTGATAATTTGCATTTTGGCGAAGTTTTTACCGATCATTTATTTGAATGTGATTTCAAAAATGGAGAATGGCAAAAACCAATTATCAAACCTTATGCTCCATTTTTACTAGATCCTTCTGCCAAAGTTTTTCATTACGGACAAGCTATTTTTGAAGGTATGAAAGCGTATAAAGATGACAACGATGCTATTTGGCTTTTCAGACCTGATGAAAACTACCACCGTTTTAATCATTCGGCCGCAAGAATGGCTATGCCAGAAGTTCCAGAAGAAATTTTTATGGAAGGTTTACATCAATTATTAAAATTAGATGAAGCCTGGATTCAAAAAGGCAAAGGAAATACGATGTACATCAGACCTTTTATGATTGCTACCGGAACGGGAGTAATTGCTAATCCGTCTGAAGATTATAAATTTATGATTCTTTTATCGCCTGCAAAATCGTATTATTCAGGTGAAGTAAAAGTATTGATTGCAGAACATTTCAGTAGAGCTGCCAATGGTGGAATTGGAGCTGCAAAAGCAGCAGGAAATTATGCTGCACAGTTTTACCCAACCAATTTAGCGAACAAAGCTGGGTTCCAACAAGTAATTTGGACAGATGATGCGACTCACACCAAGTTAGAAGAAGCCGGAACGATGAATGTGTTTTTCAGAATAAACGATACTTTATTTACCGCACCTACTAGTGAAAGAATACTAGATGGTGTGACTAGAAAAAGTCTTATTGACATAGCAAAACGCGAAGGTATCAACGTAGAAGTTCGTCCTGTTTTAGTTTCTGAATTAGTAGAAGCAGCCAAAAACGGTAGTTTGAAAGAAATTTTTGGTGCAGGAACAGCCGCAGTTGTAAACCCAATCATTGGATTTTCATATCAGGATGTGTACTATGAATTGCCAAAAATTGAAAATTCATACGCAATACAATTAAAAGAGAAATTGACCAACATTCAACACAAACTAGCCGAAGATACTTTTGGGTGGACTGTGAAAGTTTAGATTTCAGGTTCCAGACTTCAGGTTGCAGATTGCAGGTTGCAGATTGCAGGTTGCAGATTTCAGGTTGGACTAAATAATTACAAATAGTTAAAGCAGTTTCTAAATGATTTATTTCATTTTTAAACTGCTTTTTTATTTTTGAAATCTGCTATCTGCCAACTGCTATCTTTTTTATCTGCTAACTTCCTCCAAGTATTTTAGAAAAATCAGGTTTGAAATAATTGGGGCCTTTCATTACTTTCCCGTCTTCTCGGTAAATGGGGTTTCCGTTTTCATCCAATTTACTCATATTGGAACGTTGGATTTCGTCGAAAACTTCTTCAATTTTATGTTGTAAACCGTGTTCTATTATGGTTCCGCAAAGAATGTACATCATATCGCCCAGAGCATCGGCAATTTCTACTAAATCATTATTTTGAACCGCTTCGAGGTATTCCTCGTTTTCTTCTTTCATCAAATTGTAGCGAAGCGTATTTTTAGTTTCGCCCAAATCGGCTCTAGGATTATCACTATGACCAATTTTGAAAGCCGTATGAAACTCTTTGACTGCGTTGATTTGTTTTTGCATAATTTTATTTGATTAAATGAGTCGGCAAATTAGTAACTTTTACTAAACAAAACCCTAAATTTGCCCAAAAAAATTATACTATGTTTAGTCAAGGCCAAATGCTGTTTGCAGGTTTTTTTGTAATTGTTTTTATAATCGCAATGATTTATGCTTACAGAAAAGATGCAAAATTGCACCAAGTATTCTACAAAGGAAATTTCAAGATTTTGATTGGATTTGCCCTTTTTATTGTGCTTTTGTTTGTGATAAAAATATTTTTTAAAAGGTAAATATGTGTTTCTAAAACAATTTTAAAGGAAAATCTTTTTTGTTTTAAATTGTAAAAGTTTTATCCATTCAAGACCAATAGGAACTTATAAAAGTTTCGTGATAAAAAAATCCCTTACTGCAAATTACAGTAAGGGATTAATTAAATCTAGAAAACTTCGTTTATTCTTTCACTAATTTAAGTGTAGACTCACCATTTTCAGTTGCAATTTTAGCATAATAAACTCCGCTTGAAAGTTCAGAAGCATTAATCGAAACTTCTTTTGAAGCACTTGATTTTGCATAAACTGTTTTTCCTAAAACATCATACACTTGAATAGAAGTGATGTCGTCATTACCAGAAACAATGTTCCAGTTGTCGCTAGTTGGATTAGGATAGGCTTTGAAACTTTTAGCATCAAATTTAGTAACCGCTAACGAAGGTGTAAATGCATAAACACCAGTTGATCTAACAAAAGTGACATTGTAAGTACCAGCTGTTGCCATTATATCGCTACCATTAGGTGTTCCTGTAGGAAATGCACTTCCTCCCCAACTTGCATCCCAAGCATAATCTTGACGAAATTTAATAAAATCAGCTGTGAGTACTAAATTATTTAATGAATAATTTTCACCGTCAGTTGTTGTCATTACATTTGGATCAGGGTTTGGAGTTGTACCACCTGGCCATCCTCCTGCACCTGCTCCAACAATTGAAACTGGTGGTTGAGATACTAATGAAAATCTATATACTCCAGTAACTACGTTAAAAATACAATCGTAATTTCCAGTAGCACCAACCTTCATATTATTAGATCCTGTTACTCCAATAGGAAAAGCAGTTCCACCAAAACTTGGATCTGACCAATTACTGTTTTGACGGAATTTTATTTCTCCAGAATCAGCAACCATAGGATCTACAGCTGAAATAGCTAGGTTTTTAATTTTATAAATGATTCCATCAGTAGTAGTCATTTGGTTCAAATCTGGAGAACCACCCCATCCGCCAGCTACTCCAGAACCAACTATAGCAACAGAGTTATATAAAGGAGCTGCTGTAAAAAGGTATGCACCAGAAGCATTATTATACGTTACAGAAGTATATTTGCCAGCAGGAACAGTAATTTTATCAGTAAGAACATATGTTGCAGTCCCTGAAGGAAATGCAAGAGCTCCAACCACTACACCATCAACACTGAACTGTGCGTTTCCAGCCACAAGAGTTGTGTTTGCAGGAAGTGCATAAGCAATACCATCCGTTGTTTCCATAAGGATACCTGTACCAGCACCGGTTGCGGTTCCAATTAATTTTACGACAGCAATCGGAGCCCCACCATCAAATGAATAATCGCCTGTTGTAGAATTAAAAGTAATGTCATAAGTTCCTGCAACTGCTGGAATATCTTTGCTACCACCTGCATTTTCTGCTCCTATTCCTATTGGAAATGCAGATCCTGTTAATGGTTTTCCCCAGTTTCCTCCAGGAGGAGTTGAAGTAGCCGAATCCCAGCTATTGTTTGCTCTGAACTTAACAGAACCACCAGCCATTACAAGACCTGTTTTTTTCCAAACATCAGTAGTACCAACTCTTGTCAATTGGTATTTATCTATAGGTCCTGGATTTAATGCCCCACCAGGCCATCCACCAACTTCAATACCATCACCAACAATTGCAACAGAGTTAATTTGAGCATTCATTGCCGTAAACGCAAACAAACACATCAAGAAATAAAATAATTTTGTTTTCATAATTAATAATATTTTTAGATTAATATCTTATAAAAGTATAAAAAACAGTCGAATAAAAAATGAATGCTTCAAAAAAAATTCAACTACCACGTTTTCGTGTTGATAACATTTCAATAATCAGTTAATTTTAACAAATCTAAAACCAACAATTGTAAGAAGCCAAAATAATAGGGAAAAAAGCTAAAAAATAAGGCCGTCTTTTGGGACGGCCTTTCTACTTTTGTAAAAGAATATTATTGCTTTAGCAACCTCATCACTTTTAGTTCGTTATTTTCGTTCATTGCTTTTACTATATACATTCCTTTATTCAAATCATTAATTGGATATTGATTTTCTTTGGATTGGTTTGCATTAAAACTTTTTACCAATTGTCCGGTAATAGAGTAAATCTCCACTTTTGAAGTAGTGGTATTCAGCGTAAAATAATTCGTGGCTGGATTGGGATACAAATAAATCTCACCATTCACTTCGAAGGTATCAGTTCCCAATGTGGATGGTTTATTGCCAAAAATTCTAAAACCACCCGCTTCAATAGCAATTGGAGTTGTTGTACTTATTACTTCTAAAGTGGAATTATCCATTAAGTTGTACCAAGTTCCAGTATAAGGAAAATCGGGAGTGACGTTTTGAGAATTAACATCAAAATTAGTTAAAACTACTATATTTTTCAATTGAGTCGAAGGCAATGTATTGTCCCAAAGAAACAATCTTGGGGTAAAAGTATTTCCAGATTGAATATCAAATCCACTATTAGCCGTTATGTTCACATTAAATATAGGTTCAGTAGTTTTTAGGGTTATCATTTTTGCCCAATCAAAATAGATTTTATTTCTATTGACATCCCCCAACCAATTGTTTACCCATTGTGGTTGTGGTTTTTTATCCAGTTTACAATCTCCTGCAGGAACACCACCATCATAATCGGTATTTACGGAACCATTATTGCAAGTCCAAATCGAGTTATTCCAACCTAAATCTCCAAATTGCCATATCATTTTTGGTCCTGGAACAAGCAGTGAAACAGCACCTATAGCAGACATTCTTGATAAAGCCGTATTTAAATTTTTGACATTGTGGGCTGGGTTTGAACTTTGTCCAAAAGTCAGGTTTTTGTACATTAAAATTTCTTCATCATGGCTTTCGGCATAGCCTATAACTCTTTTTCCTGCAAATCCGTGAGCATCGTGGCCCATTCTCTCAAAGTTGCTTGAAGAATTATACCCCATAGACAACTGATTGTATTCGTTGGTCATTTTTCCCCACATCATTACTCCTTTGCTTGGCGTTTCGTTTATTCTATAATTTGCCCATTGTTGCTCTTCGTCATCATTCCCTAAATGTTCAAAAATAATAATATGGTTAGAATCTAAATTCCAAGAGTAATCAGCATATTCTTTTAAAACCGAAACCCGATCCGCTTGAGTAGAATTAGTGCAATTTTGTTGGTTTTGGCTATCCACCGTCGGATTTCCTGTATTTATATAGGCACAATTTTGAGTAAATCCTTTGGTTAAATCCCAACGGAAACCATCAATTTTGTATTCTTCAATCCATTGCTTAATTACTCGCTTTACATAATTTTTTGTGTATGCCGACTGATGATTAAAATCATTTCCCACATTATAACTATGTCTGGGAACTGTGTTAAAATATGGATTATCAGATGCTGGGTCGCCCCAACCGTCTCCATCAGGATCGCTCATCCACATTCTGTCCATTGGGTTTCTTCCAAAAGCATGATTCAGCGCCACATCCAGAATGACAGCAATTCCGTTTTGATGACACAAATCGATAAACTCTTTAAACTTTGAACTTGTCCCATACGCTTTGTCTAAAGCCATGTGAAAGGAAGTGTTGTAGCCCCAACTTTCATTGCCTTCAAATTCCATTACTGGCATTAATTCGATAGCATTGATTTTTAAATTTTTGAAATAATCAATTCTGTCAATCAGATTTTGGTAGCTTCTGTTAGCGTCAAAATCTCGAACCAAGGCTTCATACACTACCAATTTATCTTTTTCTGGTTTTACAAAATTAGTGGTTGCTATGCTCCAAGAATAAGAAGTTTGTCCTGTTTGCAAAACAGTAACTTCGCGATCTTGACCTACTGGATAACTTGGCATATTTGGATAATTACCTACTGGAATCCAAGGGTCTTCGTCTTTATTCAAAACCAAAGTAGAATAAGGATCGGCAGTTCTCACTAAAACTGGCGAACCAGCCATAGGAGTTTGATCGATTACCCAATATTGATAAGTGTAATTTGTTCCCGAAACCAAGCCGCTGAGTTCCAACCAAAATTTAGTTGAGCCTACTGTTGCATCTTTTTTCATGGCATAAGTTGTTCCCGGTTGCCAATTGTTGAAACTTCCAGCCACATAAACAAAATCTTTCCCCGGAGCATCTAAAACCAACGTTGCTTTTGTAGCATCGCCAGTTTTGTAATTAATCCCATCTACTAAACCAACTGGTATAGTTTCAGAAACCGTATTTGGATTTACAATTACAGAGAATTTTTTCGAAAAAGTGATGGACCCTTGCGTTATTTGCAAATCGTAGCTCTTATTTTCAACGATGTTTACATCAGTAAATGAATACGAGGTTCCTGTGAAAGTATTGATACTCGTTCCGTTTGAGAATAAATTATAATTAGCATCTCCTCCCGTGTTATTAGCCGTAATTGGCAAATTACTTCCTGAATTTAAAATGTTTGTGTTGGAAACCGGTGCTGTAAGCGTTGCCTGAAAAGCTCCCACACTAAGGAAAACATCTGCTCCGTTTTTTAGTGAACCATCAGCAGATCTAAATACTACACAAATTTGAGTAATTGTACTTGTAGTTGGCACACCAAATTTTGTAAATAAATCTGGAGAAAGGCTCAACTGATATGTCGTAGCACCCGTTTGAATTACAGCAGGTTGTGTGGCATTATTACCCCAAGAGCCGATAACATTTGACCAAGGTATTCCATTGACAGTCAACCCAATGTGAGCATAAATTGTACCTGTATAAGCAGCCAAACCTGTTCCCGCCTTATTAAAACTAATACCTACGGGTCCCGTTGCGATTGCAGGAGAAGGATTAGTTGTTGTTTGTGAAAAACAAATTGAGGTCACAAGTAAAAGAAAGTAAATTATTTTTTTCATATCTAAACTTTTAATAATGAATAAATGATAAAAAGGGCTGTAAAAAACAGCCCTTTTTCTAAAAAGATTGAAACATATTATTGTTTAACCATCGTATAAGTATAGTTTCTAGGGCTACTTAAATCAAGAGTAATTACATAAGGAAGTACAGATGTAGAAAGTCCTGGAACAAAAATACTAGAGCCATTATATCTCATTGTTGCTCCAGCGTAGTCCGGCATTCCTGCGCCCGCATTGTCAATTCCTAAATTAATAGCATTAGAATTATTGGCTCTAAATTTAAAGGACTTTCCGCCTTTTAGACTTATAACAATTTTCCATTTTTTATCAACCGCATCATAAGTCATGGCAGGCAAGCTATTTAAAGAGCCAAAAACTTTTGCATCTCCAATTATACCCCAAGCAGTAATCAATGTGATCGAAAATGTTTTAGGACTTGTACCAATATCAGCCATAATTCTATAATATCCTGCAGTAGCAATATTTATTGCTGCTCCATTTAATACCAGCGAACCAGTACCATTATTACCATAAAATGGATTTGATGCTTGAAATTTGTTTTGTACTGAAGTGTAAAATCTATAATCTCCTGGTTCTAACCAAGAATATCCTTCCGTATCAGTCGCGAAAAATCCTGATGAAAGTGTTTTTGGAGCGAGTGCTGGATCAGCTCCTACTTTTGTAAAAGCAAAAGCAGCCTGCGAAAATGGAGTCACTTTTATAGCGATTATATTAGAATATTGTACGAAAGTGTTGAAATCTATACCAAGTGTTGATTTTACTCTTACGTCAATGTCTGCAGCTAATTCTGGTAAAAAACCATTCGCTAGCAATAATGAATTTAAGTATCCTTCTTTCCAAAGAAATGTAGTTTCTGTTGAACTAGGACTTGCAATAATTGGGTCTGCAAAATTAGTTCCGCTTTTTGCAATTTCAACTACATAGACCGATGGATTAGTTGCAACACCATTATCAACTTCGTCCCAAGAAATAGTTGCCACATCATTATCACCATTTACAGGAGATAAAACAAAAGGACTACTAGGCGTTATTGATTTAAGATTCAAACCATTTGCTGTGGCCACAGGATCTTTATCGTTTGTGCATGAGCCTATTGAAATAAGCAAAAGTGCAAAAAATGTTATTTTTAATATATTTTTCATTTATACAAAATTTAATATTAATACCCTGGGTTTGGGGTTAATTTTGGATTAGCTTCAAGTGCTTTTAAAGGAATAGGGAATAAATTGTAATGAGCAGGAATTGAAGTTCCATCCTTAACATTTCCTTTCCAAGGCCATAAATAACTACCACCAGTAAATTTACCGTAACGAATCAAATCTGTTCTTCTATGACCTTCAAAATTGAGCTCTCTGCCTCTTTCATCCAAAATAAAGTCAAGAGTCAATTGACTTGCATTTATTGGTGTAGCTTTAGATCTTACTCTAACTAGATTTACATAATTTAAAGCGTCAGCATTTGAACCGCCACCTCCTCTTAATATACTTTCTGCCAGCATTAAATACGCATCAGCTAATCTATACAAAGGAAAATCAGTACCAGCAAAAGAGTTAGGACTTACAGTTCCAATAAAATTTGCATTTGTAAATTTTATTGAAGGATAACCGTCTGTCCATGTTTTATAATTAGTCATCTCATAACTATGTCTTTTTGTAAGGTCAGCATTTAAATAATTTGACCAAAATAAATGAGCTCTATCATCTGGTGAAGCGTCTAGAGCAGCAGGACTATTACCAAACAAACCATACCAAGCTTTTGTAGCGCGATGGCCTGCCCAAGCATTACTTCCCCCGCCAGGGTTTCCATAATCAAGTGCTGTCATTGTTGCATCGTTTAAACTACCATTAATTAAATAAGTTGTATTGCCATAGCTCTGACTTACAACTGGATCAGCTATTAGCGCATATATAATTTCATTTTTAGCATCAGTTACATCATTGTCTCTACAAAATAAACTTCTGAAATTTGGTGCTAAAGTATAACCTCCTTCATCTATTACTAATTTTGAATATTTATAAGCTTGAGCATATTTATTTTGCCCAATATAAACTTCAGAATTTAGATATAGTTTTGCCAATAACATCCTCACAGCTGCCTTGCTTGCTTGACCATATCCAAGTCTTTGAGGTAATTTATTTTCGATATCTAAGAGTTCCGATTCAACGAAATCATACAATTGCTTTCTGGTGGATTCTCCTTTAAGCTCTTTGCTTCCTAAATCAGCTTCAGTCAATAAAGGTCCTTTCCCAAAACAATCAATCAAATAGAAATAGGCTAATGCTCTCAAAAATCGCATTTCGCTTATTACTTGGTCTTTATTTGAAACAGTAAAAGTTTGAAATTGTGCAATAACCTGATTTGCTTGAGGCACTGTATAATAAATACGATTATACATATATCGCATAAACTTGTTGTTGGAATCCCAATTAGAGGCAGTAGTCAATTGGTCAAGCCCATTATCGCCCCAACGGTTTTTCATGTCATCAGCGGTAAAATCCTGCAAATTAATAATTCCTCTCAAGAATGGAGATTCTCCTGGATCATCACCCGGTGTATCTGTGCTTCCTGGTCCTGATGGTCCTGAAAGCGCATAAGATCCATAAACTTTAGAAACAAGTCCCGCTAAAGTTGGTTGTTCTTGAAGTAATTGATCTAATGATTTAGCAGAACCTTTGGGCTCCGTGTTCAAATCATCAATGCAACTGCTTGTTAGCAATAGGACTAAACCTAATCCTAAAGTATACTTTTTAAAATTTTTCATAATATTATTTTATTAATTAAAAGTCAAGACCTACTCCAAAAGTGAATGTTCTTGGTCTTGGATAAAAATTCCCGTCAATTGCATCAAAATTTTCTGGATCTTGACCAGTATATTTTGTTACTAAAAATGCATTATTAACAGTACCACTAACTCTTAAGGATGATTTACCCACAAATTTAGCAAATTTATATCCTAAAGAAATGTTATCACAACGTAAAAAAGAAGCGTCTTCTAGTAAATAATCAGAACGTTCTGCATTACCAAGATAAGTATCAAAAAGAGGGCTAGCAGTACCGTTATAAAAATTCAAAACATTTTGAATGTATTCTGTACTTTGTGATGGAATTGCTGCTTGTATATACCCGTTTTGTTGTTTTTTAAGATTGTAAACTTGCCCTCCTATTTGTCCTCTAAAATTTGCTGTCAAATCAAAGTTTTTATATCCAAAAGTCGCATTAAAACCATATGTCCAGTTAGGGCGCAAGGCAACATAATACTCATCTGATTCATTTATTTTACCATCTTTATTTCTGTCGCTATAGGCGCCAACAATAGGCTCACCACTTGCATTATAAATTTGTTCATAGACGAAAGCCGAATAAGGTTGGTACCCCACAGCATGATAGGCTAAATTATTCCCTGTACCTCCAATGCCTCCTCCAGCACTAGTTCTAGTTATTTCTTTTAGATCAGAAATAGTACTATAATTGTACGCTATATTACCTCCAAAATTTAAAGACAAATCATCTGTTTCAATTACTTTAACATTTAAACTCACTTCAAATCCATTACTGTCTAAAGACCCAATATTTTTCAAATATTCAGTTCCCCCTGTATCACCTGCAGCTAAAGGAACAACAGCTAGCAAATCATTAGTTTTTCGTTGATAAACATCCACACTACCAGTAAGAATATTGTTTTTGAATAAACCAAAATCTAATCCTAAATTGTATGTAGTCGTTTTTTCCCATGTTAATTCATCATTATATGGCCCTACAGTATATGGAATTACCCCAGGTAAATATTGACTGGCAGCATCTCCAGGAATAAAAGTAGGTAAATAAGGGTAATACTCTCTTTGAATAGTACCACCTCCAGGAAGCGTTGCTTGTCCCGTTTTTCCCCAACCTAATCTTAATTTCAAATCCTGAACAAAATTAGATTCTTTCAGGAATGATTCTTCCTTTAGTTTCCATGCCGCACCCACAGCTGGAAAATAACCCCACCTTTGATTTTCAGCAAAAACAGATGTTCCATCGGCTCTTAGAGTGGCAGTTAATAAATATTTACCTCCCAAATCAACGTTTCCTCTAGCAAAAAAAGCTTGTAAATTTCGAGGTCTATATTCTCTGTTGGTTGGATTATTAACATCACTAATAAATTCTTCTCTAATTCCTGTATCTACATTATTTCTATAAGAAATTGAATTTCCATCTGTTTTAAAATCTTGGTAGGAATATCCCGCTTGAGCATCCACTTTATTCACAAAACCACTAAGTGTTTTTGAATACGCCAAATACGAATCCATCGTTTTATTTGTTGCCGTTGCTTTAAAAAATTCTGCTTGACCAGGATTAAAAAGATAATTTGTTGCAGGATCTGTTCCTTGATTGAAAGTATAAGTAGCAAGTGCATTATCTTGAAACTTTACTTTATAATCTCTTGTTGTAGCATCTAAACCTAAATTAACTACCGCTCTAAGGTCCCGTAAAAATGGGAGTTTATAATCAAACTCAATGTTGCCTAAAAATCGAATTGCATTATCAACACCTCTTCTTTGATCTAATAAAGCCAAAGGATTTGTTGGCCCCACTTTTTGATCTCTATTCCCACTTAAACTACTTTGCTGATAGTATCCTACAAACTTATTATCAAATGAGTCACCATATACTGGTTTAGTAGGATCCATAACTGCTGCTCCACCAAATGCACCTCCTTCATCAACATTATTTTTATTTGAATAAGTTCCTTTAGCGTTTATGTCTACCTTTAAATCATCATTTAAAAATTTTGGAGTCATCTTAAATGAGTAGGAAAGTCTTTTAAACTCACTGGTTTTTACAATACCTTGAACATCTGTAAAACCAATAGAAGCTCTAAATGGTATTTTTTGATACAAATTAGCTCTTGCACTAAAGTTATGATCTGTTGAAATTGATGTTCTCAAAATTTCATCTTGCCAGTTTGTATCACTTAATATTCTGCCCTCAATTTGAGGTGTAGAAAGATCATCAGTAGCAAGAGTAGCAGGGTCATCAACCCCTAATAGATTTGTCTTTTCAGGATGATATTGTTGAATAAATCGGGTGAAATCTGACGCATCCATCACATCTAAGGTATTAAGTGCTTTTCCCATAGTGATATTAGATGAATAATTAAATTGCGGTGCTCCTGAAGTTCCCTTTTTTGTAGTAATAAGGATTACTCCATTAGAAGCTCTCACACCATAAATTGCGGTGGCAGATGCATCCTTTAACACAGAGAAACTCTCCACATCATTAGGGTTAATAAGAGACCAAGGATTTGTTCCTGCGTCACTTATTGGCACACCGTCAATGATAATCAAAGGGTCATTCGAAGCATTTAATGAAGCACCACCTCTAATTCTGATAATTGGCCCAGCATCTGGAGCACCACCTCCATTAGTAATTCTAACACCCGCAGCTTTTCCTGCTAATAATTGATCCGCAGAGAAAATTGCTCCTTTATTAAAATCTTTTGCAGTTACTAAAGCAACAGAACCTGTAGCGTCTTTTTTCTTAATAGATCCATACCCTACTTGAACTACAACTTCCTTTAGTTCATTTGCATCTTCTGCAAGATTTACATTTAATGTTTGTTGATTATTAAAGATTATTGTTTGACTTGTATATCCAATAAAAGAAAAAACGATTTTATCGCCTTTGTTTACTTTAACTAATTTGAATTTACCATCAAAATCAGTTTGCGTCCCTGTACTGGAACCCGAGATTACTACATTTACGCCCGGAATGGGTTGATTCGATTTTGAATCCACAACCGTACCGTTAACTGTTTCTTGTGCAAGAACACTTAAAGGCAAGAATAGTAATAAAAATAACAACTTTTTGTAAATTGTTTTCATACTTTTTGTTTAAATTAATTAGGTTTTTGTTTGTAATTACCTTTACTTCGAACTTCAAAATTAGATAATTATTAACACTTCCGACAAAGGTAAAAATTAAAACGGTTACGAAAACGTGATAGTGTTGAAAAGTTTCTGTTTTATTTAAATATTCGACCTCTAAATTGCCATAATCTAAATAAAATTTTATCTTTATTACGAAAATGATTTTTATCCAATAACCACTATGAAGAAGAAGGTAACCCTAAAGCAAATTGCAAAAGAATTGGATGTGTCCATTTCAACCGTTTCTAAATCTCTTAGAAACAGCCTTGAAATAGGGGAAGAAACCAGGCTTAAAGTTCAGGCTTTTGCTAAATTTTACCATTACAAACCCAATAATATTGCACTAAGTTTAAAAAACAGAAAGACGAAAACCATTGGAATTATTATTCCTGAAATTGTACATTACTTCTTTTCAACTGTTATCAACGGAATCGAACACATTGCCAATGAAAATGGATACAGCGTAATCATTTGTTTGTCCGACGACTCTTTCGATAAAGAAGTTCTAAATATGGAAATGTTGGCCAACGGCAGTATCGACGGATTCATAATGTCGCTCTCTAAAGAAACCCAATTCAAAGGCGATTTTCATCACATTACCGAAGTTATCAGCCAAGGAATGCCTGTCGTAATGTTTGACAGAGTGACCAATGACATTCTTTGTGACAAAGTAATTATTAACGATGAATTAGCGGCTTATGAGGCCGTGCAAAGTTTGATAGATAAAGGAAAGAAAAAAATTGCCCTCGTTACCACTGTCGATTATGTGAGTGTGGGGAAATTCAGAACCGACGGCTACACTAAAGCCTTACGAGATAATGGCTTACCATTCGATGAAAATTTAATTATTAAAATTGAAAACGTCGACAATTGCGAAATCACAATAGCTCAACTTCTTGAAGACAAAGCCTTTGATGCCGTTTTTGCCGTAAACGAGTTGTTTGCGGTCACCATCATCAAAATGGCCAATAAAAGAGGAATAAAAGTCCCTGAAGATCTTGCAGTTATTGCTTTTACTGATGGTATTATCTCTAAATATTCTACACCAACCATAACCACCGTGAGCCAAAACGGATTAGAAATGGGAAGTGTGGCTGCAAAAATGCTTATCGAAAGACTGGAAGCCGAAGAAGAAGCAATAGAAATAGAAGAAAAGGACGAAGTGTACAAAACCGTTGTTATTGAAACTCATTTAATCGAGCGTGAGTCAACTCTTTAAGAATGTTCAATTTCAATAGCAATTTCAATATCATTTGTATCATAATCCAAATTTATTTTCTAATATCCATTGATATTGCCATTGATATTACCGTTGATATTGTCATTGCAAAAAAAACTTATTCACACTATTACGTTATAGTTTAGATGCTAAATGATTAATTACCAAATCTAAAAACTAAAATCTAAAAACTTTTTTATATTTACACAATTCAAAACTGTTACTTTTACTTCGAAAAATAAGTTAAGTTTTGATAAGCATGGTGCTTATCGTACATTTAAAACAATATACGATAATGAAAAAACCCAAATTAAGTTTTTGGCAAATCTGGAATCTAAGCTTTGGATTCCTAGGAGTACAAATTGGTTATTCTCTTCAAAATGGCAATACCAGTAGGATATTAGAAGCCCTTGGCGCTGATGTTCACAGTATTGGTTATTTTTGGTTAGCCGCACCTCTTGCAGGTTTAATTGTTCAACCTATTATTGGACTTTCAAGTGATAAAACCTGGACACGTCTTGGACGCAGAATTCCATTCATCTTTTTTGGTGCCATTGTATCGGCTTTAGCAATGTTCTTTATGCCCAATGCAGAATACTTTACTTATTTATTACCACCCTTAATTTTTGGTGCCGTAATGCTTCTCTTAATGGATACATCTTTTAATGTAACTATGCAACCTTTCAGAGCACTTGTTGGTGATATGGTCAATGATGAACAGAAAAATCTTGGCTATTCTTTACAAAGCGCTTTAATCAATTTTGGAGCCGTTTTTGG
The DNA here is from genome assembly GCA_945860385.1 of Flavobacterium psychrophilum. Classification (GTDB taxonomy): domain Bacteria; phylum Bacteroidota; class Bacteroidia; order Flavobacteriales; family Flavobacteriaceae; genus Flavobacterium; species Flavobacterium psychrophilum_K. Next base: position 61,813 of record CAMAQD010000002.1, read on the forward strand.
TTCTTTATTACCTTGGATTCTTGCCAAAGCTGGCGTTGCAAATGTTCCCGCAGTTGGCGAAAAAGTAGCAGCATCTGTAATTTGGTCTTTCTACATTGGGGGTGCTATCTTGTTGGCAACTGTTCTTTGGACTGTTTTTAAAACTAAAGAATATGCCCCAAAAGAACATGCACTTTACAACGACATTGACTTAGAAGCCGAAACGGTAACTGAAAAAACCAGTATTTTCAAGTTAATCGCAAATGCTCCAAAAATATTTTGGCAATTGGGAATCGTACAATTCTTTTCTTGGTTCGCCTTGTTTTTAATGTGGGTTTACACCACCAGAGCCATTGCCAATCAGGTTTGGGGAGCAGAAGCTTTGGATCCTAAATCCATTGGATTCAACGAAGCCGGGGATTGGACAGGTGTAATGTTTGCCTTTTACAGTGCCGTTGCAGCTTTGTTTTCTTTACTTATTCCAACAATTGCAAAATCTATTGGCAGAAAAAAAACTTATAGTTTTTCGCTTTTGCTAGGAGGAATTGGATTAGCATCGATGTATTTTGTACATGACAAAAATATTCTTTTACTATCCATTTCCGGAGTAGGGTTAGCTTGGGCAGCCATATTAGCAATGCCATACGCCATGCTTTCTGGTTCACTTCCAGCAGACAAAATGGGCGTTTATATGGGATTGTTTAATGCCACCATTACCATTCCACAAATCGCTGCGGGATTATTAGGAAGTACAATTATTGCTTTGTTTGGAGGTTTTCCAATGGCAATTATTGTCATCGCAGGAGTTTCCATGTTGATTGCTGGGTTAGCAGTGTTTTTTGTTAAGGAGCACCTATCAACAGTTAAATAAATTAAAAAATAATAATGAATACAAAAGCATTTATATTCGACCTTGACGGCGTAATTGTGGACACCGCAAAATACCATTTTCTAGCTTGGAAAAAAATAGCCAATGAATTAGGATTCGAATTTACACACGAAAACAACGAATTATTAAAAGGAGTAAGCCGCGTGCGCTCGCTCGATATCATTCTGGAAATAGGAAAAGTTGACGCTTCGCAAGAAGACAAAAACAGATGGCTCGTTCAAAAAAACGAAGATTATTTGTCCTATCTAGTTGATATGGACGAAAGCGAAATCCTGCCAGGAGTGATGCCTGTTTTAAACTATTTAAAAGAAAAAAAGCAACTAATCGCATTGGGTTCAGCTAGTAAAAACGCCAGACCTATTCTCGAAAAAACGGGAACGCTTGCTTTTTTTGATGCTATTGTTGATGGAAATGACGTTTCGAACGCCAAACCCGATCCCGAAGTTTTCTTGCTTGCCGCCAAATTATTAAACACAAAACCCGAAGACTCCATTGTTTTTGAAGATTCGGTTGCGGGAGTTCAAGCCGCGAACATCGGCGGAATGATTAGCGTGGGAATTGGAGAAGCTTCAACATTGCACGAAGCAAAATATTTATTTAAAGATTTTACCCAAATGGACAAAACCTTTATTGATACTTTAATAAACAATTAAATGATTGGAAAATAAGAATTCTAAAAACAGAATTCTAAATATTTTTTTAATCTTTAAATAATAAAAAAACAAATGAATCAAGATTACATTAAACCAGACAATTGGTCCGTCATTGAAGAAGGATTTGATGCAGAGAGTGTAAAATCGTCCGAAAGTCTTTTCAGCATTGGTAACGGTGCTATGGGACAAAGAGCGAATTTTGAAGAAAATTATACCGGAGAAACTTTTCAGGGAAGTTATATCGCAGGAATTTATTATCCTGACAAAACCAAAGTGGGTTGGTGGAAAAATGGGTATCCAAAATATTTTGCCAAAGTCCTAAATGCACCCAACTGGATCGGAATTGATATTGAAATCAATGATGAAATTCTGGATTTAAATGCTTGCACCAAAGTAAATAACTTTCGTCGGGAGTTGAATATGAAAGAAGGTTGGTACAATCGTTCTTTTGAAGCCACTTTGCAAAACGGAACCGAAATTGGCGTAAATATTCGTCGTTTTCTATGTATGAATTTAGACGAAGTGGGTGTTATCAGTTATGAAATCACCGCTATAAACAAAGATACCAAAATTGTTTACAAACCTTATGTTGACGCTGGTGTAACCAATGAAGATGCCAACTGGGAAGAGAAATTCTGGGAACCATTGGATGTGAAAAGAAGTGGAAATGACGCTTTTGTAACTGCTCAAACCTTCAAAACCCATTTCAAGGTAACTACTTTTATGCAAAACAGCATTTTTGTAAACGGTAAAAACGGCAACATTTCTCCATCCAATATTAAAACCGGTACCGATAAAATTCAATTATCATTCGATGTCATTATTGCAAAAGGACAAAAATCATCCATTCAAAAAATAGGTGGTTATACCGTTTCTTTGAACCACGAAAATACTCTTGCAGCAGCAGAAGCCGCAATAAAATCAGCTTTAGCAAAAGGATATGATCAATTATTAGCCGAGCAAATCGAAGCTTGGGCCAAAATTTGGGAAATGTCAGACATCACTATTGAAGGCGATGTAAAAGCGCAGCAAGGCATTCGTTTCAATATTTTTCAATTGAATCAAACCTATTCCGGTAAAGATTCTCGTTTGAATATTGGTCCAAAGGGGTTTACAGGCGAAAAATACGGAGGCTCCACTTATTGGGACACCGAAGCCTATTGCATTCCATTTTACATGGCGACCAAAGATCAGCAAGTGGCCAGAAATTTATTGACTTATCGCTTCAATCAATTAGATAAAGCGATTGAAAATGCCAAAGACAATTTAGGGTTCAAAAACGGAGCTGCTTTGTATCCAATGGTAACGATGAATGGCGAAGAATGTCATAACGAATGGGAAATCACACACGAAGAAATCCACAGAAATGGTGCGATTGCTTTTGCGATTTTCAATTACCATCGTTTTACTGGCGATTACAGTTATATTCCTGAAAAAGGATTAGAAGTTTTGATTGGAATAGCCCGTTTTTGGCATCAAAGAGCCAATTTTTCAACAGACAAAAACCAATATGTAATTCTTGGCGTTACCGGTCCAAACGAATACGAAAATAATGTAAACAATAATTTCTATACCAATTATATTGCAAAATGGTGTATTGATTATACACACGAACAAATCCTGAAAGTGTCGCTAGAATATCCATCCGACCACAAACGCATCATCGAAAAAGTAAAATTATCGGATGCTGAATTGCAAGATTGGAAAAAAGTTTCGGGCAATATGTACTTTCCTTATTCCGAAAAACATGGCGTTTATTTGCAACAAGATGGGTTTTTGGACAAGGATTTAGTTTTGGTAAAAGATTTGGATAAATCACAACGACCAATCAATCAAAAATGGTCTTGGGACAGAGTTTTGCGTTCGCCTTACATCAAACAAGCCGATACTTTACAAGGATTTTACTTCTTCGAAGATCACTTTACGAGAGAACAATTAGAAAAACATTTTGATTTTTACGAGCCTTTTACCGTTCACGAAAGTTCGCTTTCTCCTTGCGTACATTCTATTCAAGCAGCAAAATTGGACAAAATGGATATGGCTTATACTTTTTATTTAAGAACATCCCGTTTAGATCTTGATGACTACAATAAAGAAGTAGAAGAAGGCTGTCACATCACCTCAATGGCGGGAACCTGGATGAGTATTGTAGAAGGTTTTGGCGGAATGCGAGTAAAAAACGACTCACTACATTTCTCTCCAAAAATACCAAAAGAGTGGACTGGATATTCCTTTAAAATTAATTTTAGAAACCAGATTTTGAAGGTTGCTGTTAATCACGACGATACACAACTTACCCTCGAAGGTTCGAAAGAAATGACTGTTTTTGTCAATGGCAATGCTGTTTTAGTAGAACCAAATAGTTTGGTTGTGGTCTAGCTAAAAAGTCAATTCTATATATGGCATATAAGGACATCTAAGAAAACTTAAATGAACTTATATGCCTTATATTTTTAAATAATAAAGTTGAAATAAATTTAATTATTTGTCAAATGAAAAAACTACTTTTATTTTTCTTAATTTCTTCAACAATGTTTGCACAAATCGAAAGAATAGAACCTCCTTTTTGGTATGCCGGAATGCATAATCCTGAATTGCAAATCATGTTTTATGGCAAAAATATAGCGCAATATCAGGTATCCGTTTCCCATTCGATTAAAATTACAAACGTGAAAAGGACTGAAAACCCCAACTATCTGTTCGTTACTATAAATACTGAAAATGTTCCTGCCACGAATTGTATTTTCACTTTCCAATACAAAAACAAAACCATATTTACACAAAATTATGCTCTAAAACAACGAAGAGAAAACTCAGCCGAACGAAAAGGTTTTGATGCTTCAGATATGATGTATTTGATAATGCCTGACCGTTTCTCAAATGGAAATCCGAATAACAATAGCGATGCTTCTACCATCGAAAAATTCAATCGAGAATTACCCGAAGGAAGACACGGCGGCGACATTCAAGGCATCATCAATCATTTGGATTATATCGCAGCATTGGGCGCAACCTCTCTTTGGATTACACCACTTTGCGAAGACAACGAAGCGGTTTATTCGTATCACACTTACGCACAAACCGATGTTTACAAAATTGATCCTCGCTACGGAACCAACGAAGATTATGCTCGGTTAGCAACTGAAATGCACAAAAAAAACCTGAAATTAGTAATGGATTATGTCACCAATCATTGGGGTGCATCGCATTGGATGCTGAAAGATTTGCCCACCCAGGATTGGATTCATCAATTTGAAACTTTCACGCAAACCAATCATAGAAGAACCGTTATTCACGATATCAATGCGTCTAAAATTGACACCCAAATATGTATGGACGGTTGGTTTGCACCCTCAATGCCTGATTTGAATCAAGCAAATCCTTTGGTTTTAAACTATCTTACTCAAAATGCCATTTGGTGGATTGAATCCGCCAATTTAGATGGTTTTAGGGTGGACACTTACAATTATGCCGATCCAGTAGCCATCACAAAATGGACCAAAGCCATCACCGATGAATATCCCAATTTCAATATTGTTGGCGAAATTTCGATGCGCGACCAAGCCCAACTTTCGTATTGGCAAAAAGACAGTCCTATAGGTAAAATCCAAAATTTCAATTCCCATTTACCAAGTGTAATGGATTTTATTTTATCGGATGCTCTTTTAACGATTTTCAATGAAGATGGCAATTGGGAAAGTGGAATGGCCAAAGTGTACAACAATTTTGCAAATGATTTTCTATTTCCAAATGTGAATAATTTATTGATTTTTGCCGAAAATCACGACACCCACCGCGTCAATCACGTTTACAAAAATGACCTTGGAAAATACAAAATGACAATGGGTCTATTGGCAACTATGCGAGGAATTCCTCAATTGTATTATGGTTCCGAAATTGGAATGGCGGGAAACAAAGACGATGGAGGAGATGCTGCAATTCGTCAAGATTTCCCTGGCGGATGGGAAGGTGATGAAAACAATGCTTTTACCACAGAGGGAAGAACATCAGGTCAAAATGAATATTTCGATTTCACTTCAAAATTATTCAATTGGAGAAAAACAAAATCGGTTATTCATTTTGGAAAAATGACTCATTATATTCCTGAAGACAATACTTACGTCTATTTCAGATACAATGCTACTGAAAGTGTAATGGTTTTATTCAACAACAGCAGTGAAACCAAAACACTAAAAACAAATCGTTTCGCCGAAAATATTAAAAACTACAAAACTGGAAACGACGTCATAACGGACAAAATAATTGACGTAACAAAAGAAATTACTTTGGAACCAAAATCGGTTTTGATATTGGAATTGAAATAAAAATTCACCTACACCAAACCTCAAAGGTTTCTCTCAAACTTTACAGGTTTAAAACAATAAACAATGAAAAAAATATTTTTCTTACTATTTATAACCTCACTTTCCTTTGCCCAAAACGCAAATAGAAAATTCGAAAGTTTTAAAAAAGTCAACAACTCTTTAGAAATAAAAACTTCCGATGGTTTGTATGTCATCAAAGCCTATTCTGAAAAAATTGTGGAAGCTACTTTTATTCCAAAAGGTCAAAGTTACAATCCAAATTCAGAAGCGGTAGTTTTAGTTCCCAAAAAAGGAATTGCGAAAATTTCGGGAAATCAAAATATATTGACATTCTCCACCTCCGGAATCGTAGTTTCAATCCAAAAATCACCTTTTCAAATCACTTACTTCAACCAACAAAAACTTTTGTTTTCTGAAAAAACAGGTTATTTCAAACAAAAACATATTTCGCTAGACAATGTAAAAGGCAACATAAAAGCCGATTCAACCGAAGTAATTCAATTCAATATTTCGCCTGAAGAAATGCTTTACGGCGGCGGCGCTCGAGCATTGGGAATGAACCGCCGTGGTAATAAATTAGCTCTTTACAATCGAGCGCATTATGGGTATGAAACCCATTCTGAGCTAATGAATTTTACCATTCCAATGGTTTTGTCATCGAAAATATATGCCGTTCATTTTGATAATTCTGCTATTGGTTACTTAGATTTAGACAGCAAAAAAGACAATACTTTGGCCTACGAAACCATTTCCGGCCGAAAAACCTACCAAGTAATTGTTGGTGATTCCTGGACTGATTTTATCTCGAATTATACTGATTTAACAGGAAAACAACCTCTGCCAGCAAGATGGACTTTGGGGAATTTTTCCAGTCGTTTTGGTTATCATTCGCAAGAAGAAGTAGAGAAAACTATCAAGAAATTTGAAGATGACAAAATTCCTGTCGATGCGATTATTCTGGATTTGTATTGGTTTGGAAAAACCATTCAAGGAACAATGGGAAATTTGGATTGGGACAAAGATAAATTTCAAAATCCAACAAAAATGATTGCCGATTTGAATGCAAAAGGGATAAAAACTGTTTTAATAACAGAACCTTTTGTGCTGACAACTTCTTCAAAATGGCAGGAAGCTGTTGATAAAAAAGTATTGGCAACAGATAAAAACGGAAAACCGTTTACTTATGATTTTTATTTTGGAAACACTGGAATCATCGACATTTTCAAACCTGAAGGAAAGGATTGGTTTTGGAATGTATATAAAACCCTAATCAATCAAGGCGTTGGTGGACTTTGGGGTGATTTGGGCGAACCTGAAGTTTTTCCATCCGAAGCTATAACAGCCGGCGGAAAAGCCGATGAAGTCCATAATGTTTACGGACACAACTGGTCAAAACTAATCGCCGATGGTTACAAAAAAGACTTCGCAAATCAACGTCCATTTATATTAATGCGTGCCGGATATTCCGGTTCACAACGTTTCGGAATGATTCCGTGGTCCGGTGATGTAAGTAGAAGTTGGGGCGGCTTACAACCCCAAACCGAAATTGCCTTGCAAATGGGAATGCAGGGAATGGCATATATGCACTCGGATTTAGGAGGTTTTGCCGGAGATTATTTCGACAATGAATTGTACATTCGTTGGTTGCAATATGGCGTTTTCAACCCAGTTTTTCGTCCGCACGCTCACGAAGATGTTGCTGCTGAACCCGTTTATAAAGACATCGTAACCAAAGCAAAAGCAAAAAAACAAGTGGAATTGCGTTACCAACTTTTGCCTTACAACTATACTTTGGCTTTCGAAAACAACCAAAAAGGAACGCCTTTGATGCGTCCGTTATTTTTTGAAGAACCCAATAATCCAAAATTATTGACGGTTTGTGATACCTATCTTTGGGGAAATGACTTTTTGGTGACACCAATCACGAAAGCTGGCGTGACTTCAACTTCTGTATATTTTCCAAAAAATAACAACTGGTTTGATTTTTATTCCAATGAAGAACAATTGGCCGGAACTACTGCAAATATTGCCGTTGTTGAAGACCACATTCCTGTTTTTGTGCGTGGAGGTGCTTTCATTCCAATGATAAAAACCATTCAAAACACCTCGAAATATTCGTTGGCAGATTTCGATTTGCATTATTATTTTGATGCTAAAACCACTCAAAGTTCAGGCAAAATATACAATGACGATGGAACAACGGCAAATGCTTTTGAAAAAGGAGAATTTGAAGTTTTGAATTTCAATGGCAGCACCAATGGAAAGGTAGTAACTGTAAAATTGAATTCAGAAATTGGAAAAAACTTTCCATCATCCGATAAAAATGTTGCTCTGATTGTTCATAATATAAAAGCAAAATCAGTGACCGTAAACGGGAAATCCATTGATTTCAAAATAGTTAAAAACAATATAGAAATTCCTGTTTCCTGGAAAAAAGGAACAGGAGTTGAAATTAAAATTCAATTATAATTCATAAAACCTAACAGGTTTTAAAAACCTGTTAGGTTTGAAATAAAAAAACAAAATGAAAAAAAATATCTTATTTTCGGTAGCATTTCTTTCGCTTCTTTTCGCTAGTTGTTCTTCAACAAAAACGGTAAAAACAGCTTCAAAAACACCTTTTGTTTGGGAAAATGCCAACGTGTATTTTCTTTTAATCGATCGATTTAATAATGGAGATAAAACGAACGACCAAAACTATAATCGAAACAAACCAACCGGGAAATTGCGCGGTTTTGAAGGTGGTGATATTCGAGGAGTGATTCAAAAACTGGACGAAGGCTACTTTGAAAAATTAGGGATTACAGCGATTTGGATGACACCTGTTGTAGAACAAATTCACGATGGAGTCGATGAAGGAACTGGTTATAGCTACGGTTTTCACGGCTATTGGGCAAGAGATTGGTCGGCCTTGGATCCGAGTTTTGGAACTAAAAAAGATTTGGCTGAATTAGTACAAAAAGCTCACGCCAAAGGAATCCGTATTTTGCTAGATGCCGTTATCAATCACACTGGACCGGTCACTGCCGAAGATCCTGCATATCCAAATGATTGGGTTCGAACTTCCCCAAAATGCACTTACAAATCGTATGATACTTATATCAATTGCACTTTGGTCGAAAATCTTCCAGACGTAAAAACCGAAAGCAATGATGCTGTAGCTTTGCCTCCAATCTTGATCGAAAAATGGAAAAAAGAAGGTCGTTACGAACAAGAAGTAGCCGAATTGGATGCCTTTTTCGCCAAAACAGGTTATCCTCGTGCACCAAAATATTACATTATGAAATGGCTGTCGGATTACATCACCGATTATGGAATTGATGGCTACCGAGTGGATACGGCAAAACACACTTATGAAGATGTTTGGGCCGATTTCAAGAAAGTTTGCGACCAATCCTTTGCCGATTTCAAAAAAAATAATCCTGAAAAAGTGTTGGATAACAATGCCTTTTTTACTGTTGGTGAAGTCTATGGTTACAACATTGGAGCGAAAAAACTATTTGATTTTGGAGACAAAAAAGTGGATTATTTCGCGAATGGCTTTACCGGTTTAATCAATTTTGATTTTAGAAATGAAGCTAAAATGAATTACGAAGAACTATATTCTAAATACAATTCAATCCTTCAAAATGACTTGAAAGGAAACACCGTAATGAATTATGTTTCTTCACACGACGACAGTTCTCCTTATGACAAGAAACGCGAAAAAACTTTCGAAAGCGGAACAAAATTATTGCTTGCTCCGGGAATTTCGCAAGTGTATTATGGAGACGAAAGTGCTCGTTCGTTAGATATTCCGGGAACTACAGGCGATGCTACTTTGCGTTCGATGATGAATTGGGATGACATCAAGACCAATACCGAAACTCAAAAAGTGCTTTTGCATTGGCAAAAACTGGGTAATTTCAGAAAAAATCACATCTCGATTGGAGCAGGAATTCATCAAGAAATCTCGGCAAGTCCTTATATTTTTAGTAGAACTTTTACACAAAATACTCTCACGGACAAGGTGGTTATTGGATTGGATTTACCAAAAGGACAAAAGGAAATTTCAGTAGGGACTGTTTTCGAAAATGGAACAAAATTACATGACGCATATTCCGGAAAAAAAGTTGTAGTTTCTAATGGAAAAATAAATATTGACAGTAAATTTGCTATTGTTTTATTGGAAAAACAATAACGCCAAATTTCTATTCTAAAAAAATAAAACGAGGTTCTCTTATTCAGAAAACCTCGTTTTTTAATTATTAAAAATCTTATTTTTTGGCAAAATCGCCAGCGTAAATCAAGACGAATTTTTGCAAATTGAAATACTTTTTCATCGCTGTATTTACCTTTGCAACATCCAAAGCTTTTACTTTGTCTTCATAGTCAGAATAGGTTTTAAATGTTTTATTCTGATCTAAATATTCTCTAAGTTGTGTAACTAGAAACTCATCTGTTCCAAGCATTGTTTGGCGTTGTTGCAACCAAGATTTTAAAGAGGTGTCGAATTCTTCTTTTGTAAATCCTTTATCCAGCGCTTTTTGAATTTCTTCTTTCAAAGCATTGTCTAGTTTGTCTTTATACAGTGGATTAAAAAAAGCATAAACTCCCCAATCCCCCGTTTTATCAATTCCATTCCCTGAGATAAAAGAACCTGCGCCATAACTCATTCCTTCTACCTCTCGCAAACGCTCTGGTATTCTGGAAGATAGAAAAGCGCCTCCACCTAACATTTCATTGGCCATATCAACTGCTGGGTAATCAGGTTCGTTCATACCCATATTCAAATTGATTTTCCCTAATACAACTGCATTAGTTTTATCATTTACCTGAATAGTGTTATTGTATGCCTTAACATCAAAATATTGAGTTGGAATCCTAGTGTAAACGATTTTAGAGTTCCAATTATCTAATGTTTCGTCCATAAAAGTTTTTATGCTTTTCTTTTCAATTCCTCCTACAAATACAATTTTACTGTTACTGCCGTTGTAAAAATCATTGTAATATTTTTTCAAATCCTCTAAAGTGATTTTGTTTAATTCAGCTATTTTCTCATCAGAAGTTTGTGAATAATAAGGATGCGACTTTGGATACAAAGCCGTTTGTTTTTCAATAGCCTCACCTACTATTGCTTGTGGTTCACTTTTGTTGGCTTCTAATCCACTTTTGGTTTCCAATTTCATTTTTTCAAATTCGGAGGCGTCGAAAATAGGGTTTCTCAAAATGTCTTTAAGAAGTGCCAAGGCATTGTTTAAATTAGTTTTATCAGTACTTACATCAACATACAATCCATCAACATTACCTTGGAAATTAATATTAGTTTTGAATTGATCTAATTGATCGTTAATGTCTTTTTTACTTCTTGTTTTAGTTCCCAATTTTAGCATTTTTGCGGTTAAATTCGCAATTAAATTCTTGCCTTCTAATGATTTTTCATCTCCCATTCGCAATAAAAATCTGGCTTCAATTTTGTCTCCTTTTGAGGGTTTCTCCAACAGTGCATATTTTCCGCCTGAAGCTAGTTGGCCCATTTCAGTTGTTTTTAAAATATTGGCCACCGAACTTTCAAAAGTGGCCTTGTTTTCCTCTAGAGCTTTTCCTTTATATCCATTTGTCAAAACTGTAATATCAGGAGTTTCGCTTACTTTTACGCGCTCTGCATTATTTTCTGGAATAAACCTTCCCCAAGTTCTATTGCTTTGCAAATAATATTTTTTGGCTACATTTTGGATATCTGCAAGTGTTAATTTTTCAATATTATCTCTATTAATAAAGAATAAACGCCAATCTCCAGCGCCTATATTTTCTGTCAATGCAATAGACAAATCCATTGTTTTGTTATAGGTTTTTTCAAATTGTTTTACTAATTCATTTTTGGCTCTTTTCAAATCATCTTCGGTAAAAGTCATTTTGGGCACCTTGTTCATCGTTTGAAGAAAAGCCTCTTGAGCAGCTTTTAGATCCTTATCTTTTGGGATTTCGGATTGAAAATAACTAAACCCAGGGTCTTTGAGTGTAAAGCTATACCCATAAACACTAGTGGCCAGTTTCGTATCAATCAAAGCTTTATACAAAGCCCCGGAAGGATTGTTCGTAAGAATCGAAATCAAAGCGCTGTTTGCGGCATACTCCTTATCCGAAAAACTTGGCGTGTGATAAGCCATTGCTACATACTGCAAATCCCCATTTCTTTTCAATTCGACAAAACGCTCTCCATCTTGTGCTGGTTCAACAGTATAGGTTTGTTCAATAATTTGTTTTGATTTTGGAATAATTGCAAAATATTTTGAAATTAATTCCAATGTTTTGTTTTCATCAAATTTACCACCAACAATTAGTGTTGCATTATTGGGCTGATAATGTTTTTTATAGAAATTATTTAGAGCGCTTTCTTTTACTCTTTCGATATCTTCTTTACTTCCAATGGTTGAATTTCCGTAATTGTGCCAAAGATAAGCTGCCGAAACTATCCTGTCCATAAGCACTCCAGACGGGTAATTCTCTCCTATTTCGAACTCATTTCGCACAACAGAAAACTCTGTATCCAGATCTGACTGCAAATTTGCCGAAGTTATCATCCTATCCGCTTCCATTACTAAAGCCCAATTCAAATTTTCATCGGTGGCAGGAAGAATTTCATAATAATTTGTTCTATCATACCAAGTGGTTCCATTTGCCCAAGCCCCTTTATCAGCGATTGCTTTTTTTATTTCACTAAACTTGGAGGAGCGCTTAAACAACATATGTTCTAATAAATGCGCCATTCCGGTTTCTCCGTAACCTTCATGTCTTGAACCTACATTATACACAATATTTACAACCACATTTGATTGTGCAGCATCTGGAATGAGAAGAATTTTAAGCCCATTGGGCAAATTATATTCTTTAATTCCTTCGACTGATGTAACAAATTTTGGTAGTTGTGCAAAACTTAAACTTGCCAACAAAACCGTCAATAAAATAGATAAAATAGCTTTTTTCATAGATGTAATTTAAAATTTATTTATATTAATTTTTTTGAAACCTTGTGTAAATTTGCAATATTTTTCGATAGCTCTGCCGTTTTTTTAAGAAAAAAAACACGTAAATTGCTTAATTTGAATATTTTGCCTTTTTTTTGCATCAAAAAAAAAACAGTATATGAAGAAAATTGGACATCGCGGCGCAAAAGGTTATGAACCCGAAAATACTTTGGTTTCTTTCCAAAAAGCAATCGATTTGAATGTGGATGGTGTTGAACTTGATGTTCATTTGAGTTCAGATGGAGCATTAATCGTGATTCACGATGAAACAATTGACCGAACCACCAATGGAAAAGGTTTCGTCAATCAGTTTACTGCATCAAAATTAAAGAAATATGGGATTCCAACATTGATTGAAGTTTTAGATTTGGCAAAAAAGCGCTGTTTTGTCAACATTGAACTCAAAGGAATCGGAACTGAAAAACCCGTCGTTGAATTAATAGAACATTTTAGTACAGAGAAAAACTGGAATTATAAAAGGTTTTTGGTTTCTAGTTTTGATTGGAAAATGTTGGAAGAAGTTCAGCTTTTGCATCCAAAAATTAGAATTGGTGTTTTAACGGAAGAATCTATTGAAGCAGCTTTGGCTTTCGCCAAAAAAGTAAATGCCTATTCCATTCATCCTGATTACCGATTACTAACGAAAGAAAATGTAGCTTTGATGCAAGAAAATGGATTCGAAGTTTATCCTTGGACTGTGAATTCTAAAGAAGATATTCAAAAAATAAAATCATTCAACATAAACGGAATTATTTCCGATTTTCCAGATAGAATATGAACCAGAATTTTAACATTATAATTGTAGGCGGCGGCGCAGCAGGCTTTTTTACAGCAATCAACATAGTAGAAAAAAATCCAAAATTAAAAGTAGCCATTCTCGAACGTGGAAGCGAAGTCTTGTCTAAAGTCAGGATTTCAGGCGGTGGAAGATGCAACGTGACCCACGCCTGTTTTGAACCCAATGAATTAGTGAAATTTTATCCTCGTGGCGAGAAAGAATTGCGCGGCCCATTTCATCAATTTTGTTCTGGAGACACTGTGGAATGGTTCAGCGATCACGGTGTGGAACTTAAAATTGAGGATGATGGCCGTATGTTTCCCGTTTCGAATTCGTCGCAAACCATTATTGATTGTTTTTTGAAAGCGACCCATAAACTAGGAATTACCGTTTTGACGGGACAAAGCGTACAATCGATTTTCAAAAAAGATAATGTTTGGAAAATTGAGACCCAAAACGAAAATTATATTGCCGAAAAACTAATTCTCGCCACAGGAAGCAACCCAAAAATTTGGGAAATGTTGCAAACTTTTGGTCACGCCATTGTAACTCCCGTTCCTTCCCTATTTACTTTCAACATCAAGGATTCAAGAATAAAAGAACTTCCCGGAGTTTCGGCACAAGTTTCAATAAAAGTAAAAGATACCAAACTGACCTCAACCGGCCCTTTGCTTATTACGCATTGGGGAATGAGCGGTCCGGCTATTTTAAAATTATCGGCTTGGGGTGCTCGAATTTTATCAGAGAAAAATTACCAATTTACCATTTTCGTTAATTGGTTGAATGACCTTGACACTGATGAAGCCGAAAAAATCCTCAAAGATTTAAAACAGGAACACGCCAAAAAAGCGGTTTCTAAGAAATCCCCTTTTGATTTATCAAATAGACTTTGGGAGAGTTTGGTTCTTGCTTCGACTATTCAAGAAGGCACCAAATGGGCCGATTTATCTAAAATTCAACTACAAAACTTGTCCAATCAATTGACGAATTCGAGTTTCGAAGTCAATGGTAAAAGTACATTTAAAGAAGAATTTGTAACTGCCGGCGGTATTAATTTAAAGGAAATCAACTTCAAAACAATGGAAAGTAAATTGCACGAAAATCTTTATTTTGTAGGAGAAATTTTGAATATTGATGCTGTAACTGGCGGATTTAACTTTCAAAATGCCTGGACAAGTGGATATATTTTAGCAAATTCGCTATAGTTCTTTTAAAAATTTATTGTATTTTTGATACTAATTGAGTTAGTTTTTACATTATTAAGAATACTATATTGTTATTTAACTGCTCAATAATTATCCTTTTTCAAATATGTATTAACCAATACCTTTCTGGTCAATGAAAAAAAATTACTTGTTAATCGCTATATTTTTTAGTTTTTTTTCCTTCAATTCTTCGGCAATTAGTTTTAAAATTAATCCTTTTTCTATAGTTTTAAATGCTGAGCCATTCGAAATCATAAGTTCTTCAAAAACAAATTTAGCAGATCCAATATCAAATCCGACCCCGTCTTCAACATCATTATGTGAAGGACAAACTTTAATATTAACTGCAAATCCAAGCGGAGGAGTTGCTCCTTATACTTTCAGTTGGACTGGCCCAAATGGTTTTCTATCGGCAGCTGAAAATCCAGTAATAAACAATATTGGTTTAGCGGCAGCTGGAGTTTATTCTTTAACCATTACAGATGCTCTTAATGCTACTTCAATTATTCAAAGTACGGCTGCTATAGTTGTAAATACAAAAATAGATCCTGAATTTGACGCAACTCTCCCGGCTATCTGTAAAGGCGGATTTGCTCCTATTTTATCAACAACATCAACCAACGGAATTACGGGAATTTGGAATCCTGCGATAGTAAATAATACAGCAACAACGACCTATATTTTTACACCTGACTCTGGTCAATGTGCCAATTCATTATCATTTACTATTTTTGTTTTAAATAATGTTAATCCAAAATTTACCTTACCGCCATCTATTTGTAGTGGTGATACGCCACCTATTTTACCAACCGTTTCTAATAATGGAATTGTTGGAAGCTGGAATCCTTCCATCGTCAATAACATTACTTCCGGCTCCTATGTTTTTACGCCTTCTGCTGGACAATGTGCCACGGTAACTACAGTAACTATTGTAGTAAATCCATTGATGCCTGTTTTTATTCCGGCCATACAAACCATTTGCTCAGGAGAAACAACTTCCCCTTTACCTTCAACTTCTACTAATGGTATTACTGGAACTTGGTCTCCAGCTTTTAACAATACTTCAACTAGCACCTATACTTTTACACCAAATGCTGGACAATGCGCACCAACAACAGCTACCGCTACAATGACTGTTATTATAAATCCAATAACGGCGGTTTTCACTCAAGTAACTCCAATTTGTTCTGGTCAAACTTTGGCTCCTTTGCCAACCACTTCTGACAATGGAGTGACTGGAACTTGGTCGCCAATACTAAATAATACTGCAACCACTACTTATACTTTTACTCCGACTTTTGGTCAATGCACGGTAACTCCGGCTACAATGACCATTGTGGTTAATCCGATTGCAGCTATATTTACGCAAGTAGCAGCAATTTGCTCAGGTCAAACATTGGCTCCGTTGCCAACCACCTCTGACAATGGCGTGACTGGAACTTGGTCGCCAATACTAAATAATACCGCAACAACAACTTATACTTTTACTCCTACTATAGGACAATGCACGGTAACTCCAGCTTCAATGACCATTGTGGTTAATCCGATTGCAGCTATATTTACACAAGTTGCAGCAATTTGCTCTGGTCAAACTTTGGCTCCGTTGCCAACCACTTCTGACAATGGAGTGACTGGAACTTGGTCGCCTGTACTAAATAATACTGCAACCACTACTTATACTTTTACTCCGACTTCTGGTCAATGCACGGTAACTCCAGCTACAATGACCATTGTGGTTAATCCGATTGCAGCTATATTTACGCAAGTAGCAGCAATTTGCTCAGGTCAAACTTTGGCTCCTTTGCCAACCACTTCGACCAATGGCGTTACTGGAACTTGGTTACCAGCACTGAATAATGCCGCAACAACGACTTATACTTTTACTCCGACTGTGGGACAATGCACAGTTAATCCTGCTATAATGACCATTGTGGTTAATCCGATTGCAGCTATATTTACACAAGTAGCAGCAATTTGCTCGGGTCAAACTTTGGCTCCGTTGCCAACCACTTCTGATAATGGCGTGACTGGAACTTGGTTACCAGCAATGAATAATACCGCAACAACGACTTACACCTTTACTCCGACTTCTGGTCAGTGCACAGTTAGTCCTACTACAATGACCCTTGTGATTAATCCGATTGCAGCTATATTTACGCAAGTTGCAGCAATTTGCTCGGGTCAAACGATGGCTCCTTTGCCAACCACCTCTAACAATGGCGTGACTGGAACTTGGTCGCCTGTACTAAATAATACCGCAACAACGACTTATACTTTTACTCCGACTTCGGGTCAATGCACGATAACTCCGGTTACAATGACCATTGTAGTCAATCCGATTGCAGCTATATTTACGCAAGTAGCAGCAATTTGCTCGGGTCAAACTTTGGCTCCGTTGCCAACCACTTCGACTAATGGCGTGACTGGAACTTGGTCGCCAATATTAAATAATACCGCAACAACAACTTATACTTTTACTCCGACTGTAGGACAATGCACCGTAACTCCGGCTACAATGACCATTTTGGTTAATCCAATAACGGCCGTTTTTGCGCAAGTTGCAGCAATTTGCTCGGGTCAAACTTTGGCTCCGTTGCCAACCACTTCGACCAAAGGCGTTACTGGAACTTGGTCGCCAATACTAAATAATACCGCAACAACGACTTATACTTTTACTCCTACTGTAGGACAATGCACAGTTAATCCTGCTACAATGACCATTGTGGTTAATCCAATAACGGCCGTTTTTGCGCAAGTTGCAGCAATTTGCTTTGGTCAAACTATGGCTCCGTTGCCAACCACTTCGACTAACGGTGTGACTGGAACTTGGTCGCCTGCACTAAATAATAACGCAACAACTACGTATACTTTTACTCCGGCTTCTGGTCAATGCACAGTTAGTTCTGCTACAATGACCATTGTGGTCAATCCAAATATTCTGCCAACTTTCACAGAAATTGCCCCTTTTTGTTCTGGTTTAGCAAGCCCAATTCTTCCAACAACTTCCAATAATTCAATTACTGGAACTTGGAATCCTGCAACTGTAAGTAATGTAAATTCTACCACTTATACATTTACACCAACATCTGGGCAATGTGCAACAACAACAACTTTAAATGTAACAATTATTCCAAAAACAATTCCGTTGTTTGACCCAATTGCTGATGTCTGCTATGACTCAACTCCTCCTAATTTACCCGTTACTTCAACTAATGGAATTACTGGAACCTGGAGTCCATCATCTGTAAGCAGTAAAGCTTCTGCTACATATACTTTTACACCACTTGATGGCATCTGTGCAACTACAACAACTTTAACCATAAATGTGAATGTTATCACACCATTATTTAATACACTTTCTCCAATTTGTGCAAATGCAATAGCACCGACGTTGCCGCCAACATCAATGAATGGAATTACAGGAACTTGGAATCCTGCAATTATTAGCAATACTGCTTCAGCCAATTATATATTTACGCCGAATACAGGTCAATGTGCAATAACTACTACTTTGAGGGTGACCGTAAATCAAAATATTACCCCTGCTTTTACAGAGATCGATCCAATTTGTTCGGGTGCTTTTTCTCCTGTTTTGCCATTAACTTCTAATAATTCTATCGCAGGAACGTGGAATCCTTCTACAGTAAGCAATACGCTATCTGGAACTTACATATTTACCCCAACCGCAGGTCAATGTGCAACTTCTACTACGTTGAATGTCATAGTCAACCCAAATACCACGCCACTTTTTGCGCCAATAGCCCCATTATGCTCAGGTGAAGTTAGTCCGGTTTTACCATTAACTTCAACAAATGGCGTGACTGGAACATGGAATCCTGCAACTGTTAGCAATACTTTGTCTGGAAATTATATTTTTACACCAAAGGCAGGGCAATGCGCACCGACTGCAACTTTAAGCGTCCTAGTTTATCCATCTCCAACTTCGATTACATTAAAAACAACCGATGTTATTAATGAACGACCTGTTGGAATTATTGAAATTATGGGCATTACAAGTGGCTTGGGACCATTTAAATACAGCATTAATAATAGTTCTTTTACACCAAATACAATCTATTCCAACCTGAATCCTGGCAATTATACAATCACGGTTTTAGATTCAAATGGTTGCATATTAAGTAAAGTAGTGACTATAAATTCTATTTGTTTAATACCAAATGCAATTACCCCAAATAATGATAGTTTAAATGATACTTTCGACCTTACTGGTTGCGAGGTTGAAAAACTCCAAATTTATAATAGATATGGAGTTGAAGTAAATGATTTTAGAAATTATTCAAACCAATGGGACGGAAAAAATAGAAAAGGAGAATCCCTAGCCGATGGTACCTATTTTTATATTGCCGAAATTAAAGATGGAACTTCAAAATCAGGTTGGGTATTTGTTACTAGATAAAGTACAAAAGACCAAATTTTGGGAGATTTTTATCGATTCATATTTTGCATTTCATAAATAAAAGTGTCTAAATCTACTTTTTTATCTACTAATGCTAACGCCTTATTGACGATGTAATTTACATTACCCGTAGAAAATCCAAGAGCTACAGCAAATTTTCTTAAAAGTGTTTCTTGCTTATCTCCAAGATGATGATCGTGATGAACCACTCTGGCAATGTTGTATAAATTTTCCAATCTTTCCACATACAAATAAGGAGGATTAAGAGGGTATTTTAATGGATTGGCTAAAATTTCTTTATATTCTTCATCAGAAATGTCCAGCTTTACAGCCAATTTATCTAAAAACTTTTTTTCATCGGGATCAAACTTCCCCCCATCTGCATACAATACACGGACTGCAGCAGAAAAACGACCTTTTATTCGGTGTTTGAATTCGCTATCAAATAATTGTGCTATTGACATAATAATAGGTTTTAAATGGCCCTATAAAGTTACAAATTATTTCTATAATTTTCAATTACCAACGGCCATTATTTTCGTTGTGATTTCTTAGTTTTAATAAAATAAATGACACAAGAACCGCTTTTATTAGAGTTGTATAAAACTAATTTCAAAATAATTTGTAAGTTTGACAACCCCTAATCTTAATACTTATTTATAATGTCAGAATTTTGGATTTTTTTCGAGAAAGGCTTGAGGCATATTCTAGACCTATCTGCTTATGACCATATTTTATTTTTAGTAGCATTGACAATTCCTTATGCGTTCAAAGATTGGAAAAAATTACTGCTTTTAGTAACTATTTTTACCGTTGGACATACACTAGCGTTACTATTATCGGTTTTTGGAATGGTGATCATAAAAGTCAATTTGGTCGAATTTTTAATTCCAATAACCATTCTCATCATCGCTTTTTTTAATCTTTTCACAGCCGGGAAATCTTCAAAACAAGAAAGTATCAGCGTTATCGGCTTTGTAACTTTGTTTTTCGGAATCATACACGGATTAAGTTTTGCAGGGTATTTCAAGACCATAACGGGAGGCTCTCCTCAGTCAAAATTATTGCCTTTATCAGAGTTTTCTCTAGGAATTGAAACTTCTCAAATCGTTGTAGTTTTTATTATGTTGATACTTTCGTATATTGTCCAAACTTTCTTCCGATTTTCAAAACGCGATTGGACATTAGTCATGTCGTCTTTTGTAATTGGAGTAGTTTTACCAATGATTATTTCAAGCGAAATCTGGAATAGATAAATTTAAAATGGAAAAGAAAAAATTAAATAAATACGACAAAGCCTATCTGCGAATTGCCAAAGAATGGAGCAATTTATCCTATTGTAAACGAAAACAAGTGGGTGCCATAATCGTTCGCGATAAAATGATCATTTCTGACGGATATAACGGAACACCTTCTGGTTTTGAAAACTGTTGCGAAGACGAAGCTGGCTTAACCAATTGGTATGTACTTCACGCCGAAGCAAATGCTATTCTTAAAGTAGCGAAATCTACGCAAACCTGCGAAGGAGCCACACTTTATATCACCCTTTCTCCTTGTAAAGAATGTAGCAAACTAATACATCAATCCGGTATAAAAAGAGTGGTTTATCAATTAGGTTACAGAGACACTTCAGGTGTAGATTTTCTCGTAAAAGCGGGAGTAACTGTGGAACAAATTGAAGTTTTAGACTAAAATGAAAATCAACCCAAAATACTTTCCGATTCTTATTTTTGGAGCTCTTGCCTTTGGAATTCTTCTGGGCGGATGGCTCAATTTTCCGGATCAAAACCATTTTTTGATTAAAAATAATTCAAAAAATAAACTCAACAAATTACTTGATTTTATCGATAATGAATATGTCGATAAAGTAAACGCTGATACCATTACCAATCGAGCCATCGACAATATTTTGGCACAGCTTGACCCGCATTCGGTCTACATTCCGCCAAGTGAGCAAGCTCAAGTTGCCGAAAGTATGCGCGGTGAGTTTGTAGGCATTGGAGTTAATTTCTATATGTATAAAGATTCTTTGGCTATTATAAAAACTATCGAAAACGGGCCTTCGGAAAAAGCAGGAATTCAATCGGGAGACCGAATTTTGTATGCCGATAAGACAAAATTATTTGGTCGAAAACTACCAACAGACAGTCTGTTTTCTAAGTTAAAAGGAAAAGAAGGTTCTGAAATTTGGGTCACCGTTTATAGAAAATCCGCAAATAAAAAATTAAATATTAAAATTAAACGAGGCGTCATCCCCATAAAAAGTGTTGATGCCGCCTTGCTTTTGAACCCAACAACAGGCTACATCAAAATCAATCGATTTGCCGAAAGTACTTTCGATGAATTCAAAACAGGTTTAACCAAATTAAAAGAAAAAGGCATAAAATCACTTGTGATTGACCTTCGGGACAACGGTGGCGGATATCTTGAACAAGCAGTGGCTATTGCCGATGAATTTCTGGCAGACAAACAATTAATTGTTTTTACAAAAGACAAAAACGGAACCACCGAAAAAACTATTGCTACCTCAACTGGTAGTTTTGAGAGCGGAAAATTATTCATTTTAATCAATGAAAACAGTGCATCGGCCAGCGAAATATTAGCGGGAGCGATTCAAGACAATGATAGAGGCACCATTGTAGGTCGTCGTTCTTTTGGCAAAGGATTGGTGCAACGCGAAATGGATTTTGACGATGGTTCAGCCGTTCGCCTGACGATTGCCCGATATTATACCCCAACAGGACGTTCCATACAAAAACCTTATTCAAAAGGCAACGAAGATTATTTGAAAGAAGCTGAATTGCGTTTTAAAAGCGGAGAATTGTATCATAAAGACAGTATAAAAACACCAAATTCACCCAAATTCAAAACGCCAAAAGGAAAAATTGTGTATGGCGGCGGCGGCATTGTTCCTGATATTTTCGTTCCTCTAGAATTAGAACCAAGCAAAGAACACACCGCTTATCTATTGCAAACAGGAGTTCTGGGTCAATTTGTTTTTGAACAATTAGATCATAACCGAAACGTTCTTAAAGGTTTGTCTTTTGAACAATTTAAAGTCAAAATGGAGGAAACGGATATGTATTTCAACGCTTTTCAAAAGCACCTTATTAAAAATGGTATTAATATGAGTTTGGAAAACAACAAATCATTGGTAAAACGCTATTTGGCAGCAGAATTTGCCCGACAGTTATATAATGAAAATAAATTTTATGAAATTGTGCTGAAGGAAGACACAATGATTGATAAAATTTTGAAATAGAATTTATGACTAAAAGTTTTGCCAATACCGAAAGAAATAGTGGCATTCAGATGACACAAATCTAAAAAAGATTGTTTTTTAACTTTTAAAAACCTACTTGATAAGTGTCAATCCGTTTTATAGGCGTGCAACTGTTTGTTAATTGTAGTTCGCTTATCGGAAAGTGATAAAAATAGAATCAAAAATTTTGATTTTCATTTTAAGCTAAATCATCAATCAGGATGGTTTGTTCAACTATTAAACGCAATGAAAATTAGAATTTATCGTTCATTTTTTCTTCAATGCTTTTTGACATTCTAAATATCAATAAAATCAAAATAGCACATAACGACGCTGCAATTCCAATAATAGCAATCATACTGTTGCCTTCAAGAGGGCTTTTGAAGTCAAGCAAACTAATATTGAATATGATTAGCACGATTGCCAAAACTACCAATATGTTAGTGAAAAGTTTCATAAAATAATATTTTGTAAAAATTGATGGGTAAATTTATAAAAATTTAATTTACAGAAACAAATCTTTAACATTACCAGCAAATAATTTAACAGCTATAGCCAAAAGTACAACGCCAAAAGCCTTTCTAATCACTCCCAAACCATTTTTTCCTAACATTTTTTCGATTTTGGAAGAAGATTTCAAAACGAGGTAAACCACAATAATATTCAAAACTATAGCAATAAGAATATTTACAGTTTGGTATTGTGCCTTCAAAGACAATAAGGTAGTCATCGTTCCCGCACCAGCTATCAGCGGAAAAGCAATAGGTACAATCGATGCAGAACTGGATTCTTCATCGCGATAAATTCGAATTCCCAAAATCATTTCAAGAGCTAAAAAGAATAATACGAAAGAACCAGCCACAGCAAAAGAATGAACATCGATGCCAATTAAACTTAGAAATTCTTCTCCAACAAAAAGAAAAGCAATCATAATTATTCCAGCTACCAGCGATGCTTTCTCAGATTCAATGTGACCGTGTTTTGCTTTCAAATCGACCATTATAGGAATCGTTCCCACAATGTCAATTACGGCAAAAAGCACCATTCCTACGGTAATTATTTCTTTTAAATCCAATTCCATAATTTCTAAATTTATGGGGCAAAAATAGTATTTTATAAGCGGTTAACTTCTAAATATGGGTTAATTTTTTGGACAGAAATGATTTCAAAAAACCAGTTAAAATAAATCACCTTTCAATAAATGAATTGCAACTCGTATTGAATTTAACTTAAAAAACTAAAACTTAACATCTAAAATCCAGAATTGAAAACTATATTTGCAAAATGTTTCAACTAGGAAAAACCATCGTATCGGAAGACATTCTCGAAAAAGAATTTGTTTGTAATTTATCAGCCTGCAAAGGCGCTTGTTGTGTTGATGGCGATGCCGGAGCGCCTTTAAACGAAGCCGAAACCAAGATTTTGGAGGAAATTTATCCAAAAATTAAACCCTTTCTGCGCAAAGAAGGCATTGCTGCTATTGAAGCGCAAGGAACTTGGTCTAAAGGCACCGATGGCGATCTCGAAACACCTTTAATCGACAATAAAGATTGTGCTTACGTCATCTTTGACGGCAAAACCGCCCTTTGCGGAATTGAGCAAGCCTACAATCAAGGCGAAGTTACTTTCAAAAAACCAGTTTCTTGCCATTTGTATCCCATTCGTGTGAAAGATTTTACAGAGTTTTTTGCTGTGAATTATGACAAATGGGAAATTTGCGATGATGCCTGCTCTTTGGGCAAGGAACTCGAAGTTCCAGTTTATAAATTCGTCAAAGAAGCACTTATTCGAAGATTTGGTGAAGACTGGTATTTAGAACTCGAAAAAGTCGCTGAAGAATTGAAAAAATAATTTTCCAAAAAAATTATATTTTTCTAATTTCAAAAAAAAATAAATCCTATATTTTACGGTATCTTACAATATTTTTTAATTTTAAAACATTGATTTTCAATAGTTTAAAATTTGTATGAAAAATATTCAAATCGTTTCTATTTGTTAAAAACTCTTCCCGATTGTGAATAAGTTTGACTTTTTAAAACCGCAAGAATTCACAATCTTTGTAATCTACGAAAAACATAAAATTTCGTTAAAATTTAAAAAATAAAAAAGCATAATGTCAAAACTTGAACCAATCTTACAAGAAAATAAAAATCGATTCGTGATTTTTCCCATAAAACACCACGATATTTGGGAATTTTATAAAAAAACAGAAGCCAGTATTTGGACTGCCGAAGAAATCGATTTGGCTCAGGATTTAAACGATTGGAATAACAAATTAAGTGAAGACGAAAAGTATTTCGTAAAACATATTCTTGCCTTTTTTGCCGCTTCAGACGGAATTGTAAACGAGAATTTAGCTCAAAATTTTGTCAACGAGGTTCAATATGCAGAGGCAAAATTCTTCTATGGTTTCCAGATCATGATGGAAAACATTCATAGCGAGACCTACTCTCTTTTGATTGATACTTATGTAAAAGATGAAGCCGAGAAAGACGAATTGTTCAATGCTATCGAAAGATTTCCAGCCATTCAAAAGAAAGCAGAATGGGCTTTGAAATGGATTGAATCCGATTCGTTTGCCGAAAGATTAATTGCTTTTGCAGCCGTTGAAGGCATTTTCTTTTCAGGAAGTTTTTGTTCGATTTTTTGGTTGAAAAAACGCGGATTAATGCCCGGCTTAACCTTTTCGAACGAATTAATTTCTCGTGACGAAGGCGTTCACTGTGATTTTGCTGTGCATTTACACAACCATCACCTTAAAAACAAAGTGTCAAAAGCACGTATCAGAGAAATTATTGTGGATGCTTTGAACATCGAAAGAGAATTTATTACTGAATCAATTCCCGTCAGTTTGATTGGAATGAATGCAGTTTTAATGACACAATATTTAGAATTTGTTACCGACCGATTATTGGTAGAATTGGGTTGCAAAAGAGAATACAATACGGCAAACCCTTTTGATTTTATGGATATGATTTCACTTCAGGGAAAAACAAATTTCTTTGAAAAGAAAGTGGCCGAATACCAAAAATCAGGAGTGATGAACACTGATGTAGATGCTCAAAAAATTAGCTTCGACGCCGATTTTTAATGCTTATCAAATTAAACCATTGAGATATTGAGTTAATTAAGATTAAGGATACTTCATATCTTAATGGTTCAAAAAATATAGATTCCCAAATCTTAACTATTTTTAGCCCCGATAGAAGGGCAAATCCCACGCTTTTTCAGCGTGGATTGGAATGATAGCGGGAAAAAGCTCCAAAGAAAAAATTAGAATTATCCGGGATTAGTTTCCCAAAAGCAATCACAAATACCCCGAAATAGAGAAGGGATTGTCTATTTCACAAAAAACCAAAAATTATGTACGTAGTAAAAAGAGATGGCCACAAAGAGCCTGTAATGTTTGACAAGATAACGGATAGAATTAAAAAACTATGTTACGGATTGAACGGTTTAGTAGAACCTGTAAAAGTGGCAATGCGAGTAATCGAAGGATTGTATGACGGAGTTTCTACTTCAGAATTAGATAATCTTGCTGCCGAAACTGCTGCTTCGATGACAATTGCTCACCCAGATTATGCTCAATTAGCAGCGAGAATTGCGATTTCGAATTTGCATTCCAATACCAAAAAATCTTTCTCGGAAACAATGAACGAAATGTATCATTATGTAAATCCGAGAACGAATCTTGAAGCACCATTACTTTCGGAAGAGGTGTATAAAGTGATTATGGCTAATGCTGAATTCCTGGATTCGCATATTATATACAATAGAGATTTCAACTACGATTATTTTGGTTTCAAAACTTTGGAACGTTCGTATTTGCTGAGAATAAACGGAAAAATAGTGGAGCGTCCGCAACATATGTTGATGCGTGTTTCTGTTGGAATTCACCTTGGAGATTTGGATTCTGTGATAGAAACGTACGACTTAATGTCAAAAAAATTCTTCACTCACGCTACTCCAACTTTATTTAACGCGGGAACTCCAAAACCGCAAATGTCTTCTTGTTTCCTTTTGGCAATGCAGGACGATAGCATCGACGGGATTTATGACACACTGAAACAAACGGCCAAAATCTCGCAATCAGCTGGCGGAGTTGGACTTTCTATTCATAATGTTCGAGCAACGGGTTCTTATATTCGTGGTACAAACGGAACATCGAACGGAATTGTTCCGATGTTGAAAGTTTTCAACGACACGGCTCGCTATGTGGATCAAGGTGGTGGAAAACGTAAAGGAAGTTTTGCGATTTACATCGAAACTTGGCACGCTGATATTTTTGACTTTTTGGATTTAAAAAAGAATACCGGAAAAGAAGAAATGCGCGCCAGAGATTTATTCTTTGCTATGTGGACCTCGGATTTGTTTATGAAACGCGTGCAGGAAGATACGTATTGGACATTGATGTGCCCGAACGAATGTCCAGGTTTGTATGACGTTTACGGAGAAGAATTTGAAAAACTGTACATTTCCTATGAAGAAAGAGGAAAAGGTCGTAAAACCATTAAAGCACGTGAATTGTGGGAGAAAATTCTAGAATCTCAAATCGAGACTGGAACTCCATATATGTTGTATAAAGATGCGGCTAACAGAAAATCAAACCAGAAAAACCTTGGAACCATTCGTTCATCGAATTTGTGTACTGAGATTATGGAATTTACTTCGAAAGACGAAATTGCAGTTTGTAATCTTGCGTCTATTTCGTTGCCAATGTTTGTGGAACACGGAAAATTCAATCACGAATTATTGTTCAACGTGACGAAACGCGTGACGAGAAACCTGAACAAAGTTATCGACAGAAATTATTATCCTGTAGTAGAAGCTGAAAATTCGAATATGCGTCATCGTCCTGTGGGACTTGGTGTTCAAGGATTAGCTGATGCTTTTATTATGTTGCGAATGCCGTTTACGAGCGACGAAGCCAAGAAATTAAATCAGGAAATTTTCGAAACCTTATATTTTGCAGCCGTAACCTCATCGATGGAAATGGCCAAAGAAGAAGGGCCATATTCTACCTTTAAAGGTTCGCCCATTTCACAAGGAGAATTCCAACACAACCTATGGGGAATGAAAGACGAAGAACTTTCTGGCCGTTGGGATTGGGCGTCGTTGAGAAAAGAAGTGATGGAAAACGGCGTTAGAAACTCATTGTTAGTAGCGCCAATGCCAACGGCTTCGACTTCACAAATTTTGGGTAACAACGAAGCCTTTGAACCTTATACTTCTAATATTTATACAAGAAGAGTTTTATCAGGAGAGTTTATTGTAGTAAACAAACATTTATTGAATGACTTGGTGGAACGAGGTCTTTGGAACGAGACTTTAAAACAAGAATTAATGAGACAAAATGGTTCGGTTCAAGGGCTTGATATTCCTCAGGATTTGAAAGAATTGTACAAAACCGTCTGGGAAATGTCAATGAAAGACATTATCGATATGTCTCGTCAAAGAGGGTATTTTGTAGATCAATCGCAATCGTTGAACTTGTTTATGCAAGATGCAAACTATTCGAAATTAACCTCAATGCATTTCTATGCTTGGCAATCGGGTTTGAAAACCGGAATGTATTATTTAAGAACAAAATCGGCTGTTGATGCGATTAAATTTACTTTGAATAATGACAAGAAAGCAGAACCAATTGAAGTTGCAGCACAATCAGCAGAAAAAGTATTACAGCCAATTGCTGCTTTAAATGATGCAGTGGAAATGAGCGCCGAAGAATACAGAGCAATGATTGAATTAGCCAAGAATGCTGGTCCTGATGATTGCGAAATGTGCGGAAGTTAATTTGAAAAAAATATATTATTTTTGAAACAGTTATCATTTTGGTAACTGTTTTTTTTTAAATTATGTTAAATGGATTCAAAATTTACAATTCTGGATTCAAAAAACACCCGTGCCTTAAATTTTATTGTAGATGTAATTTTACCAAATATAACCAACACAGTTCTTTATTTTATAGCAGCAGCATTTATAAGTTTTAATTTTGCTGGCAAAAAGTGGTTCCTAAAAATCACATTATACCTTTTAAACTCGATTCTCTTTCTATAATCCTCGTCCCTAATTCGATTGTTCGCGGATGGAACACTTTTCCTTCCCTATGACAAATCATCTCTTCGAGTAATAAATTGAAAGCCGCAACTCCCATTTCATAACTCGGCTGATCAACGGTGCTTAATTTTGGCGATATTACTTGAGACATAAACCAATTACTGAACCCAATTACTGCAATTTGATCAGGCACCTTAATCCCTTTCTCATTACAATAAGCTAAAACACCAACAGCTACTAAATCTGTAACAGCAAAAATACCATCAACATCTGGATGATCGTTTACGATTTGTTTTGCAAATTCTACTCCTTCATCAAAAGTTACATTTTCACAAGTGTAAACCAACTTAGAATCGAAAGGTATTCCATTTTTTTCCAGTGTCTTTTTATAACCCAGAAAACGATCAATTGCATTTTGTGGATTTTCAGGACCTCGAATATGGGCAATTTTTTTACATCCAATATCTATCAAATGCTGCACTGCTTCAGAGGCCGCTTTTTGATCATTGATAATTACTTTTGAACTTGGTATTAACTTTGAAATTTTATCAAATTGAACGAAAGGGATTCCACGAGAAATGATGCTTTTCAAATGATTGTCATCATTAGATTCATTAGATAGTGACATTAAAATCCCATCAACACGCTTGTTAAACAAAAGATATACCTGTTTTTTTTCAAGTTCCAATGATTCATTTGATTGAAGAATTATTACCATATAACCATGTTTATCGGCCTCCTCAATAACTCCTTTAATAATATTAGAAAAAAAATGATGCACTACTTCTGGGATTATTAATCCTATGGTTTTAGATTCTTTAGTTCTAAGATTTACAGCAAAACTATTAGGAGTAAAATTAAGCTGCTCAGCCAAATCCATTACCGCTTTTTTGGTTTTGGGACTCACATCTGTATAATTTTTTAACGCTTTAGAAACAGTCGTAATAGAAATCCCTAAAGTTTCAGCGATTTCTTTAAGAGTAGTTGTTTTCATTAGAATCTAAATAATTGATAAAATATATCTTTCGAAAGTATTAATTTATATTTAAAATCAATCTTTTTTATAAAATTAATAATTAAATTTTTTTTAAATACATTTTTATGCTTTTGTTTTTAATTCCGAGTTGGTTAAATTCAAAGGAACTTCTCGATGCAATTCAACATTATTAGAAAAAGTTCTTTTTAAAAATCAGTTATTATTTTATCAGTTAATTCTACTTCACAATTCATCTTTTAATAAAAAAACATAAAACCATTTAAGATTTCGTGCTTGTTTAGCAAGTGATAAAAATTCCCTTTTTTGCTCCATAAATTAATTGACTACATTCGCAAAATTGGAAAAATTATTTTTCGTGTAACAGATATTGTTTATTAAAAATTTAAAAAACAAAACTGTCTTAGAAAACAAGCTAATCCTATTGTTATTAGCATATTTTATTAAATGACAGTTTTGTTAAATCTCAAATATTAATAATTACACTGAAACTTGATTCAGTTTATTAAAGTATTCTTTATTAAATTTTCCTGCAATCACGAGAGCTCCCGAAATCAGTACTAGGTTTTTAATGATATATTGTCCCACCAAAGTTGGACAATAAGGAAAAGCATCAAAACAAACAGTTTGAAGAATAAATACAGGAAAAAAGGTCACTCCCATATGCAACAGGAGCAAAAATATAGTAATAGGAACTAACTTTTTGACAAGTAATCCCAAACCAATTATAACTTCACAAATTCCCAGAATGGGAATAAATATTTCTGGTCTAAACCAATAAACGGTTTTTTCAACCAATTCCCCTGCGGGGCTCATCCCGAAAACTTTTAGAGCACCAAACCAAATGTAGACTATGGCAAGAGAAATTCGCATCATTAAAATGCTGTGTTTTTCAATTGAGTTACTAAAATTAAAATATAAAGTGTTGAATGTTTGTTTCATGATAAATTTATTTATGATTAGTGGCCAGTTTTTAAAGCGTTAAAAACAGGTGTATTCATTTTTTTATGATGGCTAAAACGATAGGTATAACCAACATTAATTGAATAATCTGCAAAAGCCGCATCTCCCTGAATGTGAACGTATTTACTTGGGTCGGTTATTTTTGAGTTAGCTAAATCTTGAGTTGCAATGTCTGCTGCACTTTGAATGCGGTTTTTTACAACATTGTAAGGAATGAATAAGCTGAAACCGTGATGACCTACATTGTATGCAAATCCATATTCGACGGCAATAACATATCCGGGACGGCGATAAGCCACCTGACCTCCAAAAGCATCATATGCTGGAATACCTTCAACTCGTCCTGCTAAAGAAACATTGAATTTTTGATTTTTGTCAACAGCAACCATCAAACCTGCCCGACCAAAATACTGATCTGGACAAGCATATATTTCGTAGCCTTCCAACCCTGGTTTTGAATCCGATTTGAAAGTGCCATTAGACTCTTTTGGGTTGAATAAATAATATCCGTTGGCAAAGCCATAAAGGCGCTCAGATATTTTTCTGAACAGTTGTAATTCTGTTGTAATCCCTATTCCGCCATCTCCAGGTTGTATGGCTTGATCCATAACTACACTTTTTACAGTACCATCAGTTTGTGGTGCATTATCCATTTCATTATGGCTTCCATTGTTTAGTTTCACTCCTAAACCCACCATAATATTTCCTTTTGAAGCTTTTATTGGATTAAATAGCCAATAATTGGCACTCAGTCGAATATCTGCAATTCCGTCAGCATAGACGCTATAACGATAATTTTTGGTTGTTGGAACTTGTCTTAATACTTGCGAACGCTCATTATTTACATATGGCAAAGTGAAGTTTAGTTGTAAACGATTAGTCAATCCATATGAAATATTCAAGTCAATGGCGTGCGAATAAATATTAACTGCATTTCCGCGTTCGTTCCCATTTTCATCTAATCCTCCCCCGGTAGTTTGCCTTAAAGGCTGTTCTTCTTTTCCAATAAAATGTCTCCACGAGTGAAAATTTCGATAATTGACTCCTACTTGAAAGTCGCCCTTATCCAAATTATAGGAATTGGTTAAAGTCATATTGACTCCTCCCATTTGTCTTACTGCAACACACCCTTGTGCATTAGCTTTTTCCATTTGAAAAGTTACTAAAAGAGATAAAATAAAAGTTAATAGATATATAGTTGAATTATTTTGAATGTTCTGATTTTTCATGTTTTATATTTGGTTTTAATGCTTTATTCTGAATGCTATTCTGCACCATCAGTTGTGGCTCTATTTACGGCAAAATTGCCCACTGCTTTACCTAGCAACAATCCTTTTTCACAATCGATTCTGTAATGAATTGCTCCAAATAATCTGGAATTAGAAGCTTCCGTTGCCATTGCATTAAATTCTGTTGATTTTAAAGGAAGTATATGTGTTAAAACGGTTGATGCCGCTCCACTAAAAGTGGAATGTCCCGAAACATAAGCTGGAAAATTAGGAACTCCCGTTAATGTTTTTATAGATGTATCTACTTGACAAGGTCTTGGATTGAAATAATAATATTTTGCATCCCAACAACTAATTGCTGCATCCATCATAGCAATATTTAGCAAAGCTAAATTTCTAGCCCACCGAACTTCGCTGAAATTTTGTTTCACAAATGCTGCATTGGCAATTGCATTCCAATGTCCTGGAGGTGTATAAGTTCCAACTCCATCTGCCCAAAAAGCAACAATTTTCATATTTTCTTTTGAAGCATCCTGACTATATTTCTTTACTTCATTTAATTCAGTCAAAAATTGCGGAGAATTTGTTGAAGGCGGAGGAGAAGGACGATTAGCTACTACATCAGCCGGAGTCATTAAAAATGATTTTACATTCCCAAATAAAGGCAACATTGGAGGTCTAGTTGGTAAATCTAACGAAAGCCACGGAGTTTCTCCCTTCGCAATAGCAGTAGTTTCTAACTGAGTCCAAAGTGCTTGGTTCCCAATTGCGGCTCCAGCACCGTCTGTTGAGGCTCTTGCTGTAAATTTTGCGGCAATTTTTTTACCTAAAGCCACTCCTGCTTCTACATCGCTTCTAACATTGGCACCAGAAATTATTCTGTATAATTTTTGCTCGTCTGCTTTTTCTTGGATGAAAGCAATTTCAGTAGGAAAAAGTAATTTTAAAATTTCAACAGTTACTCCAGCCAAAACTCCATCTTCTGAAGGATAGGATGGCAAAGAACTTTTTGGCACTAAAACTTGAATACTGTTATCTACAGTAAATGGTGCTGCTCGATTGTATAATTGTTTGTAATGCCAAGTTGCCACTAATGCATCATATTGAGCCGCACTAACATAAGCATAAGCACGAGCTGCAAATGGCGGATTAGAAAAAGGAAATTGAGGATTTGCAAAAGGATTCGCAGCCGAGGGCGCAGGATAAGTTCCATCTGGATTTTGGTATGGCGGACGATTATGTCGTGCTACCAAAGTCTGCATAATTTCGTTCCAACGCAAAACACCACCAGCACTCCAATACTTTATAATCCTTTGTTGGTCAGCGGTTATATTAGATTGGTAACTTTTAATTTCATTAATTTCAGCTTTGTAAGAAGCTGTTGTTGTTGCAACTGGCACTTCTAATGAAAATTCATTGGGAGCAGTTAATAAAATTGGTTTCCAAGTTCCTGCCAATTGATCTTGATTAACTGGTTTTAATTGTGGATATTGTTGATTGCTTTCTACAATATCATTTTCGCAAGAAAGATTTATTAATAGAAGTGCAAACAAACAATACTTTTCTAAAGTTGTATATATATTAATTTTCATCTGTAGTAGTAGTTTTAATTTTTTTAGTGAAATCGAGAACATAGAATAAACCTCCATAAAATGAATCAGATTGCCCAACGTTCCTTCCTATAATTACGTGGTTTAGGCCACCAACAATAGCTAATCCGGAAATTTGTTTTAAATTATATTTCCCGTTAAACCCAATTTTGGTTATATTCATAGCGTTGCTTGGAAAAGGCATATTGTTAGTTGTAATGTCAAAGCCTCCTTTTTGAGTAGTCCAATTATCGAAAATAGCTTCGGCAATTAATCTTGAAGTACGATACCCCACTCTTGCATTAAAAGAAATTCCATCTGGTATATCTACTTCATTGGTATAATGCATCACATCTGTAAAATAGACGTTTCTATCGATTTTGATATTGGAACGTTTTACATAAGCTCCAGAAACTGTTGCAAATAAATTTCCATATTGGTAATCACTCATCAATCGAACTGATAGAGTTTTACTATGTAATCCGATGCTTAAAGGCAAGTAATCAGCCACGTAATTTGATGTTGGAACAGAAAGTCCTCCCAACACATAGAATGAAAGCCAATTTCCTTCAATTTCCTTGTCGTAAACTAAACTTTTTACGGTTAATGATAGGTCTTGAAATCCTTTTTGACCTGCCATTGTTCCTGCTGTTGCATTAGTTGTTACATAAGGAATACTGAAAATAACATTTAAATTATCCGTTATCCCATAGTTTCCGTTAAAGGCGATTTTTTGGGTAGATACTGTTCCAACGTTTAAATTCTCACGTTTATAAGTACCTTCCCAATACTTATTCCAGCTGCTATATTCATAAATAGCTCCTGTACAAAAGTTGTTTTTAGCCATCATTATGCCATCTATTTCAGTCTGTGCATAAAAATGCTGAGCTGCCATTAGTAGGCAGATTATATATATTTTTTTCATTTAATTACACTTTGATTAGTCACTAATTATTACAAAAATTCAAATGAATCGTTGCATTGTATTTTAAATACAATTTTTTAAATAGTAGTAAACATATAAGAATCCTAAAAAGCAGATGGCCTTTTAAGACGAATACTGTTTTCTAATTTTTAAAAATAAATTAAAGCTAAACTAGGTCTGGTGGTGAATCGGCTAGAGATAAATAGCCTGAATGAAGAATTCCTTGTGGATGATAATCAAATTTTAAAGTACATTCTTTTGATTTAAATGTAAATACAAAAGCATTTGAATGGTTTGGAACATAATCTTTTATAACCGATTTGAATAATTTCTCCATTGGTTTTTTACTTAATGGAGCACTAGTAATATCATCGTTATCCACTAATTTTTTAAGATTAATATCTGTGGCCGATTGCTGTTTGTTTGGCAAATAATACAAACTAATAATATTATCCTGAATTTTTCTTTTAAAAATGTGATAGACTTTATTGTTGATGGTCATATTCTCATTAACATATTCCATCTCGCTATCTTCTGTAAAAGAATATAAAGTTGCGTTTAATTTTATTACTTTAAATTCAGAATCAGGAATGTTTTGCATCGAAACCACCCAAGAATGCTCTTTTTCGAGAGTAAACAATAAATGAAAACCAACAACATTATATAAAAATGTTGTGGTTAATATTATGAGTAATAAAGTAGATGCCTTTCTTTTCATAAATTTATTATCTGACTCAGAAAATCGAATATTAAATGTTTATAAATTAATTTATTTCAATAATTAAAGATTCATAAGGGCGCAATACACTTTTATTGGAACTTATTTCCAGATAATTGCTGCTTATTGTTTTCGAATTTTTCAGGTCGATTCCCATATTAACTGGTGCGTTATCAGTTGAAAAATTCAGCATTACAAGCATTTTTTTTCCTTCCAATTCTCTTGTGTAGGCAAATACTTTTGGGTTTTCTTTATCCAAAAGGGTGTATTTTCCATAAATTAAAACAGGATTATTTTTTCGCAGTTGCACTAATTTTCTAAAGTAATTCAAAGTTGAATTCGAATCCTTTTCTAATGTTTCTACATTCACATTAGTATAGTTTGGATTGATTTTTAGCCAAGGTTTTCCATTTGTAAATCCAGCATTAACTTCTGAATTCCATTGAAAAGGCGTTCTTCCGTTTTCTCTGGAAGTTTGTTTTCTATCGTCTAAAAAGGCTTTTAAATCGCCGTTGTTTTCTTTCAGAAATTGGTATCTATTTCTAGTATCAACATCGTTATAATCTTCAATATTATCAAATCGAATGTTGCTCATCCCTAGTTCATCACCTTGATAATAAAAAGTAGTGCCACGCATTGTCATCACAAAAGTGGTCAGCATCTTTGAAGACATTTCTCTGTATTTTTCGGTGTCATTTCCAAATTTAGAAACCATTCTGGGCTGATCGTGATTGGCCATAAAAATTGAAAGCCAGCCTTTGTCTTTGAACGTTTCGTCGTATCGAGAAAAAATATCTTTGTATTTTACCAACCCAAAATCGGAAAGGTGTTTTCCAACATCTACACTTTCAAAATGATAGGCAATATTTAATTCTTTTCGGTCGGGATCGACAAATTTCATTGCTGCCACTGGAGAATCGCCAGCGCCTTCGGCAACAGTCATTGCATTTGGATATTTACTCAAAACCTCGCGATTCATTTCTTGAAGATAGTCGTGCAAATGTGGTCCGTTGCCATAATATTTAATGATTTCAAGTGGTTTTCCGACAATTTCTTTTGGCAATTCTGGAAAACTAGGGTCTTTCGAAGCAAATTGAAAAGCGTCCAATCTAAAACCATCTATTCCTTTGTCTAACCAAAATTTCATCATATCAAAAATCTCCTTTCGAACTTCAGGATTGTTCCAGTTTAAGTCGGGTTGTTTTTGCGAAAAATAATGCAAATAATAGGAATCTGTTTGCTTGTCATATTTCCAAGCATTGCTATTGACATCAAACCAACTCCAGCGATATGGAGGTTTTCCCTTTTCGGCAGGCCACCAATAATAGTAATTTCTATATTTATTATCTCTGGATTTTCTGCTTTCTTGAAACCAATAATTTTCATCTGAACTGTGGTTTACCACTAAATCCATAATCAATTTAATTCCGCGTTCGTGCATCCCTTTTAAAAGCAAATCGAAATCTTGCATTGTCCCGAAATCCTTCATAATTTCGCGATAATTGCTTATATCATACCCATTATCATCATTTGGCGATTCATAAACTGGGTTCAACCAAACCGCATCAATACCAATACTTTTTAAATAATCTAGCTTTGAAATAATTCCCTTCAAATCGCCTACTCCATCACCATCGCTATCCTTAAAACTTCGAGGATATATTTGATAAATAACTGCTTCTTTCCACCATTTTTTATCAATTTCTGGTGTTACTTTGGTCACGTTAACTTGACTGTATGACATACTTAATGACAATAATAGGATAATACTAATTGCTATATTGATACTTTTATTTTTCATTTAATCTACATTATTTTAATTCCATAACAACTGCTTCATAAGGTCTCAATTCAGTCATTGAAGATTTTCCGCCATAATTGTTGCTTAAAACGGTTGCATTGTTGGTGTTTAATCCTGTTTTTACAGCGGCTTTTTTGCTTGAAAAATTCAACATAACCAATAATTTTTTGCCCTCCAATTCTCTGGTATAAGCATAAACATTTGGGTTTTCTTTGTCTAAAAGCGTATATTTTCCGTAAACAAATGCAAGATTTGATTTTCTTAATTTGGTCATTTTTCTAAAATAATTCAAGTTAGAATTTGGGTCTTTTTCTTGTGCTTCAGCGTTTAAAAAAGTGTGATTATCATTTACTTTCAACCAAGGTTCACCAGTTGAAAATCCACCGTTTTTAGAAGCGCTCCATTGAAAAGGTGTTCTTCCGTTGTCTCTTGCCCCACCCGTTTTTTGGTCTTCAATAAATTGTTTCAAATCGCCCCCGGCAATTTTTACTTTTTCATATTCAGCAAATGTTTCTATGTCACGATAGTCTTCAATTTTGTCGAATTTGGCATTTATCATCCCTATTTCGTCGCCATTGTAATAATAAGGAGTTCCACCCATTGTCAATAAAAATGTAGTCAACATTTTAGAAGATAAAACTCTAAATTCTGGCGTATCATTTCCCCAGCGTGATGTCATTCGGGGTTGATCATGATTGCCTAAATAGATGGTTCCCCACCCTTTTTTGGCATACACATTATCCCAATCTGAATATATTTTTTTGAAATCGACTAACGAATAGCTTCCCATTTTCTTGAAATAACCAGAAACATATCCTAGGTTCGTTCCTTCAAAATGATAACCCATATCCAATTCTTTCCTGTCAGCATCTACAAAATCAAGAGCCGATTTTAGCGTCATTCCAGCGCCTTCGGCCAATGCCATACAATCGTATTTGCTCAAAACCTCTTTGTTCATTTCTTTCAAATAATCGTGCAAATGTGGGCCGCTAGCCATAAAAACATCCCATCTCCCTTGGTAATTTTTATCTAGTTCTTCTTGAGTGATTACCGGAAAAGTCGTGTCTTTCGCAATAAACGGAATTACATCCATACGGAATCCATCAATCCCTTTTTGGAACCACCAATTCATCATACTGAAAATTTCTTGACGCACTTTTGGGTTTTCCCAATTCAAATCGGGTTGCTTGTAATTGAAATAATGCAAATAGTACGAATCGGTTTGTTTATCGTATCTCCAGCCACTGCCATCGGCCTCAAAAGCACCTGGACGAAAGGCCGGTTTGCCTTTTTCGGCTGGCCACCAATGGTAGTAATCTCTGTATGGATTATCTCGTGATTTTCTACTTTCCTGAAACCATTTATGTTCATCAGAACTATGATTGACAACTAAATCCATCACTAATTTCAAACCTCTTTCGTGCATTCCTTTGAGCAATGCATCAAAATCTTCCATAGTTCCAAATTCCTTCATAATCGCTTGATAATCCGAAATATCATAGCCATTGTCGGCATTTGGAGAACCATAAATTGGATTCAACCAAACCACATCAATTCCTAAACTCTTGATATAATCCAGTTTAGAAATAATTCCTTTCAAATCGCCTACGCCATCACCATCCGTGTCTTTGAAACTTCGAGGATAAATTTGATAAACAACGGCTTCTTTCCACCATTTTCTTTCAATTTTAGGTTGTTTTTCAACCATTTTTTCCTGCGCAATTAGCAAACTGTTGGTTGTTACAATCATTAAAATACTAACAATAATTATGTTTTTTGCTGTTATAAATTTCATTTGTGTTTTTTTATACTGGTTTTATTGCCTTTATTGTTTTAATACCTTTCGGAAAGAATAGGCAATAAAAATAGACTTCGTTTTCTAATATCTTGAATTTTTGATGTCGAAAAAGCATTTGGAGCCTCGAAAACGTTTTCGAATCTCTATTATTAACTTGTATAACAAATTAATTTTTGAATGAAATTTTTGAATGGGTTTGAATATTTTTACAAAAAAAGTCAAATACAAAAACTAAAATTCAATGAGAATTAAAGATTTGAAAATTAATTTTTTTTGGCAAAATCAGACATGCCTTTATAAAATTAAAATGTTGAGGACTACTTCGGAATATTCATAAAAGTTGCAATTTCTTCCTTTGTTATTTTTGGATTTGCACCTTCATTTTGAGCAACCAAAGCACCCAAAGCACAGGCAAAATCTATAGCATTTTGCGGACTGTTTCCTGAAAATA
The DNA here is from genome assembly GCA_945860385.1 of Flavobacterium psychrophilum. Lineage (GTDB taxonomy): Bacteria > Bacteroidota > Bacteroidia > Flavobacteriales > Flavobacteriaceae > Flavobacterium > Flavobacterium psychrophilum_K. Next base: position 100,853 of record CAMAQD010000002.1, read on the forward strand.
ATTGATACAATAATCCCGCTAGAAAAGAGTCCCCGGAACCCACAGTATCAGCAACTTTCACTTTGTAACCACTATTATAAAACATTTTATTATTAGAATATAAAACCGCTCCGTGACTTCCTTTGGTTACACAGATTTGTTTGGTATTTGTTTTCTCGGCAATGAAATGAATGTTTTGATCCAAAGAATGAAAAGGAGAATTATATAGTGCGCAAATCTCGAATAATTCATCGTCATTGAACTTGATAAAATCAGCTTGATTCATCAATTCAATTAGAATATCATCCGTGTAAAAAGGCGAGCGCAAGTTGACGTCAAAAACTTTATTTTTAGCAATTTTTAACAGTGATAACAAAGTTTTAAATGACGTATCATTTCGGCAAACCAGACTTCCAAATACTAAAACGTCAGCATTATTTACCGCATTTTTGGCTTCAGGAGTAGTTTCGATTTCATCCCAAGCTACCGGATAATTTATGGTATAAGTAGCCGATCCTTTTTTGTCTAATTGAACTAGAACTTCACCAGTTGCATACGTATTGTCTATTTGAATTGTATCTGTAGCAACATCATTTGATTCAATAAATTCTAGTAATTCTTTCCCAATTTCATCATTCCCAACTCGGCTGATAATTTGGGCATTAATTCCTAACGAAGCTAATCTCAATGCGACATTCAATGGCGCACCACCAATTTTTCTATGTGTTGGGAAAACATCATATAAAACTTCTCCAAAACAGATTATATTCGTTTTCATATTTAATCCTTATTTGATAGACTTTCGGACAATTCTTCTAATGTTCTTCCTTTAGTTTCGGGCATTTTGAAATAAACCCAAAGCAATTGAAAAACCATCATAATACAGAAAATACTAAAAACAGTAGTTGTCCCAATTTGTTTAAATAAAAACGGAATAAATGATGGAATTAAAGCTGCCAAAACCCAATGAACAGAAGTTCCGAAAGAACTTCCAGCCGCTCGAAGTTTATTCGGGAATAATTCAGAAATAAATACCCAAATTACAGCTCCCTGACCTATTGCGTGTGAAGCAATAAACAAGAAGAAAAATAACGGAATCGCTAGACCTTTCCACTCAAAATAAAAGGCTGTGGTCACTAATCCCAAAGAAATAATATAACCTACAGAACCAATATACATAAGGGTTTTTCGTCCAAATTTGTCGATTAATAAAATCCCAATCATTGTAAAAATCAAATTGATAATTCCAATACCAATACTACTCAAAAACGATGCTGATTTCTCTAATCCTGCCAATTCAAAAATTCGGGGAGCATAATATAAAAAGGCATTAATTCCTGAAAACTGATTGAAAAAAGCAATGAAAAAAGCCAATAATAATGGTTTTCTATACTTTTTCATAAAAATGGATTCGTCTTTCACTTCCTGTGACATTTCATTGACTATAGCGCGAATTTCAGACTCAATTTCGGCTTCTGTGCGAATTTGTTTTAAAATTGCAACTGCTTTTTCTCGGTCTTTTTTATACTCCAAAATCCAACGCGGACTTTCTGGAATTCCAAATACAAGAAGCGTATAAACAAATGAAGGGAAAGCTTGAATTCCTAGCATCCACCGCCAAGCATTTTCTCCAATATCTTGCAAATAATAGTTAGATGTAAAGGCAATTAGAATCCCAAAAACAATATTAAATTGATATAAAGCAACCAATTTTCCTCGGTCTTTAGCTGGAGCAATTTCAGAAACATACGTTGGCGCAGCTATGGTTGAAGCTCCAATTCCTATTCCTCCAATAAATCTAAAAATTGAAAAGAAGATTGGATCATTTGCAAATGCAGTTCCAATTGAAGACACAAAAAACAATAATCCGATGATTATCAATGTCTTTTTTCTGCCTAAAATATTAGTCGGAAAAGATCCAAAAATAGCGCCAACAACCGTTCCCCATAATGCAGACGACATTACTACCAATCCATGAAACAAATCCGAGGAACCCCATAATTGTTGCAATTGTTTATCTGCTCCAGAAATCACAACGGTGTCAAAGCCAAATAAAAAGCCTGCAAAAGCAACAGTAATTGACCAATAAAGTATTTTTTTGTTATTCATCTTTTAAGTTTAAAGAGTTACCAAATCCCTTTGATTTTACATATTGAAATATTTTTTATTTCTTGATTTTCATCTGATTGAATCGTTAGTTTTGTATATGGTTTTTTAGGGAAAATTTGTTCCGTAAAACTATTAACACCACCATTCAAGAAAATTTCTATCGACGACCAATCTAAAATAATCTGGTAATCTATGGTTTCCGTAATGATATTTGGTGTTGAAGTTTTATGTACAGATTTTCCAAAACTAGGTTCAAAATTCACGATTCCAGAATGTCTTCGATCAATAGAAAAAGTCTTTTGTTTGACATCATAATTTACCACTAAAGAATCTTTGACATTATTTGAAAAAATCAATTTTAAATTTTTTGCATTTGCGCTAAATTGTATTTGGGATTGATTCAGGTTATCATAATTCAAAGTCGTCTTTTGTTTCGGTTTTAAAACAATTAAATCTTTAGAAAATTCTTGTTCCAATTGTGATTTTAATTGTGCAACTGGAGCATTTTTCAAGACATAATTATTGTTTATTTTAGAAAGATAAATTTCCCTCGGAAGCGTCATCGCGCTTCTCCAATTTTTTGTTGGTGTCTTTCTCGCATACAACCAATTGCTCATCCAGCCAATAAATATTCGCTTATTATCCGGAGCATCATTATAGGTTACGCCAGCATAATTATCGGCACCATTATCAAACCATTTAGGGTCTTTTTGGGTTGTTTTGAAATTTTTTCCGTCAAAGTCTCCCACAAAATATTGCGTTCCGGAACCTCCGTTTGGCGCACCAGGATTCACACTTATTAGTAAAACCCATTTTTCTTCGTTCGAGTTTTCGACCTTAATTTTAAAAAGATTGGGGCATTCCCAAACGCCACCGTGAGCGCCAATTCCTTTCCCAAATTCGCTTTCCAATTTCCAATTAATCAAGTTTTTTGAAGTATAAAATTGAGCGTAATCGCCTACTACCAATATTAAATTCCAAGTGTTTTTTTCCTTGTTCCAAAAGACATTTGGATCTCTAAAATCTTTCAAATTGGGATTTGCAATAATTGGATTTCCTTTATATTTCGACCAAGTTTCTCCTTCGTCAATACTGTACGCTAAAGCTTGTGATTGTGTTTTGATTTCTCCCGCTTTTTCACTATCCATATTATGATAGGTAAAAATCGCTACCATTGCTGGATTTTTTACAGTTCCCAATCCTGAAGTATTATTGACATCGATAACCGCACTTCCGGAGAATATATATCCTAATTTATCGGGAAATAATGCGATTTTATGATGTTTCCAATGTATTAAATCAGTACTAGTTGCGTGCCCCCAATGCATTGGTCCCCAAACAATATCATCTGGATAATATTGATAAAATAAATGATAAATACCTTTATAATATAGCAATCCATTGGGATCGTTCATCCATTTTTTTTCTGGTGAAAAATGAAATTGTGGTCGAAAAGGCTCTGAATATGTTTTTAAAGAATCTATTTTAAATTCTTCAGAAACAGGAATTTCAATTACAACATTGCCTACTTCTTTTTTACAAGAAAAAAGTGCTGCCACAACTCCGATGAACAATAATATTAAAAAAAAATTGAATGAGAATTTCATTTATATTGGAATATTATTTCTTAAAAACTTTTATCAAAATAACTCCGTGGGGCGGTACATTGGTTTCAAAATTATTTTTAAAAATACCTAAATCTTTTTGTCTCCATAAATCTCTAATAGCTAAATCGCTATTCAAACCTAATTCTGAAAAATTTAATTTGATCTTCGCTTGTATTTCACTCATATTAAAAATTCCGATGGCTTTACTTCCGTCTTCAAGTTCCTTAATCCAAATCTCAGAATCGTTGGTTTTCAGTTTTTGCACAGCTTGTTTACCCAATACGTCTTGATCAATAGCCAATACTTCATCATTTGTTAATAAATTAAGCGTAAAATCATCAAGTTTACTTACATCACAACCCAATAATAATGGCGAAGATAACAAGCACCATAAACTAACATGTGAATATTGCTCGTCTGGTGTTAACCTCGAAGGACGCAAGGACCCTGACCAACCCACTTGACCCACTACCAGCATATCTGGATCGTTCCAATTGCTTGGTTTTGCATATTCAGCGTTATTAGTTTGTTTAAACCCAGTATTCAAGACACTTTCCCAAGTATCATTGATGTCGTCAGTGGTTCGCCAGCTGTTACCAGACACTTCATTTCCCCATTTCCAAACTTCTTTTCGACCATATTGACACAAACTGTACACAATATCTCGATTTTGTTTTTGTAATGCAATTTGCATTGTTTTGTATGGCTTCTGATAAGCGGCAAGTGATGTGTCTTGCTCTTTGTCAAAAATAGCATCATAGCTGCACCAATCGTATTTTAAATAGTCAATTCCCCAATTGGCGTAAGTTGTAGCATCATTTTCTTCATAATTGTATGATCCTAAATAAGTGCCACAAGTTTTAGTTCCAGGTGATGAATAAATACCGAATTTCATTCCGTTTTGGTGTAAAAAATCGCCTAATTTTTTCATGTCAGGAAATTTTTCGTTACCGGTAATGTACCCATTTGCATCTCGATCAGCAATTTCCCAACCGTCATCAATATTAACGTAATTCCAACCGTGGTTGATTAATCCTTTGTCAATAAATGCTTGTGCAGAGCTTCTAACTTTTTGGTCGTTTACTGAAATCCCCCAGCAATTCCAACTGTTCCAGCCCATTGGAGGTGTTAATGCGATTTGATTTCCTATTTTTAAAGTAAAATCTTGAGTTGCTTTTCCAAATTTATTTGAAACGATAAATTGCATTTTATAATCCCCTTTTACAGCAACTTTTCCTGAAATTATTCCTGTTTTCGAATCTAATTTTACGCCGATAGGAATATTTTTGGCTTGATAAAGTAACGTATTTTTACCAGTTGCAGCTACTTTAAATAGAATAGGGGAATTGGGTTTTACTCCAAATACTTTTGCACTATTGATTCTTGGTGCGTCCGATGGTTTCGGAGTCAAAATATAAGGCAAAATAAAACTAGAATTGATTTTTGTTCCCGTTTTGGCTTCTACAAAAACACTATTTATAGTCAATCTTCTATCTTTTTCGCCATCTATTATTATAGGTTCAATAAATTTTTCTGAAGGTTTTATTGAAATATTTTTGCTTGTTGATTTGACTGTTTTAGTGGTTTCACTATCAATAAAATTTAAGGTCCAAAGTCCGTTCAAAACTTTTTCAGAAACGTTTTTTATGATTGCATTATAATTGCTTTTGATGTTTTGCTTTTCATTATTTTCAAAATCCATTGCAACAATATCATCAAGAGCAATCATTCGGACAAAAGGCATTTTGCTAAACATTCCGCCATTTCCTCCAAAATCAGAAACTCGAATAGCTAATACATTCTCTTGATTCCATTTAATAGAATTACTGCTTTCCAAAACATTATACGTTCTGTAGGTTGCCCAAGCTGTTGAAGCACCTCCTTCATCGGTTGGCATCGCACCTGTTTTTCCTATTAAATTTCCATTTAAATAAGTCTCATCGGCATCGTCAATTCTATTTAAAACAAACGACAAACCTTCCTTCCACGCAGAATTGTTTTTTAAGGTAATGGGTAGAAAAAATTTAATTCTATACCAACAATAGCCATCGTATTTTTCAAAACCTTGATTTTCAAAAACAATAGTAGTTTTTATAGTTTCCCAATTGCTGTCATCAAAATCATTATTTTTCCATTCAGGATAGTCCCCTGTTTTAAATTTAGCATTCGGAAGCAGGATGTTTTCTTGAGAAGACATTTTAAACGAAATAAGAAGTGCAATTATAACTATTGTCTTTTTCATTTTAATTTAAATTAATCCTTAAAAATAGAATTCATTTTTATACTATTCTGAATTTTAATAGCCAAATAGCTTTTGAGGCATCGAAAACGATTTCGTTTCTTCGTTATTGAAACTTATTCGATAAATAAGAATATTGATAAATATTTTGAATAGGTTTGGGTTATCAATTAAAATATTATGAACTCAAATTTCAAATTATTGCTATTATTGTTCTTGACGAGCACTTCCTTTATTGGGCAAACAAAATCTGACGAATGGCATTTAGTGGCTAATTCTCGTGAAAATTATTTTGGTGTAGCCATGGCAAATGGTCAAATAGGAATCGTCACCGATGACACTCCACTTAAGACGAAAGAAATAATTTTAAACGGCGTTTACGAAGGCAGTCCTGAAAATGGGATTAGTAGAATCGTTCGTGGAATAGAATTTTTAAATCTACATTTAAGCATTGATGGCCAACAAATTGAATCTACTACTATTTCTAATTGGAGCCAAGTAATTTCGATGAAGGAAGGAATCAGCACTACGTCATTTTCGTTCAAAGATTTGGCAACCATCAATTATTCTATTCTTGCCAATCGAGCAGTTCCTTATTCTGCGATGGCAATTATAGAAATTACACCTTTGAAAAATATCGAAATTCTTGCCAATAATTATATGATTGTTCCCGATGAATTAAAAGACACAAAAAGTCAGTTTCGGGTTTTAAAAGACAATCAATATTTAATGCCAATTTTTGGAACAACAGCCAAAACATTAAACGGAAAATATACTGTTTCGGCTTCGACAACTTTCCTATTTGATGGTCAAAATGAAACTTTAACACAAAACGGAAAAGAAGTTGGTTTTACCAAAAAATTGTTGAAAGGTCAAAAATATCGTTTTGCAATAGCTGGTGGAATTTGCACTTCTAAAGATATTACTGATCCTTTAAACGAATCCGAAAGACAGCCAATTTATGCTTTACAACAAGGGATTGACAATTTAGTAAATCGCCATAAACAAGCTTGGGCCGAATTGTGGAATACCGGTGATATTCAAATCGAAGGCGATCTTGACGCCCAACAACGTGTTCGTTTTGCACTGTATAATTTATATTCTTATATCCGTCCCGAAACCAGACAAAGTATCGCTCCAATGGGATTGTCATCTCAAGGATATAATGGTCATATTTTTTGGGATTCTGAACTTTGGATGTATCCAACGCTTTTAGCATTGCAACCCGATATGGCAAAATCTTGTCTGGATTATCGTTCTGATCGTTTGCAGAAAGCCAAGCAAAAAGCAACAATTTATGGGTATAAAGGTGCTATGTATCCTTGGGAATCTGATGACACTGGAGAGGAAGCAACACCAACTTGGGCCTTAACAGGAATTTTTGAACAGCATATTACGGCTGACGTAGCGATTGCTTTTTGGAATTATTATGCCTTAACTCAAGACAAATCTTGGTTGCGAAGTGAATTTAAAGTTTTAAAAGAAACTGCCGATTTTTGGGTAAGTCGGGTAGTCAAAAATACTGACGGAAGTTATTCCATTTTGAATGTAGTTGGTGCTGATGAATATGCACAACATGTCGATGATAATGCGTTTACTAATGCATCTGCGATTGAAGCATTGAAAAATACCATTAAAGCAGCAACTATTTTAAACGAACCAATCGATCCTAAATGGAAGGATGTTTCTGAGAAATTAGTAATTCATAGAGAAAATGGAATTACACAGAATTATAAAGGTTATAAAGGGCAAATTATTAAGCAAGCAGATGTGAATTTATTGGCTTATCCTCTACATATTATCACTGATAAAGCTCAAATTGAAAGAGATTTAGAATATTACGCTGAAAAAATTGATAAAAAAGATGGCCCTGCTATGGCTTCAGGAGTTTTGTCGGTTTTGTACTCAAGATTGGGCGATAAAGAAAAAGCGTATGACTATTTCGTAAAATCGTATTTACCAAACAGCCGTCCTCCATTCGGGGTTTTTTCAGAATCAGCTAATAGCAATAATCCTTATTTTGCTACAGGTGCCGGCGCAATGCTTCAAGCAGTAATTTATGGTTTTGGAGGAGTGGAACAAACGGATAATGGGCTAAAATACAATAAAGGGCTATTGCCAAAAAAATGGAAGTCTTTAAAAATTACAGGACTAGGAGTTGATGATAAAACGATTACCGTAAAATAAAATAGTTATAAGTCTTAAAGAAGAAAAATTAAACAAAATTATGAAACAAAAAATCACACGTTATTTTAACAAAAAAAGCATAATGCTTGTTAGTTTTATTATAGCTACAATCCATTTATCAGCGCAAACAATAACCATTCCTGTTAATACAGAAAATAGTATGTTGTTATTACAAACCGATAGCAAAAATCGGTTGATGAATGTATATTTTGGTAAACCACTTGAAAACGCAAATGAATTCGCCGCAGTTTCGGCAGGATTAAATTATGATTATTCTAATCAAGGAATTTATAATTCTGCATATACACCAGCTGGCACTTGGAATCTTTCTGAACCAGCTATTCAGGTCAAACACGCTGATGGAAATACTTCATTAGAACTAAAATATGTAAGTCATAAAATTGAAAAAATCGACGACAATAGTTCTATTACCAGTATCGTTCTCAAAGATCCTGTTTATCCTTTTGAGGTAACATTATTTTATAAAGTTTGGATAAAAGAAAATGTAATTGAACAATGGACCGAGATAAAACACAATGAGAAGAAAGCGGTATTGCTACAAAAATACGCTTCGGCTAACTTATTTTTTGGAGGAAAAGATTTTTATCTCACCAGCTTTCAAGGAGAATATCTAAAAGAAATGCAACCTGTTGAAACTAAACTTGTACAAGGCATAAGATCATTAGATACAAAATTAGGAACCAGAGCGATGCTTACACAATCTCCTAATTTTATGGTTTCTTTTGGCAAACCTGCTTCAGAAAATGAAGGCTCTGTTATGTTAGGCCAATTAGCTTGGAGTAGCAATTTTAAACTTGAATTCGAAATAGATTCTAATAAAAATCTTAGACTTATTGCCGGAATCAATCCATTTGCTTCTGAATATTCATTGGCTCCAAACGAAATTTTTAAAACTCCTTCTTTAATTTATGCACTTTCAAATCATGGAACGGGGGAAGCCAGTCGAAACCTTCACGATTGGGCAAGAAAACACAGTTTACTTGACGGCCAAGGAGAACGACTAACCTTATTGAACAATTGGGAAGCTACTTATTTTGATTTCGATGAAACCAAACTTAAAGATTTGTTTAAAGATGCCAAAGATTTGGGTGTTGATATGTTTTTGTTGGACGATGGATGGTTTGGGAATAAATACCCAAGAAACAATGACGAGGCAGGTCTAGGCGACTGGCAAGAAAATAAAAAGAAATTACCAAGCGGAATAGGATATTTAGTAAAAGAAGCCAAAAAGGAAGGTGTAAAATTTGGTATTTGGATAGAACCTGAAATGGTAAATCCTAAAAGTGAATTGTACGAAAAACATTTAGACTGGGTTATTCGTCAACCAGAAAGACCAGAGATTTATTATAGAAATCAGCTAGTTTTAGATTTATCGAATCCTGAAGTTCAAGATTTTGTTTTTGGTATTGTAGATAATTTATTTGTGAAAAACCCAGAATTGGCCTTTATAAAATGGGATTGTAATGCAACTATTTATAACGCCTATTCTACATATCTTAATAAAAAAGGATTACCGCAATCTAATTTGTATGTAGATTACACCCGAGGTTTATATAAAGTTTTGCAACGAATTCGCGCAAAATATCCAAAAGTACCTATGATGTTATGCTCTGGTGGCGGTGGTCGAGGAGAATATGAATTACTAAAATATTTTACAGAATTTTGGCCAACAGATGATACAGAACCTTTGGAAAGAATATTTGTTCAATGGGACTATTCTTATTTTTTCCCAGCAATTGCAACCTGTAACCACGTAACAGATTGGGGAAAACAACCGCTAAAATTTAGAGTTGATGTAGCAAGTATGGGAAAATTGGGTTTTGATATTGTAGCAAGCAAATTAAACACTAATGATAAAATATTTTGCAAACAAGCTATTTCTAATTACAATTCCTATAAAGATATAGTCTGGCATGGCGATATGTTTCGTCTAGTGAATCCTCATGAAAATAATATTGCCGCATTGATGTACGTAAATCCAGCCAAAACGAAAGCAGTTGTTTTTAACTACTTAGTGAATAATAGATTTAATATTACTGCAACTGAACGACCAGTTGTTTTAAACGGATTAAATCCAAAGAAAAAATACACCATCAAAGAAATTAATTTGTACCCGGGTGCTATTTCGTCAATTGCTTCTGACATGATTTACTCCGGCGATTTCTTGATGAAAGCCGGAATCAATCCTAATGTATCCTTGAAAAGGACAAGTGTAGTTTTAGAGATAAACGAAGTGCAATAAGTAATATAATTTATATCTAACAAAAATTATTTCAAATTGCCGCAAACACCATTTTTTAACTAGTAAAATAGTCTGAAAATGGTGTTTGCGGTTTTTTTATTTTATAACTACCTAATTTAATAGATTTCCAGTCTGTCGACAGTCAGGTGGGATTACTTCGACTAATAGTAAACTAAGATGGCATGGCTCTTGTTTGGTGCTTGCGTTGCAGTTATATTGGGCTCATTTCATAGTACAAAAACTCAAATATGAGCAAGCCGAATAATCAAAACTCTCCATTTTTAAATATTCCTGAATAATCCTAAAAGGAGAAAAAATTATGTTATTGATTGTTTAAGTACTGTTCCTTAAAATACTACCTTTTTAGTTTTAAAAAAATAGAAAAATTAAGAAAATAATTTTTTTATTTATCTTTTTTTATAGATACTATAATTTTAATATTAATTTTTTATGGAATTAATATCAAATCGAAAACGTTTTCGGATGTTCGAAAACGTTTTAGTTATGATTTTATTAACATTATTTAATTTTAATATTTACGTTTGGAACCTTATTTAAACTACTTAAATATAATACTAACCAAACTTATTTATTACGTATGAAAAAATGTCTATTTAAAGGCTTTATGGTGTTTCTAACGATACTATGTACTAGTTTGACCTATTCGCAAGATGTGTCAGGTACTGTATCAGATTCAAGTGGCCCACTTCCAGGGGTCTCTGTATTAGTTAAAGGAACAACAAATGGAGCGCAAACCGATCTGGATGGTAAATTCAACATCAAAAATGTAGGATCCAATGCGGTTTTAATTTTTAGTTTTGTCGGACTAAGAACGCAAGAAATCAATGTAGCAGGAAAAAGTAGCATTAAAGTTATTTTGACAGCTGACAATGCTGAATTAAAAGAAGTAGTTGTTATTGGCTACGGTTCTGTTAAAAAGAAAGATGCAACAGGTGCAGTTGATCAGTTAGGTTATAAGAAATTTGACAACATTGCCGCTACAAATCCAGCATCTCTTTTACAAGGAAAGGTGGCAGGGGTTCAAATTACTTCTTCAAGTGGTGAGCCAGGTGCTGCAAATGCAATTAGAGTTCGTGGTAACAGTAGTTTACGTGGAGGAAATGGACCTCTTATTGTTGTAGACGGTGTTCCTTTAGCTGGAGGTGAAATAACTTCTGGAGGAACAAGTTTAGGTAACGGTACCTCATCTGCTAAAGACCCTTTGAGTTTCATTAATCAAAATGACATCGAAAGCATGACTGTTTTGAAAGATGCTTCTTCTACTGCTATTTATGGAGCTAGAGGTGCTAATGGGGTTATTATTATTACAACTAAAAAAGGAAAGTCTAAAGTACCAGAATTAACTTATGACACTTCTTATACTACTTCTTCTTATGCTTCAAAATTCGATGTGTTATCTACTGATGCTTTCATTGCGGCCACTCCAGGTCAAGATGCAAATCATTTTGGTTCATCATTCGATTGGAAAAAACAAGTATTGCAAACAGGAAGTACTGTAAATCATAATTTAACTTTTTCTAGTGGTACAGAAAATTCTAACACAAGAGTGTCATTAGGTATGGCAAATACTGATGGAATTATAAAAACTACTGGATTAGATAAATATACAGTAAGTTTATACAACTCAAATGATTTCTTGAAAGGAAGATTAAAAGTAGAAACTCGTGTGTCTTATTCTAATATCAAAGATCAGAGAGGATTAACGACTGATAATACAGGCTATATTGGTGATTTGTTAAGTTCATCATTGTATTGGAATCCAACACGTTCAGTATATGATGCTACACAACCCGCAGGTTTCACAAGAGTAAGTGGTGATTATATTAACCCTGTTCATATTTTAAATTCATACTCTAACAATGGAGATTTGTCTAAATTCTTAGGAAGTTTAACAACTACCGTTAAAATAACTAATGATTTGAAATATACTATGGTTTTCGGTATGGAGACTTCTAATTCAACAGTAAAACAACAAGCTCTTCCAGATTTAAATATCCAAGATTTTGCAACAGCAACTAATCCTGCAGATTTAAAAACTTATAGAGGTCAGGGTGTTATTACAAATGATCAAAGGGTTAACAAAACTATTGAGCACAATTTTACCTACACAAAAGATATTACAAGCAATATCAACTTAAATGCAGTTGCTGGATATTCTTACTATAACTATAACTCTAACGGTAACTTTGTTTCTGCAAAAGGTTTTGCTGCTACACAAACTAATTTATTAGACAATATGGAAGGTGGAATCCCAACGGAAACAAGAACAGGTTCTTACAAAGGATTAGTTGAAATGCAATCTATTTTTGCTAGAGCATCATTAGCTTTTTATAACAAAGTGAATGTAGATTTAACAGTTAGACGTGATGGATCTTCTAAAGCTGCTGATGGATTAAAATACGGAAATTTCCCTTCACTAGGTGTAGCTTATAAACTAGTTGATGGTAAAGACGGATTAATTAATGATGTGAAATTAAGAGGTAATATTGGTAAAACAGGTAATACTGAATTCCCTAGAAACTCTTCTGTAGGTATCATTGAATATAATGGTCCAGATCAATTCAATATTGTTAACAATGCAAATTCTCAATTAACCTGGGAAACTACAACTTCTTATGGATTAGGTACAGACTTTACTTTGTTGAAAAACAGATTAACAGGATCTATTGATTATTACAACAAAAACACTACTGACTTAATTATTGGTATTCCTTCAACTTCAGGACAGCCATCGCCAGCAGGTATAAAGTATACTAACTTACCAGCTAACCTTATTAACACAGGAGTTGAAGTTTCATTATCTTACAAAGCAATTCAAACAAATGATTTAACTTGGGATATTTCTGGTAACGTAGCATTTTTGTCAAATGAAATTAAAAATCTTGGGGCTTCAAATGTATATAATGTTGGTTCTATTGCAGGTGCTGGTTTGACCGATTCTTACGTACAAAGAATTCAAGATGGATATCCTTTATACACCTATTTTCTGCCAACTTTTACAGGATATGATGCTAATGGACTTTCTCAATATGCAGGAGATGGAACTCCACAAATGTTAGACAAACAACCATTACCTAAAATGACTGCAGGTTTATCTACAAGTTTAACCTACAAGAATTTAGATTTCTCAACATCGTTTTACGGACAATTTGGAAATTATTTATTTAATAATACTAATGTTGCTCTTTTCTACAAAAATCAATTGGGAGGCAAAAACGTAACTCCAGAAGTGGCAAATTCAGTGCAATCAACATCTGATGCTAACACACCATCTACTAAATATCTTGAAAAAGGCGACTTTGTTAGAATGGGTAATTTAACGCTAGGCTACACATTTAAAGCAGATTTATTAGATAAAATTAATGTGAAATCAGCTCGATTTTATGTAAATGGTTCTAACTTATTTGTAATCACTAAATATTCAGGTTTTGATCCAGAAGTTGATACCAACAAAACATTAAACGGTATCCCTTCAGCTGGTATAGATTATTTATCTTATCCTCGAGCTAGAACTTTTTCACTTGGTCTTAACGTAACATTTTAATTAGAATAAAAATGAAAAAAAATAATTTTATAAAGTATAGCATTTTTGCCGGAGCATTAGCTCTTGGAGTTAGTTGTACTAATTTAGATGAGCAAATCCTTGACGCAACTGAAACTTCAAAAGCAGATCCAGATGCGGTGTTAAACTCAGCATACAATGGATTGAAAAATTTTCAAGATCAGGCCGGAATATTTGCTGTGTCAGAGGTTTCTACGGATTTTGTGATTGTTCCAACTCGTGCTGGAGACTGGGGTGATGGTGGTGCTTGGTTACAAGATCACTTTCATACTTGGACTGCAGACAGTAGAGAAGTTAACGCTTCGTGGAAAATGATGTTGTCAGCTGTTTATAGCTGTGATTTAGCTTTAGCTATTGAAGGAATTCCTGCTGACAAGGCAGCACAAGCTTTGTTTTTGAAAGCATTCTATTATTATAATGCTATCGACATATATGGCCAAGTTCCTTACAGAGAAGCAGGTAGTTCTCCGGATGATTTCCCTAAAGTATGGACTTCACCAGAAGCTACAGCCAAAATTATTGCAATGCTAACAGAAGCGTTGCCTAATTTACCTGCTAAAAACAGTGGTGATCCATCAATTGCAAATAAAGATGCTGCAAACTTTTTGTTAGCTAAAATTTATTTGAATAAAGCAGTTTTTGACTCGCCTACTCACACAGGATTCAATGCAAATAATGCAGCTAATATGAATAAAGTAATTCAATATGTAGATGCTATTTCTAGCACTACAACTTTAGCTCCTGATTACTGGGATAACTTTAAACCTACAAACAATACCTGTCCAGAGTTAATTTTAACTTCTAGAAACGTACTTGGTGTTGATGCCGTAGCGGGATTAGGAATAAACGGAATTAGATCAAGATGGTATATGAGTGCCCATTACAATCAAGTACCTAGTGGCTGGAACGGTTTCTCAGTATTACAGGAATACTACGATAAATTTGACGCGACTGATAGACGTATTAAAAATAATGATCAGGCTGTTATTGCACATGTAGGAAGCCCTTTAGGATTTCGTATAGGGCAACAATATGCTCCAGGAGGAGTTACAGCTTTAAAAACAAGAGCGCAAAATGGTTCATTGCCTTTGGATTTTCAAAG
The DNA here is from genome assembly GCA_945860385.1 of Flavobacterium psychrophilum. Classification (GTDB taxonomy): domain Bacteria; phylum Bacteroidota; class Bacteroidia; order Flavobacteriales; family Flavobacteriaceae; genus Flavobacterium; species Flavobacterium psychrophilum_K. The sequence continues at coordinate 115,922 of CAMAQD010000002.1, forward strand.
TGATGCTGCGGGTTTACCAGCTGATGGTAAAATCACAGGACAGAACTGGTTAGAAAGATGGGGAATTCGTCCACAAAAATACGTTCCAGATGCATCTAATATGGAAAAACCTGAGAATGATTATGTATTATTCCGTTACGCAGATGCTTTATTAATGAAAGCAGAAGCTATCGTAAGAGGTGGATCAAGCGCAACTACAGTTGCTTCGATTGCTGCACAATTACAATCACGTCAAGGAATTACCACCACTATTAATTTGTCAACTTTAGCTGGTATTGATAAAGCTAGAGCTACAGAATTATGGGAAGAAGGTTGGAGAAGAAATGATATGATACGTTTTGGAACTTATACTACATCTAGAGCAACTATGAAAAATACTGATGCATATAGAGTATTGTTCCCAATACCAACGACAGCTTTGTTGAATCCTAATATTAAACAAAATCCTGGTTACTAAGAATTAGTTAATTTTTTTGGTTTTAGTTAGTTATAAAGAGGGTCTTCTAATGCCCTCTTTATTTATTTAAAAAAAATCCCATTTATTTAAAATCCATTTCGTTTTTACCAATAAAAATTGAAAGCATAAAATTTTATCCTTTTCAAAATTCAATTTTTAAAATTTATTTATCATAATTTTTCCCTTTTTATCTATTTGTTTGCTTTCTTATTTAACATTTATTGTATAAATTAGTACATTCAAATTATTTAATTAAATAACATTTTATATGTTTAATCGCCTATTACTATTTTCGTTTTTCATTATTCTTTTCTCAAATTGTTCTAAAAATAATTTAGAAAATAAAGATACTTTATTCACTAAATTAGATTCTTCCGCAACCGGAATTAAGTTTGTAAATGAAGTAAAAAATGGTGCAGAAATGAATATTTTTAAGTACAGAAATTTCTACAATGGTGGCGGAGTAGCAATTGGCGACATTAATAATGATGGTTTAGCTGATGTTTTTTTTACTTCCAATCTTGGCGAAAATAAATTGTTTTTGAATAAAGGAAATTTAAAATTTCAGGATATCTCAAAAAAAGCAAGAATCAGCCTCCCAAAATCTTGGTCCACAGGAGTAAACATGATCGATATAAATGGAGATGGTTTACTAGATATTTATGTTTCGAATGCAGGAAACAATATTAATTCTATACGAAAAAGTCAATTATTTATCAATAATGGTAATTTAACATTTACAGAAAAAGCCGAAGAATATAATCTTGCAGATACTGGAATTACAACTCATGCAGCATTTTTTGATTATGATAAAGACGGTGATTTAGATTGTTATATTCTCAATAACAGTTTCATTCCTGTAAGCAGTTTAAATTATTCTAACAAAAGGGAATTAAGAGATAAGGACTGGGGCGTAGCCAATATTTTAAAAGGTGGCGGTGACAAACTAATGCGAAATGACAATGGGAAATTTGTAGACGTTAGCAAAGAAGCCGGAATTTACGGAAGCTTAATTGGTTTTGGTTTAGGAGTAACCGTTGGAGATTTGAACGGAGATTCCTATCCTGATATTTATATTTCAAATGATTTTTATGAAAAAGATTATTTGTATATCAACAATAAAAACGGAACGTTTACAGAACAAATTGAAGGCTGGGCTTCCCATATTAGTCAATCCTCAATGGGAGCAGATATGGCTGATGTAAATAATGATGGAAAATCCGATATTTTCACAACGGACATGTTACCTGAAAATGATGAACGATTAAAAAAGACTACAAATTTTGACAACTATGATTTATTTACCAGAAAATTAAATCTAGATTTCTTTAATCAATATATGCAAAATACTTTGCAACTAAACGATGAGAATAACAAATTCTTAGAAATAGCAAATTTCGCCGGAGTAGCAAAAACTGACTGGAGCTGGGGCGCATTATTATTTGATATGGATAATGATGGATATAAAGACATTTACGTATGTAACGGTATTTATCACGATTTGACTAATCAGGATTTTATGGACTTTTTCGCAAATGATTTTTTACAAAAAATGGTGATTACTGGTAAGAAAGAAGATATGGAAACCATCATTGCAAAGATGCCAAGCACTCCTATCCCAAATTATGCCTACAAAAACAATGGAAATTTAACGTTTACAAACGAAGCCGAAAATTGGGGATTAGGAACTCCTAGTTTTTCAAATGGTGCAGCTTATGGAGATTTAGACAACGATGGCGATCTTGATTTAGTTGTAAATAATGTTAATATGGAGGCTTTTGTTTATAAAAACAACTCGGAAAAAAAGAAAGAAAATCATTTCATAAAAGTCAAACTAAAAGGTGATAATCAAAATAAATTTGCCATCGGAAGTGTTGTCGAATTATACTCTGGCAAGGAAATAATCCATCAAGAATTAATACCATCAAGAGGCTTCCAATCTTCGATAGATTATGTTATGACTTTTGGAATTGGGACTAAAAAAATAGATTCTTTGAAAGTAATTTGGCCTAATGGAAAATTTCAAACTATAAAGAAAGTAGTAAACAACACCAATTATAATTTAAATATTACTGACGCAAAATTAAATTACACTCCAAAAAGCAACACCATAAAACCAATATTTACAGAAAAGAAAAACAACTTTTTTGCACATAAAGAAAACGATTATATCGATTTTGATTATGAAGGTTTAATCTCAAAAATTCTTTCTCAAGAAGGTCCAACAGTAGCGGTTGCTGATATTAACGGTGATGGAAATGACGATGTTTTTATTGGCGGAGCCAAAGAGCAAGCCGGGAAAATTTATTTGAATAATGGAAATGATTCTTATATAGCTTCTACTCAAAAGGATTTGGAAAGCGATGCTAACTATGAAGATACTGCTGCTAGCTTTTTTGATGCAGATGGCGATGGAGACCAAGATTTACTAGTTGGTTCAGGCGGAAACGAAAAAGCAGATCAAGCAAATTACAAAAATCGTTTGTATTTAAATAATGGAAAAGGAATATTTACTAAGAGCAAATCTATTATTCCAACAACCAACAATAATGTATCGGTAATTGCCACGAATGACTTTGATAATGATAGTGATATTGATGTTTTCATTGGCAGCAGAAGTGTTCCCGGAATTTATGGAATAGTTCCAAAACAATTGTTATTAGAAAATGATGGTAAAGGGAATTTCACAAATAGTACTGGTAGAAAAGCATTTAAACTAGATGAAGTCGGAATGATAACTGATGCCGTTTGGGAAGATATTGATAACGATGGCAAAAAAGATTTAATTGTTGTTGGTGATTGGATGGCTCCGGTAATCTTTAAAAACACTGGACGACGATTAGCCGAATTTAAGTCTAACCTCACCAGTTTTTCAGGATTTTGGAATGCTGTGAGTTGTGTGGATTTGAATAATGATGGCAAAAAAGATTTGATTCTTGGCAACAAAGGAACCAATACTTCTTATAAAGCAGCAGCTTCAAATCCGATGAAAATGTTCGTAAATGATTTTGATGCCAATGGTACAATAGAACAAATTACAACCAGAACCATTGACGGCAAAGACATTCCGGTTCATCTTAAATCAGAATTAGCCAAACAAATTCCGATGATAAAAAAGAAGAATTTGAGTTATGACGATTATTCAAAAAAATCATTTCAAGAATTATTTCCAAAAGAAGTAATTGACAATTCTATTCAGAAAACAGTCAACATACAAGAAAGTGTAATTGCAATTAATAAAGGAAACGGAGAATTTGGAATACAAGTATTACCAAAAGAAGTTCAATTTTCTACTGTAAATACAATTTGCACGGCAGATGTCAACAAGGATGGCATTTTGGATATACTACTTGGTGGAAACCAATATGAATTCAAACCACAATTTGGCAGATTGGACTCAAACTACGGAAGTGTTTTACTAGGAAATAAAAACGGAAACTATACTTGGACATCATATAGCAAATCAGGTTTCTATATAAAAGGTGAAGTGAAACACATCCAAAAAATTAAAAATAAAAATAACACAATCTCTATTATAGCGGTTGTTAATGATAATGCTCCCAAAATATTTAAACTAAATGAATAATTTTTTTAGAATTCTATTGGTCTTATGGCTTTTTGCAAGTTGTTCGAAAAAACAAGATTTATTGTTTGAAAAACTGGCCTCTGACAAAAGCAATGTTACCTTCACCAACCAGTTATTAGAGTCAAAAAAAATCTCTATTTTAGATTATCTCTATTATTATAATGGCGGTGGTGTAGCGTTGGGCGATATAAATAATGATGGTTTGCTTGATATTTATTTTACCTCAAATCAAGGAAAAAATAAATTATACCTCAATAAAGGTGATAATAAATTTGAAGATATAAGTTTAAAAGCAGGTGTTGAAGGCGAAAGTGATTGGGAAACCGGCTCCATTATGGCCGATGTAAATGGAGATGGCTATTTAGACATCTATGTTTGCGCCGTTGTAGGAATTAATGGATTTGAAGGCCACAATGAATTATTCATAAACAACAAAGACAATACTTTTACTGAAAGTGCTGCTGAATATGGTTTAGATTTAGATAATTATAGTACTTCAGTGGCTTTCTTTGATTATGATGGGGACGGAGATTTAGATATGTATTTACTAAATCACGCCATACATTCCGAAGAATCTTACGGCAACGCATCGATAAGAAATATTAGAAATTATGAATGTGGAGACAAATTGTTTAGAAATGATAATGACAAATTTGTTGACGTAAGTGAAAAATCAGGCATTTTTGGTGGTGCCAACGGTTATGGGCTAGGAATAGCAATATCTGACTTTAATCTTGATGGAAACCCCGACATTTATATTTGTAACGATTTCCACGAAGATGATTATTATTACATCAATAATGGAGACGGAACATTTACCGAAAGTTTAAAAAATCACTTTGGCCATACAAGTCGTTTTACAATGGGACTTGATGTTGCTGATGTGAATCACGACGGTTTTCCAGATATTTTGACTTTGGATATGCTTCCTGAAAGTGAAAAAGTCTTGAAATCTTCTTTGGGTGACGACAATGTTCAGATGCTTAAAGTTAGAACAGAAAAATTAGGGTATCATTATCAGTACACCAGAAATATGTTGCAGCTTAATCAAGGTGGAAATAACTTTACCGAAACCGCTTTATTAAGTGGAGTTGCAGCAACAGACTGGAGTTGGAGCGCTTTATTTTCAGATTATGATCAAGATGGCGAACAAGATATTTTTGTATGTAATGGAATTCCAAAACGACCAAATGATTTAGATTACGTAAAATATTTATCGAACGATCAAGTAAAAACTAAAATTAATTCTACAAAATTATTAGATAAAGAAGCTTTAAGAAAAATGCCAAATGGCAAGGTTACTAATTATGTATTTCAAGGCTCGAAAGATTTAATCTTTAATAATAAATCGGCAGATTGGATTGAAAACGATTCTATAATTTCTAATGGAAGCGCTTATGGAGATTTAGATAATGATGGGGATTTAGATGTTGTAACGAATAATCTAAACAGTGTTGCTTCAATTTACATTAACAAAACCAATGATAAAGCCAATTATTTAAAAATAAAACTTCGATTTGGCGGAAAAAACACTTTTGGAATTGGGACAAAAGTAATTTCATACAACAAAAGGAAAATGCAATACAAAGAGTTGCAAACTACCCGAGGATTTCAATCTTCATCGGAACCAATAATTCATTTTGGATACGGAAAAACAAGTAGTATTGATTCGTTAGTAGTAATATGGCCTGACAAAACATCGCAAACTTTAAAGAATGTAAAAACAAATCAAACGCTAACCATAAAACCTAATGCTAATCGTAAAGCATTTGATTATAGAAAATTACATCCGGCAGTTTTGCCTGTTTTTAAGAAAGTCGAAAATAATTTAGGCATTGATTTCATACATCAAGAAAATGATTACACTGACTTTTTAGCTCAAAAATTAATTCCTTATCAGCATTCAGATAGAGGTCCAGCAACAGCAATTGGGGATTTAAATGGAGATGGAAATGAAGACCTATTCTTTGGAGGTGCTAAAGGTAAAAAAGCTGCTATTTATATTCAAAACGCATCAGGTTTTACTAAAAAACCATCTGCTGTAATCGAAAATGATTCTATCTATGAAGATGCATCAGCAGTAATTGGTGATTATAATAATGATAAAATAAATGATTTGTTTGTTGCTTCAGGCGGTGGAGAAAATCCTGCAAATTTAGATTCCCGATTGTATCTTAACAAAAACAATAAATGGAATAAAGCTGCATTTCCGATATTAACTCAAAATGCTGCTGTAGTAAAAGCCTTTGATTATGACAATGATGGTGATTTAGATCTTTTTATTGGAAATAATTCTAAAAATAATATTTTCGGATCCAATCCAGATTGCTATTTATTAAACAATAATAAAGGCGTATTCACAATAGTCGAAAACAAACTCTTTACAAAAACGGGAATGGTTACAGATGCTACAGTAACTGACTTTAACAAAGATGGAAAACCAGATTTGATCTTGGTTGGCGAATGGATGAAACCAAGATTTTACGCCAGCAAAAATGGTAAATTTCAAGATGTAACTGAAACTGTTTTGCCAGAAAAACTAAATGGTTTGTGGCAATCGATTCAATCCTTTGATATTGATCACGATGGCGACGAGGATTATTTGATAGGAAACTGGGGAATGAATTCGAAATTTAAAGCCTCAAATGAGTTTCCGATGAAAATGTATTATGATGATTTTGATGCCAATTGGTCTTTTGAGACAATAGTTGCTGTTGAAAAAAACGGACAATACTACACCACAATGGGATTAGACGAATTGGCGGAAGAATTTAGCGGAATGCTCAAAAAGAAATTTAACACCTATAAATCGTTTGCCGGAAAACCATTAGAAGAAGTTTTTGATCCGAAAATGTTAGCAAAAGCAAAATTATTTGAAGTACATAATTTAAAATCAGGATATTTAAGAAATGACAAAGGCAAATTTACCTTTGTACCATTTTCTAATAAAATGCAAGTGGGTCCGATCAATTGTTTCGTAAAATCGAAATTTGAAGGAGGCAAGGAAGAAGTTTTTGCTGCTGGAAATTATTTTGGAGTAACTCCTTACCATAGTAGATTCGATGGTTTTTCTGGCGCATTAATTAAAGATGAGAAAACCATTTATCTTGGAAATCAAGTTGGAATTGACTTAAGTCAAAAAGCGGCGAGACATCTTGATATTATAACTTTCAATAATAAAAAATATTTATTAGTTACCATAAACAATAAAAAAGCAGAAGTTTATGAATTACCTATGAACAAGAACTAAAAACATTCCCAATAAAATAAATTAAAAAAATGAAATCTAAAATTTATCTTTTAGCTATAATCTGCTCTCTATTTATTTCTTGTAAAAAAGAAACTCCTATTAAAGTAACGACAGATGATTACTGCGCTGCCATTGATACCGTAACAGGAATTATGGTTCATGATATCTTTTCTCCTCCTGTTGCTAGCAGAATTTATCTTTATCCAAATGTTGCTGCTTATGAGATTATGGCTCAGAATAGCTCAAAATATGAGAGTTTGCAAGGGCAATTAAATGGATTGGATTCTATTCCAAAATTAGACCCGAAAAGTGGCGTTAATAAAAATTTAGCAGCACTTATTGCTCATATTGAATTAAGTAAACAATTAATTTTTTCTGAGGAAGCATTAGAAAAATATCGAGACAGCTTATATAAAAAATGGGATTCAGAAAATTCAAAAGAATTTGAAGTTTCTAAAGAATATGGTCTAAAAGTGGCGGAACGCATCAAAAAATGGATGGGAAAAGACAATTATAAACAAACCAGAACTTATCCCAAATTCTCAGTACATACAAATCAGCCAGGAAGATGGCAACCTACTCCGCCTGCTTATATGGATGGTGTTGAACCACATTGGGGCGAAATAAGAACATTGGTTATGGATTCGGCTTCGCAGTTTAAACCTATTCCTCCTTATCCCTTTTCTATCGATAAAAATTCGGCTTTTTACAAAGAAGCAAAAGAAACTTATGATGTAGGAAATATGATTTCCAAAAAATTAATTGAAGTTGAGAATTCAAAAAGCAAACTAATTCCTGAAGAATCTGCAATTGCCACATTTTGGGATTGCAATCCGTATGCCACAGTTACACAAGGACACATGATGTTTGCTAAGAAGAAAAATACTCCTGATGCGCATTGGATTAATATTACAAAAATTGCTTTGAAAAAAACAAACGCTGATTTTGAAACTTGTGTTTTTGCTTTTACCAAAACATCTATCGGGATTTTTGAAAGTTTTATTAGCTGCTGGGATGAAAAGTACAGAAGTAATGTTGTGCGACCTGAAACCTACATTAATCAAAACATAGATGAAAACTGGAGACCACAATTGCAAACGCCTCCTTTTCCAGAATATACAAGTGGTCATTCCGTAGTTTCTTCCTGTTCTGCCACGATCTTAACAACAATTTTTGGGGATAACTTTAGCTATGTTGATGATTCCGAAGTCTATTTTGGTTTGCCAAAAAGACCTTTTAAATCGTTCAAACAAGCTGCTTCAGAAGCTTCAATTAGTAGACTATATGGTGGAATTCATTATAGGGCAGCGATTGAAAACGGTGTTGTACAAGGTAATAACATTGGGAATTATATTATTAAGAAATTAAAAATGAAGAAATAAATGATTTCTAGAAAAAAAATTATACTAATTTTGAGTGTTGGGTTTTCTCTTTTTTTAACTTGGTATTTATTTGTAAAAGAAAGCGACTATTGCATCACTTTTACAGCAAAAACTGCTACTGGCACTATTTTTCAAGGCATTAATGTGTGGTCAACTGCTCAGAAAAAGAGCAAGAATGAGAATTATACCTTTCTTGAAAAAAGAAATTACGAATTCATAAAACAACTAATGAAAAATGGTAATGTAGAAATGGAATACACGTGGAATATAAAATCAATAAACGATTCTATGACTAGTGTTACTATTGGAATAAAAGATTTGAATCATTCATTGTATAATAGATTAACTGTCCCTTTTTACCCAACCAAATTCAAAACAGAACAAATAGAGAAAATCAAATCTTTTAAAACGGGACTTGAGGATCATATTGACGATTATAAAATTAAAATTGATGGCGAAAAAACATCAAAAGAAATTTATGTAGCCTATATTTCTTTAAAAAGTGTTATGCAGGAAAAAGCACAAACTATGATTGGATATGATGCTGAAATTGTGGGGTATTTAGATAGGAATAAAATAAAAATAATCGGTTTTCGTCCTTATTTAGAAGTTACCAATTGGGATCAGGATAAAGAAATTGTTAGTTTTAATTATTGTTTTCCAATTTCCAAAGACACAAAATATGTTCCCGATAGTAATGTGAAGTTTAAAACTATACCTGCATTAAAGGGAATTCAGGCAACCTATTATGGCAATTTTAGAACTTCTGACAAAGCTTGGTTTGCATTGTTAGATTATGCAAAAAAACATGATATCAAACTAGAGAATACTCTACTGGAGCATTTCTTAGACAATCCATTTAATGGCGGTAATGAATTAGAATGGAAAACGGAAATCATTATTCCTTATGACGTAAAATAAATTTTATTTATTCAAAATGAATCTAATATTTCGAAAACGTTTTCGGTTGCTCCGAAAACGTTTTTTATTTTAATACTATTCTTATTATATATTTTACAATTATATTTAAAGATTAATAGGTAAAAAAACATAAATGAAAATAAAATTAAGCTTTTGGCAGATTATCAATATGAATGTCGGTTTTTTTGGTATTCAGTATAGTTTTGGTCTACAACAAAGTGCAGTCAATCCTATATATGATTTTTTGCACGCAAGTCCAGATCAAATTCCGATATTAAATCTTGCGGGACCATTAACTGGCTTATTAATTCAACCCATTATTGGTGCGATGAGTGACAAAACTTGGCATCCAAGATGGGGAAGAAGAAAACCTTATTTTTTTATTGGAGCATTAATTTGTAGTATTGCCTTATTTCTGTTTCCATTTAGTAGTTCATTATGGATGGCTGCAGGTTTGCTTTGGATTCTGGATGTTGGAAACAACACTGCTATGGAACCCTATCGCGCTTTTATTGCAGATACACTCGATGAAGAACAACAACCAATAGGTTTTCAGGCGCAAAGCTTTTTTACAGGTTTTGGACAGTTTTTGGCATATATTTCTCTTTTTCTTTTTCCAATTGTTTTTATAGGGTATACAGGGTCGTTACCAACTTGGATTTATGCCTCCTTCTTTTTAGGAGCAATTCTTTCGGTAACTTCCATTTGGTGGAGTATGAGCAAAACAAAAGAAATCCCTCCAACAGCAGAAGATTTAGCCATTTTAAAAGCAGAACCTTTAAATGTTTTTTCGCCTTTCGTTGATATTTATAAAGCCGTTTTAGATATGCCAACAGTGATGTGGCAACTGTTTCTGGTGTATCTGTTTCAGTGGTATGCGATGATGTGCTATTGGCAAAACAATTCAAAAAGTATTGCCTTGTCTGTGTGGAATGTAACTCCAAAAGATGTGATGGGTTACGAAAAAGCAGTTGAATGGAATGGGTTAATTGGCGCTTTTGGCTTCATAGTGACATTTTCTATTGCTTTCTATTTGGCCAAATTAGCCAAAAAACATGGTGCAAAAATGATTCATTTTGCTTGTCTACTATTAGGAGCTATTTCCTTTTTGTGGTTTCCAATAGTTCAAAATCAATACGTGTTTTTTGCGGTGATTATTGGATACGGTATTGCTTGGGCAAGTATGATGGGTATTCCGTATTTGATGGTTGTTGCAGTTGTTCCAAAAGAACGTTATGGGGTTTATATGGGAATTATAAATATGATGATTGTTATTCCAATGATTATCCAAAACCTATCCTTTGGTTACATTTTAAAGAACTTCTTAGATAACGATCCTCGTCAAGCAATTCATTTTGCGGGTGTATTATTAGTTCTTGCAGCTATTTGTACTTTATTAATTAAAATAAAAAACACAAAATTAAGTGAATAATTCCTTAAATAAGATGATAGATATCCTTTGCGTTGGAGAAGTATTAGTAGATTTTATTGGGCACCAAGAAAGTGTTCTTATCGACGAAACTAGAGATTATCACAGATACTTAGGAGGTTCTCCTACTAATGTCGCAATGAATTCTACGAGATTAGGGTTGAATACTACATTAGTTGCTACTGTAGGGAATGATGGTTTCGGCAGTTATATATTAGATAGATTGTCAAGCGTTGGGGTAAATACCAATCATGTTAATGTCATAGAAAATAAATCAACAAGCGTTATATTCGTATCACGGTCAGATGGCACACCAGATTTTATTCCTTATCGTGAAGCAGATTGCTGCATTTATGAAGAACAAATTTCTGAGCAAATTTTATCAAATACTAAAATATACCATACCACTTGCTTTGCATTAAGTAAAAAACCTGCACAAACAACTATTCTAAAAAAAGCGCAAGAAGCTTATAACTTAGGATGTCAATTAAGTATAGATGTTAATTATGCCAAAAAACTTTGGAGTAGTCAAGAAGAAGCTTTTCAGGTAATTAAAACCTACTGCAGTTTTAATCCATTGATTAAAATTAGTGAAGACGATATGGAGCGTCTTTTTGAAAAGGATCTCCCACATGAAGAAATTTTTGATTTTTTCCATAACCAAGGTGTAGATATTGTGTGCTTAACTTTAGGAAGCAAAGGTGTCAAATTATCTCAAAAAGGGAAAGACATCATACAATTACCAGCGATTAAAATTGAAAAAGTAATGGACTCTACAGGTGCTGGTGATGCCTTTTGGTCTGGTTTTCTATTTGCCTATATCAAAGAAAAACCAATTGATGAATGTTTGGGTATTGCCTTAAAATTAGCGGCTTTAAAACTGCAAAACGTAGGAAGGTTACCGGATAATATCAATATTCTATCTCAACTTTTATAAAATAATATGCAACAAAATAATGAAATCAATAATGGTGTAATGCTTAATGCTTACCCAGATAGCATTGGAACCAAATTTAGCGATACCGTGGCGATGCTTAAAATGCCTGAATTTAAAGATGCTTTTTCTTTATTGTATGTCTTGCCTACTTTTTTTAATAGCGATTTAGACAGGGGTTTTTCAATTATTGATTATAATATTAATAAAGATTTAGTTGACACAAATGATTTAAATGATTTAAATGCACTTGATATCAAGTTAAAATTTGATATTGTGTTGAATCATTTATCAGTCGGATCCCCTCAATTTAAAGATTTACTACAAAAAGGTGATAAATCTGTTTTTAAAGATTTTTTTATAAATTGGAATGAGTTCTGGGAAGGTTACGGAGTAAAAAACGAAGATGAAATCGTGATTCCAGAACCACAGTTTCTCAATAAACTGTTTATGAGAAAATCGGGTTTGCCAATATTAAAAGTGCGATTTCCTGATGGATCTGAGCAACCTTATTGGAATACCTTTTACCAACAAATAACATACAATCCAATTACTGATGCTGATTTAAAAAGCATTCAAGGATTGACAGATTCATTAAAAACACAAATTGTACAAAAAATTAATGATGCTATCGAACAATCTATAGATTTCAGCACGATTGATTTTGAAGATTCTACTAATTTAAAAACAGAAATAGTACAAATTGTTGAGAATAAGCGTTCCTATTTGGGGCAAATGGATGTAAATGCCAACTCTCCCCTAGTATGGGACTTTTACGAAGAAACACTACAGAAATTAAATAGTTATGGCTGCAATATTTTGCGATTGGATGCTTTTGCCTATTTGCATAAACAAGTAGGTGAATCAAATTTCTTTAATATACCGGGAACTTGGGAATATTTAGAGCGAATTAAACAAATAGCTCAAAAAAATAATTTGATGCTTTTGCCAGAAATTCATGCAGAATACGGACTTCATTTACACGATGAAGTAGCAAACAAGGGCTACACTATTTATGATTTTTTCTTACCAGGATTGACCATTCACACCATTGAGAGCAAATCGAGCAAAACCTTATTGGGTTGGGCAAATGAAATTGTTACCAAAGGATATAAAACAGTTAATATGCTAGGTTGCCACGATGGAATACCTGTTTTGGATTTGAAAGGAAAAGAGGTAAACGGGTCTTATAACAAAGGATTGTTAGAAGATAGTGAGATAGAAAAGATCATGAATACAATTATGGAACGTGGTGGTCGTGTAAAAAATCTTTATGACCCATCAGGGAACAAAATTTCGTACTACCAGATAAATGCTACCTTTTTTAGTGCATTGGGTGAAGATGACCAAAAAATGCTTTTGGCAAGAGCAATACAAATGTTTATGCCTGGGATTCCCCAAGTTTGGTATTTGGATATTTTTGCTGGAAAAAATAATTATCAAGCAGCAGATAACGGTGGCAGCGCAGGTCATAAAGAAATTAATCGCACCACATTGTCGATGGAAGACGTAACTCAAGGTTTGACAACAACCATTGTAAAAAAACAACTCGAAATCATTCGTTTAAGAAACACATCAAAGGCATTTTTAGGTCAAGTAGAAATAAATACTGATGTTGAAGATAAAATTGATATCAAATGGATAAACGATAAAACTGCCATCCATTTAAAGGCCAATCTTGAAACCTATAATTTTACAATTGAGCATCTTGAGAATGAAATAAAAACTATTTATAGCTATTAATGTTAATAATCGAAATTGGTTTTGTTTAGGGAACATATTATAAAGTTCCAACTTACTGAAATGATAACCATTCAAGAATATTATAAACTAGAAAAAGAAATAAATGAAGAAAAACTCCATTAAAATAGCAATGTATCTCAACTATTTTGTTTTCGCAATTTTGCTAAACAGTGTTGGAATTGTTATCCTAAAATCACAAAAAAATTATGGAGTCAATGAAATTCAAGCTAGTATATTAGAAGCTTTTAAAGATTTACCAATTGCCATTGTCTCTTTTTTAATCGCATCCTTTCTTCCCAGAATTGGGTATAAAAAAGCAATGCTAATTGGATTAGGATTAGTAACTTTTGCTTGTATAAGCATGTATTTTGGAAATTCATTTGACACTGCTAAATTACTTTTTGCCACTGTTGGTGTATCATTTGCATTAATAAAAGTATCCGTGTATTCTCTAATAGGAACCATTACAGAAAATCAAAAAGAACATAATAGCCTGATGAGCAGTATCGAAGGTGTATTTATGATTGGGATTGCCTTGGCTTATTTCCTGTTTCCAGCCTTTAATTCTGAAACTAATCCTGACGCTTGGCTGAATGTATATTTATTCTTGGCACTTATTTCTTTGTTATCATTCGGGTTTTTGTTTTTTGCAAAATTCGAAAATCAAACTCAAATTCCGGGTGTTGATTTAGCTGATGATTTTAGACAAATGTTCAAATTATTTGCAAAACTTTTAACTATCGTTTTTGTAATCAGCGCTTTTTTGTTTGTGATGATTGAGCAAGGAATTATGACTTGGTTACCCACATTTAATGACAAAGTACTTCATCTTCCAGAAAATATCAGCATTATGATGGCGAGTATTTTGGCCATTTCATTAGCTGCGGGAAGACTTTTAGCAGGACAAATCACAAAGAAAGTCGACTGGATTTGGGTATTGGTTTTTTGTATTATTAGTGCAATGCTTATCGTGTTATTCGTGCTGCCAAAAACAGTTGGATTACAAGTTGTAAATATCAATTCGCTAAGCGATATTCCATTGATAGGTTTTGCTTTTCCGCTTGTAGGGTTGTTTATCGCGCCAATTTATCCATTGCTAAATTCGGTTATTTTAAGTGCATTACCAAAAAAATTACACAGTTCAATGACTGGATTAATTGTTGTTTTTTCTGCACTTGGCGGAACAATTGGTTCCAGAATAATCGGTTGGTTATTTATGAATCAAGGGCCTGAAAATGCGTTTTATTTTACTTTGGTTCCAATGACATTATTATTGATTTCATTTTTTATATTAAAAAAATTAACATCCAAAAATGAAATTTAAACTCAACATAAACCAAACAATTCAACAACTTTTAGAGCAAGAAGATACTGATGGCGATAAAAGAATAACTATTGAAGATAAAGGCCCAAAACATTTTACGTTAAAAAATACGACCGACGAAATTACTATCGAAGGCACTTATTATCTTTCCAATCTTCTACAAGAATTAGTTCTAGCCAAAGAAAATAGCAAAGAATATATTGAAACAGATACCGTTTTTGACCTTCCGGCAAATCGGATTTCGAAAATGATTCGCAATTATTTTTGGGATGGTTTAACGAGAACTTTGGACGAAAAAGGGTTGAAAAAACTATTAATAGATTCCAAATCAAAAA
This sequence comes from Flavobacterium psychrophilum, assembly GCA_945860385.1. Classification (GTDB taxonomy): domain Bacteria; phylum Bacteroidota; class Bacteroidia; order Flavobacteriales; family Flavobacteriaceae; genus Flavobacterium; species Flavobacterium psychrophilum_K. Next base: position 131,283 of record CAMAQD010000002.1, read on the forward strand.
CCGACCAACCCATAATTTATATTCCTTTTACAGACAATTTTGGATGGCAATATTTTCGAAAATTAGCACCCATATTCAACCTGAAAGTAGTTCAATTGCCAAGAATTATTACGCCAGAATATGTAAGCAGCATCAACGAGGAAGGAGGAATTTTGGCTTTGGCTATAAAAAAGGAAGGTCAAAATATGGAAGGATATCCATTTGTAGTTCCAGGAGCACGATTTAATGAAATGTATGGTTGGGACAGTTATTTTGAAAATATTGGATTACTAATTGATGGAAAATTAAACTTAGCCAAAAGTATGGTCGAAAATTTTGACTATCAAATTACCCATTACGGCAAAATTCTCAATGCAAACAGGTCCTATTATCTTACGAGAACGCAACCTCCGTTTTATTCCAGTATGATTCGTCAAGTTTATGAAGCAATGACTGTTAAAGACCAGGAATGGTTGCGCAAAAAACTCGAAATTTGCATCCAAGAATACGAAACCGTTTGGATGGAAAACGGAAAAAGGCTCGTCGAAAATGGACTAAATCGCTATTTTGCACAAGGAATTGGTTTGCCTCCTGAAACCGAATCTGGTCATTATGATGGAATTCTGAAACCATTTGCCGAAGCCGCAAATTTGTCGATTTCTGAGTATGAAAAGCTATATTATCATCGAAAAATAGAAAACAAAACCCTCGATGCCTATTTTGTGCACGACCGAAGTGTTCGCGAAAGTGGTCACGACACAAGTTATCGAATAGAAGGAAATTGTGCCCATTTGAATGTAGTCGAACTCAACGCCATGTTGTATAAATATGAAACCGATTTTGCCGAATTAATTGCCCTATATTTTGATAATTATTTTGAATACAACAATAAAATTTACAATAAAAAGTACTGGGCAAAAAAAGGGGAGAGTCGAAAAAAACTAATGAATCGGTTACTTTGGAATGAACAAGAAAGTTGCTTTTTTGACTATAATTTTAAAACTCAAAAACAAAATATTTTTCTATCGGCAACCAGCTTTTTCCCGCTTTGGGCAAAAATAGCAACCCAAGAACAAGCCGATAAAATGATTGAACGGTGTTTACCTAAATTGGTGTTTTTAGGAGGAATAGCAGGTTGCTCCGAAGAGGCACTTTCAACTGTTTCGAAAGACCAAATGCAACGACAATGGGATTTTCCAAACGGTTGGCCTCCCCATCAAATGATTATTTGGCAAGGCTTAATCAATTATGGATATGAAGAGAAAGCTCAGGAATTGATATACAGATGGCTTTGGACGATTACAAAAAACGCTAGCGATTACAACGGAACTGTTCCAGAAAAATTCGATGTGGTAAGTGCTTCGCACAAGGTTTTTGCTGAATATGGCAATCAAGGAACCGATTTTGAATATATCAGTCGAGAAGGGTTTGGCTGGATGAATGCGTCTTTTCAATTGGGACTGTCTCTTTTAAATGAAGATTTAAAAACTAAATTAAATCAATTAATTAATCCAAATGAGTTGTTTGATTAATTAAATTCAAATCACTAATTACAGTTTAATTCAAATTATAAATTCCATTTCGAAGCAATTTGAAATGGAATTTTTGTCTACATTTGAAACTCAAATCCCACGAAAATGGAAGAACCTAAAAGATGCGGCTGGTGTTTATCTAGCGATTTATACAAAGAATACCACGACAAAGAATGGGGTGTTCCCGTTTATGACGATCAAAAATTATTTGAGTTCCTGATTCTCGAAACTTTTCAGGCGGGATTGAGTTGGATTACTATTTTAAACAAAAGAGAAAACTTTCAATCTGCTTTTGATGATTTCAATTATAAAAAAGTGGCGCAATATCCCGAAGAAAAAATTCAGGAATTGATGCTCGATGCCGGAATTATTCGCAATCAGTTAAAAATTAGAGCAGCTGTTTCTAATGCAGTTGCCTTTATGAAAGTGCAGGAAGAATTTGGCAGCTTTAGCAAATACATTTGGGAATTTACGGGCGGAAAACCAATCGATAATAAGAGACAATCCTTAAAAGAAGTGCCTGCCACTTCTCCCCTTTCAGATGAAATTAGCAAGGATTTAAAAATGCGCGGGTTTAAATTTGTAGGTTCAACCGTAGTTTATGCACATATGCAAGCCACCGGAATGGTCGATGATCACGTAGAAGATTGTTGGAGAAGAAATCAATAATTTGAGTTCAAAATTTTCATAAATTTATCTCTCTCAATTTCACGACAGCCCAAACTTTGCAAATGTTCATTATGCACTTGGCAATCCAATATTTTATAATCGGCATCTTTTAATTGATTGACCAAAGCAATAAACGCCACTTTTGAAGCATTTGAAACTTTAGAAAACATACTTTCTCCGCAAAAAACATGTCCCAAATCGATACCATACAAACCACCAACTAATTCGTCGTTTTGCCAAACCTCAACTGATTTGGCGATTCCCATTTCATTCAACTTACAATAGGCTTCAATCATATCTTGGGTAATCCAAGTTCCGTTTTGACCCTCGCGTTTTATTTTTTGGCAATTCGAAATTACTTCTCTAAAATTCTGGTTGAAAGTGACTTTGAAAATATTTCTATCAAGAATGTTTCTCATACTTTTTGAAACTACTAATTCATCTAGAAACAAAACCATTCTGGGATTGGGTGACCACCAAAAAATAGGTTCTCCTTCTTCAAACCAAGGAAATATTCCGCTTTTGTAAGCCAATATTAATCGCTCTAGAGACAAATCGCCACCAATGGCGAGAATTCCATCAGGATTGGCTTCTGAAACGGGAGGGAAAAATAATTCTTTGGATAAAAAATACATAGTTTTAGAACAAAAGTTTAAATTTGGCAAGGCTAATTTACATTTTAAAAATCAATCCTAATATTTTTTAGAAAAGCATTATAAACTATGAGAACAAAACTCACAACAATTCTATTTTCATTACTAGTTTATATAGGAAATGCCCAGACCAACGATTCTATTTCTTCTCCAAAAAATCAAGACAAACTTTCATATAAACAATTTATTGCTCCAATTGCGCTGATAACAGCTGGCGCCCTGATGGTAAACACAGAGCTAAATGAAGATTTGCAATCCAATGCTAACCGATTTTTTGGCGAAGATTTCAAAACAAGTGTTGATGATTATCTACAATTTGCGCCAATTGCACAAATCTATTTGGGGGGAACTTTTGGATTTAAACCGAAGAACGATATTCAACATCAGACTATTAATATAGTTATAGCCAATGCTATTACGGGAACTGTTGTTTTTGCTACAAAAAATATAACCCAAGAAGAAAGACCCGATCAATCCGATAATTTGAGTTTCCCTTCAGGACACACTGCTTTAGCATTTACCAATGCGGCTTTATTGTATTATGAATTCAAAGATTCGAATTTATGGTATGCCAGCAGCGGATTTTTGTTTGCAACTACAACAGGAATTCTTAGAATTGCAAATAACAAACATTACACTTCTGATGTTCTTGCCGGCGCAGGAATAGGATTGGCATCAGGATTGGTTGTTTCCTATTGGAATCCTTTTAAGTCGGTGACTTTTGGAAAAAAGAAAAAATCGACGGCTTATGTTTTCCCACAAATTGGAAGCCAAATAGGAATGGGAGCACTTATTCAACTAAATTAATTTCACTAAAGTCCAAAAAAAAGCCTTGAAATCTCAAGGCTCTTTCAAAACTATTTTTTAGAACGGTAAATCGTCCGGTTCATCTTCATTTAAGCTTGTTGCTGGCGGAAATGCAGCTGCAGAAGGCATTGGAGGTGCTTGAGGCGAAGCAGTTTCAGCTTGTGCTTTACCGATTCTCCAACCTTGGATTGTATTGAAGTAAACAGTTTCTCCTTGTGGATTAGTCCACTCACGACCTCTTAAATTGATGTCGATTTTCACAGCATCTCCTACTTGATACGTATTCAATAAATCACATTTGTCCTGAACAAACTGAACCAAAATATGTTGTGGATATTGTTCGTCTGTTGTAACAACAACATCTCTTTTTTTGAAACCTGCAGATCCAACCTCTTTGGTTTGATCAATCATTTTAATTTTTCCTGTAACTTCCATCTTGACTATATTTAATTATTGTTGTTATTCGGTTTCTAATTTGCTGACGATGAGCGAGATTTTCGAAATTTAAAACTCTCCTTGTTGCAAAATCTGTTTTACAAATATATCAATTTCTTCATTAGAAGTCAAACAAATAATATGCACAAAAAGATAATTTTAAAACAATCAAAACCGGAAAAAATAAGAATCAGATTATTTCGTTATATTTATGCCACAAAAATCAATTTATGCAGTTTTCCGAAAGTAGAAACACAAGTCGTTGGATTATTATTTTTGCTTCTTTTTTAATTATTTCATTAATACTTTGGAATACCTACACTTTCTTCCAAATATTCAAACAAGAAGAACGTTTAAAAATGAATCTTTGGGCCAATGCACAAAAAACCCTAATCAATGCTGGCGAAAACACTGATTTAGAACTTCCGCTTCAGATTTTTAGTAACAATACTTCCATTCCGATAATGCTTACAGAAAATGACAGCATTATCAATTCGATCAATATTGATGAGACAATTGTCAAAGACAAACAAAAGTCAATTCGGTTTTTGGCTGGTCTAAAAAACGAAAATGAGCCTATTGAAATTGAATATGTGCCAGGTAAATTTCAATATTTATATTATGGCGATTCGGAATTACTGAAAAAACTCAAATATTATCCTATTGCATTATTGCTCATTATTGTCCTGTTTGCCGCTTTGGTATATAATTTTTATAAGAGTACCAAAATGGCGACTCAAAACAAACTCTGGGCAGGGATGGCAAAAGAAACGGCGCATCAAATCGGCACGCCACTCACATCATTAGTGGGTTGGGTGGAGATTCTAAAATCTGAAAATGTTGATGAATCCACCACCAATGAAATTGAAAAAGACATAGAAAGATTGCAAACCATTACGGAACGTTTTTCGAAAATTGGTTCAGAACCCAAATTAGAAAATAAAGATATTATTGAGGAAACCCAAAAATCGTACGACTATTTGCAATCTCGATTTTCGAAACAAATTGAGTTTAAATTTACAGGCCCAGAAGCTCCCGTTATAGTATCTTTAAATCCTACTTTGCATAGTTGGACCATTGAAAATTTAGTCAAAAATGCCATTGACGCGATGAAAGGTCGAGGAAAACTCTCTCTAGAAGTGTTGCACGAAGGCGGTTTGGTCAAAATTAATATTTCGGACACGGGAAGCGGAATACCAAAAAACCAATACAAAAGTGTTTTTGAACCTGGATTCACCACTAAAAAACGCGGTTGGGGATTAGGATTGTCCTTAACCAAAAGGATTGTCGAGGAATACCATAAAGGAACTATAAAAGTATTGCATTCCGAAATTGGAAAAGGAACTACAATGCAAGTCAGTTTTAGGGTAACCGAATTAATTTAACGGAATTCCAAGCCACGACACTTTCGAAAACATGGTTTTCCGCACCATTTTAGACTTACTTATATAGTTTTTTACAAACGAAGCATGTTCTTCGGCTAAGGCCAAATTGGATTCAATAGATTTTTTTATCGATGATAAATTGGATTTGTTTTCAGTTCCTGTTGAACCAACGGTATAAATATCATTTTGACATTTAATGAGTTTTTCTCTGGGTTTTTGAATCATATTTGTGATTTCATCATCCTGGAAAGTGGGTTTGAACTTGTTATTTCTGTAAAAAATAAAATCATTCAACAAAACAACCGCTTCATTCATTTCATTCACGATAGCATTCAGTTTTTCGATGTTGGCTTTTTGTCTTAGAAAGTTCAAATGTTCCTTTTTGCTTTTATAACTTTCTACAATCATAGCATTTTTCAAGCCGCTTTTCTCTATTCTTTCAGCGGATTCAAACAATTGATCAATTTCTGATAAACTACTTTGCTTTGCAATTTCTTTTTCGAAGTCGAAGTATTTCTTGGCTTTATTGATTTGCGTTTTCCCTTCATAAAACTCAGTATTGGTAACCGGATAATTTGAAAACTGCCATAAATAATCAAAAGGAATATGAGAAGAAATGATTTTGCCAGGTTCAGTTTTAAAATAATAATCATTAATTCTCTTGACAAACTTACCATTCATCAAAGAACCGGAACCCCAGGTTGGGTCAAAAACATACCATTTATCATCAATTTTGGCCGCACACCAAGCGTGAGACAGCTTGTCTATTTTTCCGTTTTGTTTCGTATAACCAGAAATAACAACTGATTTTATACCAACCAAAGTTGCTATTTCACTGAAAATGGCAGCATAATCGCCACAAATTCCTTTCTTGGTTTTTAATGTTTTTGCGATTCTGTCTTGCGGAGTTTCTTCGAAATTGACAGCAAACATATTTGCCACATCATAACTTATGTTTGAGGATGTCCAATAAAAAGCGGCACGAATTTTATCGTTTTCTGTTTTAAAATTGGCATTGATATAATTTGCAATATCTTCAGTTGAACCAGAAGCTTTTTGTGGAATTAAAGCGATTTTTTTGTCGATTGCAGCATATCCGACGTTGGTTTGTCCAAAACTTAAAATGGATGAAAGAAAAGTAAAAACCAAGAAAATATTCTTCATTTTTGGTTTCAATGTTGAAGGCTATTTTTACAAATTGGCCTGAATTTCTTTGGCTAAAGTTTCAAATTCTTCTTTAGTCAAACTCACTTTGTGTTTGAATGTCATTTCTTGCATTTCGTTCAAAGGAATTAAATGAACGTGAGCGTGAGGCACTTCAAGACCTATGACAGCCATCCCAATTCTTTGGCATGGAACCGATTTTTCGAGTGCAACGGCAATTTTTTTGGAAAACTGCATCAATCCAAGATACAAATCATCTTGAATATCGAAAAGTTTATCAATTTCCTGTTTTGGAACACATAAGGTATGTCCTTTTGCATTAGGATTCACATCCAAAAAAGCCAAGAAATTATCATCCTCAGCTATTTTATAGCAAGGAATTTCTCCTCTTATGATTTTGGTAAAAATGCTTGACATTGTTGAAAGGTTAATTGTTTATTTGGTCAGTCGGTTAATCGAATAAACAATTAACCGATTAACCTTTTTAGTCTCTAGAGATTTCCAGAATTTCGAATTTCAAAACACCATTTGGCACCGTAATTTCGGCCACTTCGCCTACTTTTTTCCCTAACAATCCTCTTCCAATTGGTGAGGTTACAGAGATTTTTCCGGTTTTGAGATCAGCTTCGCTTTCGGCAACAAGCGTATATTTCATTTCCATTCCATTGGCTTGATTCTTGATTTTTACATTCGATAATACCAAAACTTTGGAAACATCAAGATGTGTTTCGTCAATTAATCGGGCGTTAGAGTGTATGTCTTCCAGCTTTGCAATTCTCATTTCGAGCATTCCTTGTGCTTCTTTGGCAGCATCATATTCGGCGTTTTCAGATAAATCACCTTTATCTCTGGCTTCGGCAATAGCTTGTGAAGCTTTTGGTCTTTCAATGCTTTTTAATTGATCTAATTCGTCTCTCAATTTTTTTAATCCTTCGGCGGTGTAATAAGATACATTGGTCATAACTTCATCATTTATATAAAATACAAAAAATCCCATCAGGACGGGATTTCTTTCCACAAAGATAGTATTATTTTTATTTATTCTATAAATATACGTTAAACATATCAATTTCAAAGTTAAATAAATTATTTTTGTTTGCCTAATTCTTCTAATTTGTCTGAAATGAAAAAATATTTTCTTTTGTTGATTGCTTTTCTAATACTGTTTGGATGTAGCACTAATTCTACTAATAATAACAATCCTTATATTCCCAATTATACTGTAAACGTGGATATTAATCTGAATCTGCCTCAATATTCTGATCTTAAATTTGTAAGCAATGCGGTTTATATTCCGAATCAAGGCGCTCGGGGAATTATAGTTTTTAATGCCGGAAGTGGTTATAATGCCTTTGATGCTGCTTGTCCCAATCAGGCTTTGAGTTCTTGTTCTACAATGACTATAAAAGGAGGAATTATGGCGCTTTGTGCTTGTGATAACGCTGAATATAGTTTGTTTACGGGGCAATCTAAAGGAAAACAATATCCGCTAAAACAATACCGCGTAGAGGTTAACGGGAATTTGTTGAGGGTTTATAATTAAAAAATCCTGACAGCCTAAACCATCAGGATTATAAAAAACTAAAAGTAATCTAAAACTTCAAACTCAATCCTACCAAGAAATTGATTCCTGCTTGTGGATAATAACCCGCACCTTCTATTGTTGTAACCGCTGGTGGATTGCTGTAATCATCATCAAAAGTATAAAAATAGCCATTGCTTACATACTTTAAATCAAAGATATTATTGACCAAGGCTGTTACTAAAATCGACTTGAAAATGGTTTTTGGTCTAAACTCGTACGATACATTCAAATCATTTACAAAATAACTTTCCAACTTGGAACCATCGGAATCAATGTTAGCCATATATTGTTCTCCAACAAATTTGGAATACAGGGATATTTGAAAATGGTTGACCGGCATAAACGCCAAACGATTTCCGGCAACAACTTTCGGCGAGAAAGCTATATTAGTATTTCCCAAATTTTGCAAAACGCCATCTCTTGTAAAATAAAAATCTTTGTTTTTGTTTTGGCTCAAAGTCACATTAGGCTGCAAAACCCATTTTTCCGAAAGTTGAATAGTAGCATCCAATTCAATCCCGACTCTATAACTGTCTCCACTGTTGGTTCGTATTGGCGCACCCACATCGTTCAATTCTCCAGTCAGAACTAATTGGTCTTGGTATTTCATATAATATCCGTTGGCATTCAACTTTATTTTATCGGAAAGATAACGCCATCCCAATTCAAAATCATCCAGCTTTTCAGGTTTTGGACTTCCGCTTTCATAATCCGTGCGGTTTGGTTCTCTATTTGCTCTCGCTACCGAAAAATACAGACTATTGATGTCATTCATTTTAAAAGTAACTCCAGCTTTGGGATTAAAGAAATTAAAAGTGTCGTTTACCAAACCTGTTTCCGCCGCATTAGCTTTGTAAGTAACGTTTCGTACTTGCAAATCTCCAAACAAACTCCATTTATCTGAAACTTTATAATTGGCTTTAGCAAAAATATTTCCGTCGGTTTTTGTCGAAAAATCATCATAATAATGGTCTCCCAATTCGCTTTGCGATGCAAAACGTGCCCAAATCACTTTCCCAAAATGATCGCCTTCGTATTTATTCCAGCCTCCGCCAAGAATCACGTCTAAGTTTTCTGTTTTGTAATTGGCAGAGAAAGTGGTTCCGTAAAAATCATTGTCCAACCATCTTTGGCGGACAAGATCAGTTGTATTTGCAGTTGGTGCAACAAGAATTGACGCTAAACCATAATCCGCAAAATCTTGATCTTCTTTGTATTCTTCATAATATCCCTTTCCTTTGGTGTAATGAAAAGCTAGGTTTGTGCTCCAATTAGCAGCAATTTTTTCATTCCAATGCAATTGATAATGGTCTTGCTGGTAATTGTCGGTTTGATTGTCATAAAATCGAGGTTTTCCAAATTCGTCTGTAAAACGTCCCGCATCATTATAAGTTCTATCACTTTCTAATGTTGCAGCATCAATACCATACCAAGCCTGATACGTTTTTTCGGTTCCACCAAAAGCCAAAGCTTTAATTAAAGTTGTTTTCCCTATGTAAGTCCCTTGCAGAAAATAGGATTTCAAATCAGAGTTGGCTCTATCAATGTATCCATCGGATTGCAATGCCGAGAGACGACCGGCAATTTCAAAATGATCATTCATCAAACCTGTGCTGAATTTCACCGTGTTTTTTACCGTATTAAAACTTCCAAACGAACTCGAAATTTCACCCGAAGCCTTATTGGAATACGAATCCGTCAGCATATTCAAACTAGCGCCAAAAGCTCCAGCACCATTGGTTGAAGTTCCCACGCCACGTTGCAACTGCAAACTTTCGACAGATGAAGCAAAATCTGGCATATTGACCCAAAAAGTTCCGTGGCTTTCGGAGTCGTTGTATGGAATTCCGTTGATGGTAACGTTTACTCGCGTTGCATCGCTTCCACGAACGCGAATTCCGGTGTAGCCGACACCATTTCCAGCATCGGAAGTGGTTACAACCGACGGTAGAAAATTCATCAAAATAGGAATATCCTGGCCCAAATTTCGAAGTTTGATTTCCTTTTTGTCCAAATTACTGAACGAAACTGGCGTTTTTGAAGTGACACGAACGGCCGAAACCAAAACCTCATCGAGTTGGTTGACTTTACTCGTGTCTTTTTGTTTTTCTTGCGAAAAAGAGAGTAAAGAAAATAGAAAAAAGAGAAGAGAGAAGAGACGAATTGATAATGATTTTAAAGTCTTCGTCTTTGTAGTTTGTAAATAAAATAAAGTGTTCATTCGTAAATAGTTTTACGAATAAAAGGGGGAATTATTCTTTTTGTTAAATTAAAATGATTTTGTTGAATTTCCAGATGACGTGCACTTCCTCTTTGATTCTATTTTCCCTTAACAGCATTACCTGTTCAGGTTCTATGGGTATAATCTCAGCTCGTTATTTAGAGCACCCCTTTGAGACAAAGCAAAGATAGAAAAGTATTGCGATAAAAGTATTACTTATCAAGATTTTTAGAAATTAATTTTTGTCCTATTACTTGATACTTTAATCTTAGTATTAAAAATCAGGATTCCTACGAGATTGCTTGATTTCGGATAGGTTTTTTTTGTCTTTGATTCGTTTTCGGATAACCGATTTGGGAACTTTTGTGGCCTTCCTGATTTTTGGAATCACAAGTCCGGCAGTAATAATATACAGAAATCGCTTGATTACAATTGACTTGTTTTTGAGTTGGCTTCGGTCTTCATCACAATTCAAAATCAAAATTTGCTCTGATGTTAAACGGCTGGCCAATTTATTTTCTAACAAGACTTTTTCCTCTTCAGTCAAAGCTTGTGAGTTTTTCAAATCGAATGATAAAACCACTTTCGAAGAAACTTTGTTCACGTTTTGCCCGCCAGCTCCACTACTACGGACTGCTTTGAATTGTAATTCGGATATAATTTTTTCTGTTTCCAAGATTATTGAGGTTGGTGTGGAGGTTTCAACAAATCATTTACGGTCTTCACTGGATTAAAGGTTATTAACGGTACTTCGACAAAAATAGTAATCCATTTTGCCATTGCTCCGTTCCATAATCCAGGCAATTCGTAACTTTTTAATGGCTTCCCATCTTTGTTTTTCTGCACAATAAAACCACTATTATTATCTACAAAATCAGGCAAATAAAATTTATTTCCTTTATAATTTTGTATTCCACACACTAAATCTACCGGATTAAAATGTGTCGCTTGAGAAAAAATTTTTGCTTGATCTGGATTGGCCAAATCTATTTGCGAAGTTTCTACAATTTGCAACGAAACGACTCCTTTCGGATTCCGAACCCAGAAAGGTCCACCGCCAGTATCTCCCTCGTTTTTTACCATTCCACAAACACGGATGGGTCTGTCAAGAATTTTTTTAAAGTGCGCAATTTGGTTTTCTAAAGTATATTTTAAAACATTTTTAGAAACCTTTATATTCAATTTGTATTTGGCAAAATCTATAATTTCTGCAACTTTTACCTCTTCACCATTCTCAATAACCTGCAAATAGTTGAAAATCTGTTTTTGTAATTCTACCATAATTCCAGCCAGCGCTTTCTTATATAAAGTGCTGATTTTTTTATTATTTTGAATTACATTGTCAATATTTTTAACAAAAATAACATTTCCATCGAGCTGGTTTAAGTTTTCTATCAAAGCTCCGTGACCTCCGGGTCTAAAAAAAAGTTTACCATTATTATCTCTAAATGGTTTGTTTGAATTGTCAACAGCAAGAATATCAGTTTCTTTATTTTGACAAGAAAAACGGATGTCAATTTTGGTTTTTGTTTCCTCTTCCACTTTTGTTTTTACATCCGCAATTACATTTTCAAAAGCCGATTGATGGGTTTCGGACAATGTAAAGTGCAAATGAGAATTTCCATTCGAACTGGCATAATTAGCACACTCGTACAAATGTTCCTCTATTGGGGTTGCGATATGCGTCTTGTATCGATGAAAAGGAAGTATCGCCTTAGGTTTATTCGAATAATTAAAATAATCCGTCGAAAGCAAGGTTTTTATAAAATAGAGGTTTTTATAATCACTTTCTAGATTATTGAAATTTGGATATATTTCTGTCAACTTCTTATGAATGGCTTTAAAAAATGGAAATTTTTCTAAGCCAACAATAAAAATAGACAATTCTATATCTTTTTTTCTATTAATATAGGCATTGATACTTTCGTTTTCAATATCGAAATCATTTATAAACTCATTCAGAAATTGAAACATTCTGCTTGCAGCGCCAGACGCTGGTACAAACTTAACTAATTTTAAATTTGATTTATTGGTATCAAAAAAAAATGCTTTTTGCTGAATCTCATCTTCTGAAAATTTTACAATCCCATTAAAAACTTCAGCTGGTTTGACCAAAACAGTTTTAACAACTCCTGTATTATAAAATTTAATTTGTTTTTTTATTTTTTTTAATGGAATTCCGTATTCTTTTATTTGAAGAAAATCTCTAGAAGAAAAGCCCATTTTCCTAGCTTTTTCTAAATCTTCTAAAATTGTAATTGCCGCATTTAAACGTTCCTCTTTATCGCCAGAAAGCACAATAAAAGGTTTATTATTATCGATTAAAGCTTGCTTAAAGGCGTCGAAAACAGCTTCTCTTCCTTCGGGTTTGTCTCTTAAATCATCTTTTTCCCAGGCAACATCAATATCTGTGAGAAAAAACAAATCATATTCGTGCTTTTTTGCTGCCTTATCCAATGATGGGTCACAGTAATTGTAATAGACTTCGGAAAAAACTTTAGTCACCATCAGATTAGTGTCACAAAAAAGAAAATTATTTGTGATGGACAGCTTCTCATTTTCTAATTGTATTTGACCAAAAGCGATGGGCAACATATCGTTTTCATCACAAATTTGTGCTGTAGCATTCCATTTTTCTTGAAGATAATCTCGCGCAAATTCGGGAACCCAGGCCGCTTTGAAATGGTCTGCGAGTTGTTTTGCTAATGTTGTTTTGCCAGTAGATTCTGGACCAAAAAGAGCAACTTTTATAATTTCTGAACCTCCTGTATATTGGAGTTGTTTAAGATTTTTTTCCATTCTAAATAACCGTATAAGGCAACAATTGTGAAAATTAAAAACTGCAAACTAGTAAAAGTAAAGCCTTTTATGAAATACAAAGGAATAGAAATTATATCACCAATTATCCAAAAAATCCAATTTTCGATTTTTCGCTTGGCCATTAACCACATTCCCACAAAAAATAGTCCAGTCAAAAGGGTATCAATATAGGAATACCAAGTGGTAAATTTATTAAAATAAGAATAAACTATGATTACAAAAATAATAGTTCCTGAAAAAAATACAAAAGCAATTCCTTTTTCTTTGTTATTCATTACGGCAATGGGGAACTCAACCTGACTTCCTTTTTTACGTGTCCAATGATACCAGCCATAAATACTCATCACAAAATAATATGCATTTATCATTGAATCGCCAAGTAACTCCCATTGCCAAAGCAAATAAGCGTAGATAAATGTACTCACTAATCCTGTAGGAAACACTAAGATGTTGTCTTTTTTGGCAAACCACACACTCAATAAACCAAAGATTGCTCCAGTGATTTCTAGAATAATATCTATTGTGGCATAGTTTCTATATTGGGCGAATAAGTATTCTAGCATTTACTATTTATTTTTCATATTGACGTTGCGGTGCATTTTCTACGTAATGTTTTAACTAAAAAAATTGATGTCTTTTTCAAAAGCTGTTCCAATAACCACCAAATCAGCTCCGGAATCGAATGCCTTTTGAATTCCTTGTAAATCTACAATTCCACCGCCAACTAGTAAAGGAATTTCGATATTTTGAGCTACTTTTTTAATAACTTCCATCGAAACGGCATGTTTTGCTCCACTCCCAGCTTCAAGATAAATGAGTTTGTTGCCTAACATTTCGCCGGCTTGGGCAGTTGCCAATACCAAATCAAGATTATTTCTATCCAAGGGTTTGGTTTTACTCACGCGTTCTACGGCTGTTTCTATTCCACTTTCTATAAGAATGTATCCTGTAGAAATTACTTCGAGATTGGTTTTTTTAAGAATTGGAACAGCATTTACTTGATGTTCAATTAAATAATCTGGATTTCTGCCTGAGATTAAAGAAAGGAACAAAATAGCATCGGCTTGTGATGAAATTTGGGATGGATTTCCTGGAAAAAGAACAGTAGGCAAGTCACAGTTTTGCTTAATTTTTATAATTAAATCGTCAATAATGTTGTTTTCGACAAGGCTTCCACCAATGAAAATATGGGTGGCAGGAGATTGGTTTATTTTTTCTATTATTATTTCCGCAGTATTCAAATCAATTTTATCGGGATCGAGCAGAATGGCCAGCAATTTTTCGCTTTCTAATTTTGATTTTAGAATATTGTTATAGATGTTTTTCATTTTTTGCGCACTGATGAAACGGATTAAGACAGATTTAAGCTGATTTGCTTGTATTTTCGAATGCATAGACTAATGTAAAATTCTCAAATTCTTCGAAATAAATGAAGAATTGCTTTTTTATATTTTCAAATTCTAGCATTGCAGTTGTTTTTTGGTCACGGATTTCAAATGGATTGACTTGAATATGATCTTTGAAACTGATTCCCGGTTCGTTCCGGATTTTGAAAATGGCTTCTTTGGCTCCCCATTTTACAGTTAATTTTTTAATATAATCTTTAGTGTCAAGGTTTCTTAAACGATGCAATTCTTTATTGTTTACAAACTTATCAGCAATGCGGATGATTTTATCTCTTTGCATTTCGATGTCGATTCCAGCAGTTTCATCACTAATAATTATAGCGGAAAAATGATGTGAATGCGTAATTGAAATGTGTTTGCCATCTAGAAAATAAGGTTTTCCAAATTGGTCATAATGCAATTCGAAATCCGTATAACCTGCTTCTTTCAAAAGCATACGCACACTCAAGAATGCCCGCTGATGCATTTCGGATTTCATTTTGTTCAATCGGACTTGGGTTTTTTCTTTTAAAACCACTTTGCCCAATAATTCCTCGAAGGATTCGGTTATTTCCCAAACCAGAATTTGGGTTGTGGGACTGAAGATTATGGTTTTGTATAAAGGCATTTTGATATCGATTTTTTAGCCCTGATAGCAGCGGCATCCTTTTTGTGCGACTTTTTGCGCAGAAAAAGATAGAGCGGATAGCAGGAAATAGCTCCAGAAAAAAATTATTTCATTAAAATTCAAAAGATTAGGGAATTAAACAATTCATAAATCTTCCCGAATGCTTTTTAAATTCTAAAGTTATTACGTAAATTTGCAAAAATTTTATAATTACAAATATACTATAAATGAGTACATCGACTATGCCTTATGTGGCTTTCAAAGTAAAAGACATTTCTCTAGCGGCTTGGGGAAGAAAAGAAATTGAATTAGCCGAAGCTGAAATGCCAGGTTTGATGGCGCTTCGTGCAGAATATAAAGACGAACAACCTCTTGCTGGTGCTCGTATTGCAGGATGTTTGCACATGACCATCCAAACTGCGGTTTTGATTGAAACATTGATTGCTCTAGGCGCTGAAGTGACTTGGTCATCTTGTAACATTTTCTCTACTCAAGATCAAGCTGCTGCTGCAATTGCTGCTGCTGGAATTCAAGTTTATGCTTGGAAAGGTCTTGATGAGGAGTCTTTTGACTGGTGTATTGAACAAACCTTATTCTTTGGCGAAGACAGAAAACCATTGAATATGATTCTTGATGATGGTGGTGATTTGACGAATATGGTTATTGACCGTTTTCCAGAATTGGTTGCTGGAATCAAAGGATTGAGCGAAGAAACTACTACTGGAGTTCATAGATTGTACGATAGAGTAAAAGCTGGGACATTACCAATGCCTGCCATTAATGTAAATGACTCGGTTACAAAATCGAAATTTGATAACAAATACGGTTGTAAAGAAAGTGCTGTTGATGCAGTAAGACGTGCTACCGATATTATGTTGGCTGCAAAAAGAGTAATCGTTTGTGGTTACGGTGATGTTGGAAAAGGAACTGCTGCTTCTTTTAGAGGTGCGGGTTCTATTGTAACAGTAACTGAAATTGACCCAATTTGTGCTTTGCAAGCTGCAATGGACGGTTTTGAAGTGAAAAAATTAGACACTGTTATTGGAAATGCTGATATCATCATCACAACTACTGGAAATAAAGATATCGTTTTGGGTTCTCATTTCGAACAAATGAAAGACAAAACTATCGTTTGTAACATTGGACATTTTGATAACGAAATTGATATGGCTTGGTTGAACAAAAACCACGGTGCTTCGAAAATCGAAATCAAACCACAAGTTGACAAATATACTATTGCCGGAAAAGACATTATCATCTTGGCCGAAGGTCGTTTGGTAAACCTTGGTTGTGCTACAGGTCATCCAAGTTTTGTAATGAGTAATTCATTTACCAACCAAACTCTAGCTCAAATCGAATTGTGGAAAAACAGCGCGGCATATAACAATGACGTGTATATGTTACCAAAACATTTAGATGAAAAAGTAGCAATGTTGCATTTGGCTAAACTAGGTGTTGAATTGGAAACTTTACGTGTTGACCAAGCGGATTATATTGGAGTTCCTGTTGAAGGGCCTTTTAAACCAGAATATTACAGATATTAGTATTAAGATTTTAGTACTAAGTTTTAAGATGAACCCTTGCAGCAATGTGAGGGTTTTTTTATATAGTTAAATTGAATACATTAGCTCTTCTATCTAGACTAAATATAAATCAAAAAAAATGAATTCATAAAATGAAAAAATTAAAGGGATTTGAGATCCAAAATTCAATTGAAGAAAAATGCTGGAAATTAAGTTCTTATATTTTATCTCAATATGATTTTCAAAATTTAGCCCATCCTGCGAATGAATATTGGTGTATTTTCGAAAATAAATTTAAAGACTCCTTTGAAACTATTTTTTTTAAAGAATTAATTGGATTAGTTGGTATATTAAGAGCTTTACTAGATAGTGAATCTTTAAAGGTTGAAGATGAAATATATGGTGTTGAAAATGTTTTTGGGCTATTAAAGAAAGAAACTGGTGAAACAATAAAATTATCATATAGGGAGGCTTGCAATAAAATAATACACGCAATCTCCTATGAGGTTAAATTAAATTATAGCAAACAGCACCCGTTAGAAAATGATAAAAACGGCTATAGAGAAACTGAAATAATAGAATTTAAAAATCCGAAAATAATGACTCAAGGAAATTTCGCCGGAAAAGCTTGGGATGCTGAAATAGATTTTTTAAAATTTATAGATCAAACAATGAATTTGTCAATGATATAATCCCTCACCCTGATGTTTATAAAAGTTCCAAACTTTTTAAAGTTTAACAAAATTTTGTTCTTATTGCCAATTAATCTACAGTCAATTTATTGTAAATTAGCAATTCATTAAAAAAACAGTACTATTCAAGTTCTATCATAACACAAACAAATATGAAAGCAAAAAGCATTTTAGAAACCATAGGAAACACACCCGTGGTTCAAATCAATAAGTTGTTTGGAAACAGCAAAGAAGTTTGGATTAAATTAGAAAGATCGAATCCAGGAAACAGCATCA
Source organism: Flavobacterium psychrophilum (assembly GCA_945860385.1). GTDB lineage: Bacteria > Bacteroidota > Bacteroidia > Flavobacteriales > Flavobacteriaceae > Flavobacterium > Flavobacterium psychrophilum_K. Next base: position 149,037 of record CAMAQD010000002.1, read on the forward strand.
AAGACAGAATCGCTTTGGCAATGATAGAAGATGCCGAAAGCAAAGGATTATTGAATTCCAATAGCGTAATTATCGAACCCACTTCAGGAAACACAGGAATTGGACTGGCTTTGGTAGCCGCTGTCAAAGGCTACAAAGTAATTTTAGTAATGCCCGATTCTATGAGCGTAGAACGCAGAAAATTAATGGAAATTTACGGCGCCGAATTCGTTCTTACCCCTCGCGAAAAAGGAATGAAAGGCGCTATTGAAAAAGCGGCCGAATTAGTGCTAGAAACTCCAAACGCTTGGTCACCAAAACAATTTGAAAATCCTGCCAATGTTGCCATTCACGAAACAACAACCGCTCAAGAAATTCTTGCCGATTTCCCTGATGGTTTAGATTATATAATTACAGGCGTTGGAACAGGCGGGCACATTACGGGCGTGGCAAAAGTGTTGAAATCCAAATTTCCGAATATAAAAATAATCGCTGTTGAACCTGAATTGTCACCAGTATTGAGTGGTGGAACTCCGGGACCTCACCCTTTGCAAGGAATTGGAGCTGGCTTTGTTCCTGCTAACTACCATGGTGATTTAATCGATGAAGTAATTCAAGTAAACAAAGATGATGCTTTTGAATATGCCAGAAGAATTGCCAAAGAAGAAGGAATTCTTGTTGGGATTTCAACAGGCGCTTCTTTAGCAGCAGTAGCCAAAAAACTGGAAACTATCTCTGATGGAGCAGTTGTACTTACCTTTAATTACGATACAGGCGAAAGATATTTATCTATCGAAGGTTTGTTTTAATAAAAATATTGACAAGTCCTAAATAGTCGACACAGATTATTAGAGCAATTAAACTAATTTAAACAGTATCAAAAACTTTTTTGATGCTGTTTTTAGTTTTATAAGTTTTCACTACTATTTTATTTTGCTCTAACATTCGATTTGGCGTTAGCTTATAGTTTAACAAATGAGGACTTTTTTAATTTTAAATCTTGACAGTTTCATTTTATATTTGTTAGCCTAGTCCTGAATAATAGATACTAATTATCTAAAATCACAGAGTAAACGTACGAAATTTTCAAAACAGAAATAAACATTACTATCCAAGAACCCATCTTCCGAACCACTTAGTCCTTCCAGATAAATAAAAGCTATTAACTTAAATTCTAATATCAAAATTTGTATTTTTGATTTTTATAATTCTTACGTATGTTCACATAATAGTATTATAATTAGCCACTTGGCATCACGAACATAAAATTTGTCGTTCACCAGATGATAAAAAATAATTGAAATAAAACAAAAAAAATGAATAAAAAAGTATTTGTAAGCGGTTGTTATGATATGCTGCATAGCGGACACATTGCATTTTTTGAAGAAGCTGCGCAACAAGGTGATTTATATGTTGGCATTGGCTCAGATAGAACAATCAACGAATTAAAAGCACGTAAAACTATCAATTCAGATGCGGAACGCTTGTATATAGTTATTGCTTTATAAGTTGTAAAAGAAGCTTGGATCAATCGTGGTGGCGGATTGCTAGATTTTTTAGAAGAACTTCATACCTTAAAACCTGATATTTTCTTTGTCAACGTCGATGGTCATACGCCTCAAAAAGAAGCGTTGTGTAAAGAAATGAATATCGAATGCATCGTTAGCAAACGAGTGCCTCACGGGAATTTGCCCACTCGTTCCACAACTGCATTGCGTCAAGAATGTAGAATTCCATATCGTATTGATATTGCTGGTGGCTGGCTCGATCAACCTTATGTGAGCAAATATGCGAGTGGTTAGGTAATTACTATTTGTGTTGAACCTGATTATAAATTTAACGACCGCAGCGGGATGTCAATCAGCAGCCGAAAAAAAGCAATCGAACTTTGGCATACTGACATTCCCGAGGGCGAAAAAGAAAAGTTGGCTAAAACCTTATTTTGTTTTGAAAATCCTCCTGGGACAAAATATGTTAGCGGTTCTCAGGATTCTCTTGGGATTACTATGCCTGGTTTAAACAAATATTTTTATGATGGAGCCTACTAGCCGTCAGATATACAAACTATTATGGTTTCGGATTTATTGGAATGGATTGAACAACGTATTTGGATGATTCCACTTTATCCTCGTGAAATGGATTATGATGTTTTGGCAAATACCCACATAGACGAAAAAGGAGCGCGCTGGCTAAGCGAAGCTACTGATTCCTGTTTGAAAGCTTTGCAAACTCAGGATGCACAAGCAGTTGGAAAAGCTATGACGCAGAGTTTTGAAGCTCAAATCTCTATGTTTCCTAATAGGGTTACGCCCGATATTTTGGCGCAAATTAATTCTTTCAAAAAAGATGTTTTGGGCTGAAAAGTAAGCGGTGCAGGTGGTGGCGGTTATTTAATATTCTTTAGAGAAAAACCAATTGAAAATGCAATTCAAATAAGAATTAGAAGATAAATTAGAAATAAAAAACTTGTTATAATAAAATCAAAATCGGCTGATGCAAAAATTTGCAACAGCCGATTTTTTTATAGACGCTATAAGTATTGATTTAATACACAGAAAGAGCTATTTATTTTCTAAATTAGTACTCGGGTTTCTGCTAACATGAACGTCTTTCTATGTAGTAAATTTAAAAAAATAATTTTTACAAAAAAAATATTTTATCGGGAAATCGACCAGAATACTCAAAAACAAAACAATATTACCTTTTTGTCAATATTAGTCTTACAGCTAGTTCATAAGCGAGTTATGCTACTTGTTGCAACTCAATTTCTAAAAAGGCAAATTAAGATTAACACTATTTTAAAGTATTATTAAACGAAGTTTTGTCTATTTAGAGATTAAGTTGATTTTTGTTTTTACTTTTGCAGTCTAAAATTTAGATTATGTATAGAAGTCATAGTTGTGGTGAGCTGAACGCCTCACACATTAATACTGAAGTAACCCTTGCGGGTTGGGTTCAAAAATCGCGTGATAAAGGATTTATGAATTGGGTCGATTTGCGTGACCGTTATGGTGTTACTCAATTGATTTTCGACGAAAGTCGCTCTCAAAAAGAAGTTTTTGAATTGGCAAAAACCTTGGGTCGTGAATTTGTAATTCAAGCCAAAGGAACCGTTATTGAGCGTGAAGCCAAAAACGCCAATATGTCAACTGGAGATATTGAAATCCTAGTTACTGAACTAAAAATATTAAATTCATCGATAACTCCACCTTTTACCATCGAAGACGAAACCGATGGCGGCGAAGATATCAGAATGAAATACCGTTACCTCGATATTCGTCGTAATCCAGTAAAAAACAATTTACTTTTTCGTCATAAAGTAGCCATGGAAGTTCGAAAATACCTTTCGGATTTGGATTTCTGTGAAGTCGAAACTCCTTATTTAATCAAATCGACGCCAGAAGGCGCAAGAGATTTCGTGGTTCCTTCACGAATGAATGAAGGACAATTTTATGCTTTGCCACAATCGCCACAAACCTTCAAACAATTATTGATGGTGGGCGGAATGGATAAGTATTTCCAAATCGTGAAATGTTTCCGTGACGAAGATTTACGTGCTGACCGCCAGCCAGAGTTTACACAAATCGATTGCGAAATGGCATTTGTGGAACAAGAAGATATTTTGAATGTTTTCGAAGGATTGACTCGTCATTTATTGAAAGAAATTAAAGGAATCGAAGTGGAAAAATTCCCAAGAATTACCTACGATTACGCTATGAAAACGTATGGTAATGACAAACCGGATATTCGTTTCGGAATGGAATTTGGGGAGTTGAACGAGTTTACACAACATAAAGAATTCTCTGTTTTCAACTCGGCCGAATTAGTTGTTGGAATTGCAGCACCTGGAACAGGAAACTATACTCGTAAAGAAATCGACGGTTTAATAGATTGGATCAAACGTCCACAAATTGGTGCCAGCGGAATGGTTTATGTAAAATGCAACGAAGATGGCACTTACAAATCATCAGTAGATAAATTCTATGATCAAGATGATTTAGGAAATTGGGCAAAAACAACTGGAGCCAAAGCTGGCGATATGATTTTTGTACTTTCTGGTCCAGCCGACAAAACCAGAACACAACTTTCAGCTTTAAGAATGGAATTAGCCAATCGTTTGGGATTAAGAAAACCAACTGAATTTGCACCCCTTTGGGTGGTAGATTTCCCATTATTGGAATTCGAAGAAGAAACCGGTCGTTATCACGCAATGCATCATCCATTTACTTCACCAAAACCTGAAGATATGCACTTATTGGAAACCAACCCGAAAGCGGTTCGTGCCAATGCGTATGATATGGTATTGAATGGAAACGAAATTGGCGGAGGTTCAATTCGTATTCACGATAAAGCAACCCAACAATTAATGTTTAAATATTTAGGATTCACGCCAGAACAAGCCGAAGATCAATTTGGTTTCTTAATGAATGCTTTCCAATTTGGTGCGCCACCACACGGAGGCCTAGCTTTTGGTTTAGACAGATTAGTTTCAATCCTTGGTGGACAAGAAACGATACGAGATTTTATCGCTTTTCCAAAAAATAATTCAGGAAGAGATGTTATGATTGATGCTCCATCGGCAATTGACGAATTACAATTGAACGAACTGCACATTAAACTTGATTTATAGCCGTTCATCGATGAAATTTGCCAGAAATCGTTGAATATCAAATATTTTAATAAAATCTTTACAATATTATATTTTCGTATTAGATTAAATATTACATTTGCGACATTATAAATTATTATTACTATTACAATGCGTACAGGTACAGTTAAATTTTTCAATGAATCTAAAGGTTACGGATTCATTACAGACGACGAAACAGGAAAAGACATTTTTGTTCATGCATCAGGAATCAACGCGGAAGAACTTCGTGAAGGTGACAGAGTAAGTTATGAAGAAGAAGAAGGAAGAAAAGGAAAAGTTGCTGCGAAAGTAGCAGTGATCTAAGCATAAAAATTCATTTTTATTGCCTACGAATGTTTAAAGCGTCCCGATAAATCGGGATGCTTTTTTGTTTTATATCAACTGAATGCTAATAAACCATAATAAACAAACCTTAATTCTACGTTAATTATGATTTTCATTTAACTAAATTTTGATTTTATGCTTGTGTTTTAAAGCTTTGAAGCCTATCTTTGCGCTCATATTTAGACTAAATCAAATTTATTATGCAATCAAGTCCAATAGATTACTTACCTATACTTATGCAAATGCTAATAGCGATAGGATTTGTTGTAGGAATTATAATAATTTCCGGAAAACTAGGCCCTCAAAGATCCTCTAAAATCAAAGATGAAAACTTTGAATGTGGAATCAAATCTATTGGAAATGCCAGAATTCCTTTCTCTGTTAAATTCTTTCTAGTGGCAATTCTTTTTGTCCTTTTTGATATTGAAGTAGTTTTTCTTTATCCTTGGGCTGTCAATTTTAAAGAATTGGGATTAGGAGGAATGGTAAAAATGGTGATTTTTATGACCTTACTTTTGATTGGATTTTTCTATATCATCAAAAAGAAAGCATTAGACTGGGAATAAAGAAATTTTAGATTTTAGATTTTAGATTTTAGATTTAGAAATTACTAAATTATAAAACCTAAATTTAAACAATAAATTTCTCAAATTAAAATATTGATTTTTTAAAAATTGATTTTTCTTTTTAAGATTCAACAAAATCTAAAATCTAAAATCTAAAAATCTAAAATTAAAATGAGTGATTCAAATATAAAAATGGTTGCGCCGCCTGAAGGCGTTTCGGGAGAAGGCTTTTTTGCAACTACATTGAACGATGTGGTAGGATTAGCCCGAGCCAATTCGCTTTGGCCATTGCCTTTTGCAACCTCCTGTTGCGGAATTGAGTTTATGGCGACGATGGCTTCGCATTATGATTTAGCAAGGTTTGGGATGGAACGAGTGAGCTTCTCTCCACGTCAAGCTGATATGCTATTGGTTATGGGAACTATTTCTAAAAAAATGGGGCCAATTTTGCGTCAAGTTTACGAACAAATGGCAGAACCTCGTTGGGTAATTGCTGTTGGAGCCTGTGCTTCATCTGGTGGAGTTTTCGATACCTATTCTGTTTTACAAGGAATAGACAAAGTAATACCTGTTGATGTTTATGTGCCAGGCTGTCCTCCGAGACCAGAACAAATTGTAGATGGCGTAATGAGATTACAGGATCTAGTTAAGAGCGAATCTGTTAGAAGAAGAAGTTCACCTGAATATCAAGAATTATTGAAATCTTATAATATAAAATAAGAAAATGAGTTTAGAAATCATAGAGATTCAAGACAAATTAGTGGAAACATTTGGCGAAAGTGTATTTCATTTCAATCAGGAAAAGGATGTTTTTTCATTTGAAGTTTCGGCTGATAAAATCACAGCAATTGTTCTTTTTTTGAAAAATGATCCAACATTACGTTTTCACTTTCTGACCGATTTGTGCGGAGTACATTATCCTGATAATGTTTTAGAAAGACAATTTGCAGTTGTTTACCATATGCACAATTGGTATGAAAACAAACGCATAAAAATTAAGGCATTTATCAACGGAGAAACTCCAGATATAAAAACCATAACAACTATATTTCCAAGCGCCAATTGGATGGAAAGAGAAACTTGGGATTTTTACGGAATCAACTTTATAGGCCATCCTCAGTTGAAACGTATTTTAAATATGGACGAAATGGTATCACACCCAATGCGAAAAGAATTCCCAATGGAAGATGGCGGAAGAACAGACAAAGATGATAGATTCTTTGGAAGAACACAATCAAATAGATAGCAAACAATATAATTTTTCACATTCTATAAATGTCAGAACTATTATTACCACCAGAGCATAGATATGCTAAAATAATTAAAGAACGCCACAACGAAGACGGAAGCGAATTTTCGATTCTTAATTTAGGCCCAACACACCCGGCTACTCACGGTATTTTTCAAAATATCTTGTTAATGGATGGCGAAAAAATAGTTGAAGCCGAACCTACGATTGGATACATTCATCGTGCTTTTGAAAAAATTGCCGAAAACCGTCCTTTTTACCAAATCACACCACTTACCGATAGAATGAACTATTGCTCCTCTCCTATCAATAATATGGGTTGGTGGATGACCGTAGAAAAACTATTGGATATAGAAGTTCCTAAACGAGTACAATATTTAAGAGTTATCGTGATGGAATTGGCCAGAATTACAGATCACTTAATTTGTAATTCGATTCTTGGTGTAGATACAGGTGCTTACACCGGTTTCTTATATGTTTTTCAATTTAGAGAGAAAGTTTACGAAATCTACGAAGAAATTTGTGGTGCTCGTTTAACAACAAATATGGGAAGAATGGGCGGTTTCGAAAGAGATTGGTCACCAAAAGCCTTTGAATTACTAGAAGTATTTTTGAAAGATTTTCCAATAGCCTGGAAAGAATTTGAAAACTTGTTTGAAAGAAACAGAATATTTATTGACAGAACCGTAAACGTTGGTCCAATCACTGCCGAAATGGCGATGGCTTATGGCTTTACAGGTCCAAATTTACGCGCAGCCGGAGTTGACTATGACGTTCGCGTCGCACATCCATATTCATCTTACGAAGATTTTGACTTTATAGTTCCAGTTGGAAAATCGGGTGATACTTACGACCGTTTCTGTGTTCGTAACGCCGAGGTTTGGGAAAGTTTGAGTATCATTCGTCAAGCATTAGACAAAATGCCGGAAGGAAATGTATTTCACGCCGATGTTCCAGAATATTATTTGCCTCCAAAAGAAGATGTTTACACCGATATGGAATCTTTGATTTACCATTTCAAAATTGTTATGGGAGAAATTCCTGTTCCAGTTGCCGAAGTGTATCACGCTGTTGAAGGTGGAAACGGAGAATTAGGTTTTTATTTGGTAACCGACGGAAGCAGAACTCCTTATAGACTGCACTTCCGCAGACCTTGTTTTATTTATTACCAAGCTTATCCCGAAATGATAAAAGGCGCAATGCTTTCGGATGCGATTGTTATTTTGTCAAGTTTAAATGTTATTGCCGGAGAATTAGACGCATAAATTATGGAACGTACACAATACAAACAAGAAATAAACATAACTGAAACATTGATGAACCGCATCAATGAGTTAATCAGTCATTATCCTGAAGGCAAGCAAAAATCGGCATTATTGCCAATTTTGCACGAAGTTCAGGATGCACACGACAATTGGTTGAGTTTTGAATTAATGAACAAAGTGGCTGAAATTCTTCAAATCAAACCTATTGAGGTTTACGAAGTCGTTTCTTTCTACACTATGTTCAACCAAAGACCAATCGGAAAATACATGTTCGAATTTTGCCAAACATCCCCTTGTTGTTTGAATGGCGTTGAGGATTTAATGGACTATACCTGCGAAAAATTAGGCGTGGGAATTGGTGAAACTACTCCAGATGGACTATTTGAAGTGAGAGGTGTGGAATGTTTAGGTGCTTGTGGTTATGCTCCAATGATGCAATTGGGTGATTTTTACAAAGAGCACCTTACCAAAGAAAAAGTAGATCAGATTATAGCCGATTGTAGAGATAATAAAATTACGTTACACGATAAATAATATGTCACAAAAAATATTATTAGACAAAGTAAATATTCCGGGAATCAAAACTTATGAAGTATATCGCCAAAACGGTGGCTATGCTTCTGTAGAGAAAGCTTTGAAAACATTGACACCTGACGAAGTAGTTGAAGAAGTGAAAACTTCTGGATTAAGAGGTCGTGGTGGAGCAGGTTTCCCAGCAGGAATGAAATGGAGTTTTATTGATAAAAAATCAGGAAAACCAAGACACTTAGTTTGCAATGCCGACGAATCAGAACCAGGAACTTTCAAGGATCGTTACTTGATGGAATTTATTCCTCATTTATTGATTGAAGGAATGATAACTTCGAGTTATGCTTTGGGCGCCAACCTTTCTTACATTTATATTCGTGGAGAATATATGTGGATTTATAAAATACTGGAAAGAGCCATAGCTGAAGCAAAAGCAGTGGGTTGGTTAGGAAAAAACATATTAGGAACTGGATATGATTTGGAACTCTATGTTCAAATCGGTGCTGGAGCTTACATCTGTGGAGAAGAAACCGCATTGATTGAATCTTTGGAAGGCAAAAGAGGAAATCCTCGTATCAAGCCACCATTTCCAGCAGTTTCTGGACTTTGGGCCAATCCAACGGTGGTGAATAATGTAGAAACAATTGCCGCTGTGCCTTGGATTGTGAACAATTCAGGTGCCGATTATGCTAAAATTGGTATTGGTCGTTCTACAGGAACCAAATTAATTTCGGCTTCAGGACACATCAAAAATCCGGGAGTTTATGAAATAGAAATGGGATTGAGCGTTTACGAATTTATGAATTCCGATGAATATTTGGGAGGAATGAGTTCGGACAGACCTTTGAAAGCCTTTGTACCCGGAGGATCATCCGTTCCGGTTTTACCAGCTCATTTAATATACAAAACAGCCAATGGCGACGACCGCTTGATGTCTTACGAAAGTTTGAGTGACGGTGGTTTTGCGACGGGTTCGATGTTAGGTTCAGGAGGATTTATTGTTTACAATGACACTTCTTGTATCGTACGAAACACTTGGAATTTCGCTCGCTTTTACCACCACGAAAGTTGTGGACAATGTTCGCCTTGCCGTGAAGGAACAGGCTGGTTAGAAAAAGTATTGCATAGAATCGAAAATGGTCACGGTCGTGAAGAAGATGTCGATTTGCTTTTAAGTATTCAAAGTAAAATTGAAGGAAACACGATTTGTCCATTAGGTGATGCAGCGGCTTGGCCAGTGGCAGCAGCGATTCGTCACTTCAGAGATGAATTTGAATACCATATTCGTTTCCCAGAAAAAATAAAAAACAGAGACCATTTTGTTGCCGAGCCTTTTGAAAGTGTGAAGCATTTAGTTTCTAAAGTAACAGTATAAAGACAAGAAATTACTACGATGAAAGTAACCATAGACGGTCATGAGATTGAGGTAGAACCAGGAACAACCATCTTGCAAGCAGCCAGAATGATTGGAGGAGAAGTAGTTCCGCCAGCCATGTGCTACCATTCTAAACTAAAAGGAAGCGGTGGAAAATGCCGTTGTTGTTTATCGGAAGTTTCCAAAGGAAGTGAAGCCGACCCAAGACCAATGCCAAAATTGATGGCCTCTTGTGTAACAGGTTGTCAGGACGGAATGGAAGTAAAAACCAAATCTTCACCAAGAGTACAAGAGGCACAAAAAGCAGTGACAGAATTTTTGTTAATCAACCACCCTTTGGATTGTCCAGTTTGCGACCAAGCAGGAGAATGTGATTTGCAGAATTTAAGTTTCGAACACGGAAAATCAGAAAGTCGCTACATTGAAGAAAAAAGAACTTTCGAACCAGAAGATATCGGTCCGAATATTCAATTGCATATGAATCGCTGTATTCTTTGCTACCGTTGTGTAATGGTTGCCGACCAAATTACCGACGACAGAGTACACGGAGTAATGGATAGAGGAGATCATTCGAATATTTCGACGTGTATTTCGCACGCTATAGACAATGAATTTTCAGGAAATATGATTGACGTTTGTCCCGTTGGAGCTTTGACAGATAAGACTTTTAGATTTAAATCAAGAGTTTGGTTCAATAAGCCTTATGATGCGCACAGAGATTGTCCAACTTGTTCGGGAAAAACTACCGTTTGGATGTTTGGCGACGAGATTCAAAGAGTGACTGGAAGAAAAGATGAATTCCACGAAGTGGATGAATTTATTTGCAATAGCTGCCGTTTTGATCATAAAGATGTGAATGACTGGATTATTGAAGGGCCAAGAGTCTTCGAAAAAGATTCTGTTATCAATCAGAATAATTATACTCGAAAATTAGAAAAAGTCATTATTAATACTGAGGAAACTATTCTTTTGGGTAGAGAACAAGACAGAAAAAAATTGAGTATGGCTGAAATTGATTACAACGAAAAAATAGATGGTAACCCAGTAAATTCTAAGAAAAATGGATAGTACATTTATTATAGAAAAAAGCGTTGTAATTCTTGTGGTGTTTGCTGTAACAATGCTTATGGCAATGTATTCCACTTGGGCCGAAAGAAAAGTTGCCGCTTATCTTCAAGATAGGGTTGGTCCCAATCGTGCGGGTTGGGGAGGATTATTTCAACCGCTTGCTGATGGATTGAAATTGTTTGCCAAAGAAGAGTTTTCACCAAACACACCTAATAAATTTTTATTTAAAGTTGGTCCCGGAATTGCCATGGCAACCGCATTGATGACTAGCGCTGTTATTCCTTGGGGAGATCGCTTTCATCTTTTTGGAAGAGATATTTTACTGCAGGCCACTGATATTAATGTGGGTGTTTTGTATATTTTTGGGATTGTATCGATTGGAGTTTACGGAATTATGATTGGAGGGTGGGCTTCCAATAATAAATTTTCATTGATTGGTGCTATTCGCGCTTCCTCTCAAATGGTTTCTTATGAAGTAGCGATGGGATTGTCCATTGTGGCTTTGTTAATGATGACTGGAACATTGAGTTTAAAAGAAATTTCAATACAACAATCTGGAATGAATTGGAATGTTTTTTACCAACCTCTTTCCTTTTTAATATTTTTGATTTGTGCCTTTGCAGAAACCAACAGAACTCCTTTTGATTTAGCAGAATGTGAAACCGAATTAATCGGAGGATATCATACTGAATATTCGTCTATGAAAATGGGCTTTTATTTATTTGCCGAATATGCCAACATGTTTGTTTCATCAACTATTTTGGCGGTTTTATTCTTTGGAGGATATAATTATCCGGGGATGAGTTGGGTAGTTGAAAACTGGGGAGTGAACATTGCCAATGTTTTAGGAATGGGAGCCTTATTTGTAAAATTATGTGGATTTATATTCTTTTATATGTGGGTTCGTTGGACAATTCCAAGATTTAGATACGATCAATTGATGCATTTGGGTTGGAGAATTTTGATTCCACTATCGATTATAAATATTATGATTACTGGAGTTGTGCTCTTGAGAGCAGAAATCTTTGCTTATTTTGGGTTTTAATTAGAACACAGATGCCCTAGCCCTGATAGCAGTGAAAATCCTTTTATTCCGGGGTTCGGCATAAAAGATTGCAACGGATAGCAGGATTAAGCTTCAAGAAAAGAAAATATAAGAAAATCAGGTTTTGCATTTAGGAAATTCTAAATCTAAGATCTAAAATCTAAAATTAAATGTCAATACAAGAAATATCACTTTCCGGAAGAAAAAAAGTGGTTTCCAACAAGGAGATGACTTTTATCGAACGAATGTATCTTATAGCCATCGTGAAAGGCTTGTGGATTACTATAAAACACTTTTTTAGAAAAGAAGCAACGATTCAATACCCTGAACAAGTACGAGAATTTAGTCCTGTTTATCGTGGTCAACATATGTTGAAACGCGATGAACAAGGCCGCGAAAACTGTACGGCTTGCGGATTATGTGCTTTATCTTGTCCTGCTGAGGCGATTACAATGGTCGCATCGGAACGAAAAGCGGACGAAAAACATTTGTACCGTGAAGAGAAATACGCTTCAATTTATGAAATCAATATGTTGCGCTGCATTTTTTGCGGATTGTGTGAAGAAGCTTGTCCGAAAGACGCAATTTATTTGACTATTTCTAAAGAATTAGTTCCTGCGAATTATAACAGGGAAGATTTTATTTTTGGAAAAGATAAATTGGTAATGCCTTTAGAAATGGCTGTTAAAAATACTCAACTTAAAAACGCTAACTAATGATACACATTCCAGATATAGCGAATGCAACCTCAATACAGATTTTGTTTTCTGTGTTGTCTATTTTTACACTGGTGACAGCATTTTTTGCAATTTACAGCAAAAAACCAATGCACAACGCTATTTATTTAGTGCTTTGTTTTACGTCGATCTCAGGGCATTATTTATTGTTAAACGCTCAGTTTTTAGCGTTCGTAAACTTAATTGTTTACATAGGCGCGATTATGATTTTGATGGTGTTTACTATTATGTTAATGAACCTGAATAACGAAGATGAAGTGCACAAACCCCGAATTACTAGGCTTGGCGCCATTGTTGTGTTTGGTTTGATGTGTTTGGTTTTGATTGCAATATTTATGAATTCTAAACCTATTGCTGACGGAAGTTATGAGGTAACAGGCGAGGACTACCAATCTATAAATGTTTTGGGTAAATTATTACTTAACGAATATATGGTTCCTTTTGAATTTGCGTCGGTATTGCTTTTGGTAGCAATGATTGGAGCGGTTTTATTGTCTAAAAAAGAAAAATTAGAAAAATAATATGGATAATATTTTAAACCAAATTGGTATTGAAAATTATATCTTCCTGAGCGTAATACTTTTTTGTATTGGGGTTTTTGGAGTTTTATACAGACGAAATGCTATTGTTGTGTTTATGTCGATTGAAATAATGTTGAACGCAATCAATCTTTTGTTTGTGGCATTTTCGACTTATCATCAAGATGCGCAAGGTCAAATTTTTGTGTTTTTCTCTATGGCCGTTGCAGCAGCAGAGGTTGCCGTTGGATTGGCGATTTTAGTTTCTATTTTTAGAAATATGCACACAATTGATGTCAGTAATTTGAAAAATTTAAAAGGATAATCTTCAATGGATACAAATTTAGTTTTAGTCTTACTATTAGCTCCTTTTTTAGGATTTTTATTTAATGTTTTTCTGGGTAAAAAAGCGGGGAAAAGCATCGTTGGAATTGTGGGAACACTTTCGGTAGCGATTTCTTTTGCAGTCACTTTATATTTATTTGGAAGTGCAAGTCAAGAACCTGTTGTTATTGATTTATTTGATTGGATTTCGGTTAAAAGATTCGATGTTAGTTTTGGATTTCTTATCGACCAATTGTCCATTCTTTGGTTGTTGTTCGTAACTGGAATTGGATTTTTGATTCATTTATATTCTATTAGTTATATGCACGATGACGAGAAAATGCATTCGTTTTTTGCCTATTTGAATTTGTTTATTTTCTTTATGATTACGCTTGTAATCGGAAGCAACTTACTAATGATGTTCATTGGTTGGGAAGGCGTGGGACTTTGCTCCTACTTGTTAATTGGATTTTGGTACAAAAATCAAGACTTTAATGATGCTGCCAAAAAAGCTTTCATCATGAATAGAATTGGAGATTTAGGATTCTTGATTGGGATTTTCATTGTTGGTTCTTTATTCAACACCCTTGATTTTACAACTTTAAAAAATACAATAACCACCGCAAGTGACATCAATGATTTATGGATTGCAATTGCTGCATTAGCTTTGTTCATTGGAGCTGCAGGAAAATCAGCACAGATTCCGCTATATACTTGGTTGCCTGATGCGATGGCTGGGCCAACTCCTGTTTCGGCATTGATACACGCTGCGACGATGGTTACCGCGGGGATTTTTATGCTTACGAGATTGAACTTCTTGTTTGATATGGCTCCAAGCGTGCAAAACATCATCGCTATTGTCGGTGCTATTACCGCTTTGGTAGCCGCAACAATTGCATTGGTTCAAAATGACATCAAAAAAGTATTGGCTTATTCTACGGTTTCCCAACTGGGATTAATGTTCTTGGCCTTAGGATTGGGCGCTTATGAAATAGCCGTTTTCCACGTAATCACACACGCTTTCTTCAAGGCTTGTTTATTCTTGGGTTCAGGTTCAGTAATTCACGGTTTGCGTGGAGAACAAGATATGCGAAAGATGGGCGGTTTGAAAAAAGCGATGCCGATCACTTTTATAACAATGTTGATTGCAGCATTGGCCATTTCTGGAATCTTTCCCTTAGCAGGATTTTGGTCGAAAGACGAAATCCTTATGACAGCTTTTCACGAAAACAAAGCCTTATGGGTAATCGGTTCGATTGCTTCAATAATGACCGCTTTCTATATGTTCAGATTAATTTATCTGACTTTTTTCAACTCGTTTAGAGGAACTGAGGAACAAAAACATCATTTGCACGAAAGTCCAACATTAATCACTTTTCCTTTAATTATTTTGGCAATTTTATCTTTCTTTGGTGGAATTATCAGTTTACCGGGACACAGTTGGTTAAACGAATATCTATCTCCATTATTTTCGAAAGCTACCCACGAAGCTCACGTTTTGGGAACTACCGAATATATTCTGATGGCCGTTGCCACGATTGGTGCTCTGATCGGAATTGGAATTGCTTACAAAAAATATTTGAAAGATAACTCAATCCCAAGTGAAGATGCCGAAATTACTGGTGTTACGAAAGTATTATACAACAAATATTATGTTGACGAGGCCTACGATACTATTTTCGTGAAACCAGTAAATGTGCTTTCAAGTTTCTTTAGAGATTCTGTGGAAACAACTTTGTCAGCACTAGTTTTTGGATTAGGAAAAGTAACAAACGAAATTGCTTTTCAAGGAAAAAGAATTCACAACGGAAGTGTTGGATTATATCTTTTTGCTTTTGTCATTGGCGTTATTGCCATATTAACTTATTTATTTTTACAACAATTTTTTACCTAATGGATGTAACTACACTATTGATTATTCTTTTGGTTGGCGCATTTGCAACTTATTTTTCAGGTGATAAATGGGCTCCAAAAGTGGCTTTGCTGGTTGGCTTAACCGCTTTTGCAAGTGCAATTTGTTTGCTTAGCCAATACAATTTAGGAAACGAAATAAGCTACACCAACCTTTGGATAAATAAGCCGAAAATTTATTTAGCTTTCCAAGTTGATGGTCTTGCGCTAGCTATGCTTTTGCTGACAACTGCTTTGACACCAATTATTATTTACTCTTCTTTTGGAAATACCTATAAAAATCCAAAATCATTTTACGCATTAATCTTGTTTATGACGTTTGCGATGTCGGGAACTTTCCTTGCCTCTGACGGACTTTTATATTATGTTTTCTGGGAATTATCCTTGATTCCTATTTACTTTATCGCCTTGATTTGGGGTAATGGTGATAACGAGGAACGCAAAAAAGCAGTGGTTAAATTCTTTATTTATACACTTGCCGGGTCGTTGTTTATGCTGGTTGCTTTTATTTATTTGCACCAGAAAGCAGGAAGTTTTTTAATCAGTGATTTAACTCAACTTAAATTATCTTCGACAGAACAATTCTGGATATTCTTGGCTTTCTTCTTGGCGTATGCCATCAAAATTCCATTGATTCCATTTCATACTTGGCAGGCAGAAGTATATCAAAAAGCGCCAACTGTTGGAACTATGTTGCTTTCGGGAATTATGCTAAAAATGGGATTGTACAGTGTTATTCGTTGGCAATTACCAATTGCCCCATTGGCTGCGAAAGAATATATGGGCCTATTCATTGGACTTGGAATTGCTGGTGTAATCTATGGTTCTATCGTGGCTTTGCGCCAAAAAGATTTGAAAAAGTTACTAGCTTATTCTTCTTTGGCACACGTTGGGTTAATTGCTGCAGGATCTTATACATTAACGCTTGACGGATTGCGAGGTGCTGTTTTACAAATGATAGCACACGGATTTGTGGTTGTTGGTTTGTTCTTTGTTGCCGAAATCATTTTCAGAAGATACGAAACTCGTGCCATTTCAGAAATGGGCGGTATTCGTGCTCAAACGCCAAAATTTACTTCAATGTTTATGATTTTGGTCTTAGCATCGGTTGCTTTGCCATCGACATTTAACTTTGTTGGAGAATTTACAGTTTTATATAGTCTTTCTCAAATAAACATTTGGTTTGCACTTCTAGGAGGTACAACCATAATTTTGGGAGCCTATTATATGTTGAAAATGTTTCAACACGTGATGTTGGGCGAAACCAACGCCAAATTATTTGCTGACGTAACTTTTAATGAAGGTTTAACTTTAGTAATTATCATTGCCGTTTTGTTCTTCTTTGGTTTGTATCCAAAACCAATTATGGATCTGATTACGCCAAGTTTGGAAAATATTTTAACTCAAATAAATAGATTTAACTAAGTCAAATCAAAAAATGAATACATTAATAGCTATATCAGCACTGGGAGTTTTAACTCTTTTATTTGAAATTTTAAATTTTAGAAAAGCTATTGTTCCTGTAACAATAGTTGGTTTATTGGCCGTTCTTGGATTAACCTATGTGGAATACAATACGCCAGCGAGTTACTATAATAATATGATTGTTGTTACTAAATTTTCATCTGTTTTTTCAGCTTTGTTTATCCTGCTAACCGTTTTCTTGATTGCCTTAGCTCACGATTTCTATGAAGATCATCAAACCAAAATTTCAGATTTCATTGCCATAAAAATATTTATGCTAGCAGGAGCTGTAGCAATGGTTTCTTTCGGAAACTTGGCTATGTTCTTTCTTGGAATCGAAGTTTTGTCAATTTCCTTGTACATTTTAGCTGCGAGCAACCGATTGAATGTAAAAAGCAACGAAGCTGGAATGAAATATTTCCTGATGGGTTCTTTTGCTTCGGGAATTTTATTGTTTGGAATTTGTTTTATATACGGAGCAATGGGATCTTTTGATGTGGCCGAAATTACCGAATGGTCGCGCTCAGCTGAATTGCCGATTTGGTTTCCCATAGGAATTTCATTAGTAACCATTGGAATGTTTTTCAAAATTGCTGCTGTTCCTTTTCATTTTTGGGCTCCAGACGTTTACGAAGGTTCACCAACATTGACAACGACTACAATGAGCACTTTGGTAAAAGTTGTGGCTATAGCGACTTTGTATAAATTGCTGACTGCAATGAATGCTGACCTTTCCAATGCTTCTTTTAACATCATTATTGTAATTTCGATTGCATCGATGACCGTTGGAAATATTATGGCATTGAAACAAAACAATGTGAAACGTATGCTCGCTTTCTCCGGGATTTCGCACGCTGGTTTTATGTTAATGACTTTATTGAATATTAGCAATTCGGCGGGTAATTTGTTGTATTACACTTCGGCTTATTCCTTGTCGGGAATTGCTGCTTTCGCGGTGATTTTATACGTTTGTAAAAACAAAGACAATGAAGACATTGCAAACTTCAACGGATTGGGGAAAAACAATCCATTGATGGCAGCTGTTCTAACAGCATCTTTGCTTTCGATGGCGGGAATACCAATCTTTGCTGGCTTTTTTGCCAAAATGTTTTTGTTTACACAGACCATTGAAGCGGGCTATTTAGTTGTAGTTATCGCTGCGGTAATCAACTCTATCATAAGTGTGGGTTACTATTTCAAATTGATCTTGGCGATGTACAACAAAGAGCCAAACGAAGAAGCCGCAAAAACGCCTTTCGTATTTTATGCAGTAGCTGTTATCTCCATTCTTTTGAATATCGTTTTAGGATTATTCCCTTCTGCGGTTTTGGATTTGTTGGGTTAATTTTAAATATTGAAAATAAATTATACAAAACCATCAAGAGCAATTTTGATGGTTTTTGTCTACATTATACAATCAAAATATGTTTTTTAACTCGCTTACATTTGCTATTTTTCTACCAATAGTATTTTTACTCTATTGGTTTGTTTTTAGTAAAACTAAAACCACCCAAAACGCATTTCTGGTTATAGTGAGTTATTATTTTTATTCTTGTTGGGATTGGCGTTTCTTGTTTTTATTACTATTTTCAACACTTTTATGCTATTTCACGGGAATAAAAATTGAAAGAAGCACAGGGGAACGGGCACGCAAATTTTGGTTTTGGTTGAGCATCATCTTCAATCTTGGTTTCTTAGCGATATTCAAATACTATAACTTTTTTGCGTTTTCGTTTTCGGAAGCGTTGAACAATATTGGTATCCATTCAAGTCCGCTTTTGCTGAATGTAATTCTCCCGGTTGGAATTTCTTTCTATACTTTTCACGGTTTATCGTATGTAATTGACATTTATTACAAAAGAATAAGTTCAGAGAAAGACGTAATTGATTATGCATTATTTGTAAGTTACTTTCCGCTTTTGGTTGCTGGACCTATCGAAAGAGCAACGCATTTATTACCACAAGTAAAACTAAAAAGAAACTTCGATTTCGATAAAGCCAAAGAAGGAGTTTACCAAATTATTTGGGGATTAGTCAAAAAAGTAGTCATCGCTGATACTTGTGCGACTTATGCCAATGCTATTTTTGACAATTACACTTCGATGAATTCCTTGTCCTTGATTTTGGGTGCAGTATATTTTGCGTTCCAAATTTATGGCGATTTTTCAGGCTATTCGGATATGGCTTTGGGAATGTCGAAATTGTTTGGATTGGACTTGTTGCGAAACTTCAATTATCCCTATTTTTCGAGAGATATAGCGGAGTTTTGGCGTCGTTGGCACATTTCGTTGTCTTCTTGGTTTCGGGATTATTTGTACATTCCATTGGGTGGAAGCCGTGGAAGCAAGCTAAAACAAGTGCGCAATGTATTCATCATATTTGTTGTGAGCGGTTTTTGGCACGGAGCGAATTGGACTTTCTTGGCTTGGGGATTTATAAATGCCTTGTATTTTCTACCTTCTTTACTTTTGGGAACAAACCGAAATAATATGGAAACAGCCGAATTGCATTGGGATTTAAATTCCATAAAAGTGTTTTTTAGTATTCTCGCTACTTTTACCTTATCATGTTTGGCTTGGATATTTTTCCGTGCAAAATCCATCCATATTGCTTTTGATTATATTGGGAATATTTTTACCAACGGAACTTTCGAATCACAATACTTGCAAAATCAACGTTACAGTTATGAATTATTACTGTTGGTTCTTGCTTTCGTATTGGTGGAATGGAACAGCCGCTATAAAATAGAACCTATTTCGGGTAAATACAGCTGGCTAAAAATGGCTTTGTGCCTCTTGGCAATTATCGCTTTGGGAACGTATGCCGATTATAAAGAATTCATTTATTTTCAATTCTAATGCAAAAATTTATAATAGTAGTTGCCAAAGTTTTACTCACGCTTCTAGTGCTTTTAATAGTACTGGATTGGGGGTACACGACCATTTATTTACATTCTTCCAATAGAGGGAAAGTAGAAAAGGTTTTCAATTCCAAAGGCGGAAATTATGATGTAGTGATTTTGGGTTCATCGAGAGCCAACAATCATTTTGTACCCGAATTGTTTGAAAAGAAAGGACTAAAAACCTTCAATTATGGAATGAGTGGAGCTCATTTATTCGAAGCTTCTTTATTATTAAAATTAATGGCGGAACGAAACTATAAAATCAAAACCGTGATTCTGGAAGCCGATTTAGGTCTTTGCAACGAAAAAGAATCGGAAGCAATTGCTGCTAAATTTCTGCCGTACATTCATCATTCCGAAATAATCAAGAATCATTTTTCTGGTCAGGAGAACTTTAATGAATTGTATTATATTCCCTTTTACCGTTATGTAGATTTTGATGCATTGATTGGTTTTAGGGAAATGTACAATACCGCAACAGCGAAACCCTCAAATATTTTGGATAATCTGGGTTATCATCCTTTGGGTAACAAACCCGGAAATATGAAGAATGATATCAGGGCTTTGAAACCCATTCGCAATAAATATTACGAAGAAATCAAGCAAATTTGCAAGCAAAATAATTACAATCTAATTGCCGTGATGACGCCAATGTGCTCCAATGTAAAAGGACTGGATTATTTTGAAAAAGCAAATAAAATCTACCCAGAAATTCACAATCTGGAAAACGTTGTGGAAGGCGACCAATATTTCTCTTCGTGCGGACATATGAATGATGCGGGAGCAAGAATGTTTACGAAGGTTGTTATAGAGAAGTTTTTTTAACAAAACAACAAAAATCCCGCTGATATGAATACAAGCGGGAATTTTTTAACCAACCATTTTAACTAACTTACTTATTTATTCTGACGTCTAAACTTCCTGACACTTTAGGTTTTGCATCCTTTGTTCTATAATAGGTATTATCTTCTCTAGTAGTGTTTTGGTTATTACCATAATCTTGATTATTCGAGTTTTGATTGTTGGCATAATCATGATTGCTGCCATTATTATTTTGGCTGTATTGATACCCTCTGCCTCCATTTACAGCTCCTACAAAATCAACAATTTGACCACGACGGTTATAAATAATCTGCAAACCACCAACTTGTGTTAAAGCATAACGGTTATAAGTCATGTAAACAGAACCAACACGTTTAATTCTGTCATTTCCATCATAGTTAATAAACACATTTCCAATACGTCTAACTTTGCCTGTGTAATCGTGTTCTACTTTTACACCGTAATTTCTGTTTTGCCCATTTGCAGGAGATCCATAAGTCATATTTGGACCATTTCTTCTCCCTGATTTATAATACATTTCACCATTTGAAGGACGCGTATTAAAATCAAATTGTCCGTCAGGGAATACATAAAACTCAACGCCTCTTTCCGTGAATACAATTGGATCGGCATTTCTAAAATCAACAGGAGATCTTCCATGATTTCTTTCTGTTGCATTTGCTACTCCACTTCCAATAAGGAAGATACTAGCTACTAAAAGGGTAATTTTTTTCATAATCAATATAATTTGGGTTTTGCCTACTCGTGAGCTTTTCGGCTTTCGCTTTTTTACTTATTTGAATAGGTTTATCCAAGTAGCGTGCCAAAGAATTAAACTACAGTTTCGTTTTTTTAAACCATTTAATAATTATCAGCATTCAAAATCCTTAAAATCAATTATTTAAATTTTTTAAAAATAAAAACCAATTTACATAAAAGCTAAAAATTGGGTATTCTTTAACTAAAACCAAAATGTAGTTCAAGCCTTTTGTTATAATTTGAACCAAAAAAAATTACAATTAAATGTGTAGAAAAAGTACTTTTCTAAAGCAAAAATCAATTAATCAAACATATCATCTGGATTCAAACTTTTTCCAATAATACACCAAAATTAAATTTTCATCCACGCCACAATTATCAGCTATTCTGTATTTTTACGAAATAAAATAATAACAATGGTAAACAACACCGAAAACACAAAAACAATCCGTTGGGGAATTCTAGGATGTGGCAATGTCACTGAACTAAAAAGCGGTCCAGCCTATCAAAAGACTAAGGGATTCAAAATCGAAGCCGTAATGCGTAGAGACGCCGAAAAAGCTGCCGATTATGCCAAAAGACACAACATCGGTAAATACTATTCTGATGCAGATGACTTAATCAATGATCCCGAAATTGATGCCATTTATATTGCAACTCCGCCAGATACACATCATTTTTATGGTTTAAAAGTAGCTTTTGCCAGAAAAATTTGCTGCATCGAAAAACCATTGGCACCAAGCTATAAAGAAAGTGTCGAAATTTACGAAGCTTTTAAAGCGAAAGAGATTCCTTTATTCACGGCTTATTACAGAAGAACTTTACCTCGTTTTGAACAAATAAAAACTTGGTTGGAGAATAATGAAATAGGAGAAGTACGTTCTATTAGATGGAATTTGACCAAATCGGCATCTCCTCAGGATTTGTCAGGAGAATACAATTGGCGCACCGATGCAAAAGTAGCTCCTGGAGGATATTTTGATGATTTGGCGAGCCACGGTTTAGATTTATTTACACATCTTTTAGGAAATATAAAAGAAGTCTCCGGCTTTAGTTTGAACCAACAAGGATTATATTCTGCCAAAGATGCGATAACGGCTAGCTGGCTTCACGATTCTGGAATCACGGGAAATGGCAACTGGAATTTTGGTAGCCAAGAACGAGAGGATATCGTAGAAATTGCTGGAAGTAAAGGCAAAATTACATTTTCCATGTTCGAAAATGACCCGATTCTTTTGTCTACCGAAGAAGGCGAAACATCACTTTTTATAGAACATCCAGAAAACGTACAATTACACCACGCAGAACGGATTCGGGAGCATCTTTTGGGCAATAGCTTGCATCCTTCGAATGGTTTGACAGCTTCTCACACCAGCTGGGTTATGGACAAAATTTTGGGAAACTTATTGGAATAAAAAAAACAGCTCCAAAGAAGGAGCTGTTTCAAATCAAAGATTGGCTGAATAACTATCTTTTAGAAAATGTTTTAGAAAATGACTTGTCATTATCAGTAACTACAAAAGTGTACTCTTCGTTTTGAAAATTGTAAACATCAAAAACCTTAGTAATTTTTTGATCCATCAATTTCCCACTATCATAAACCAAATCATTATCTTGGTCATAGATTTTAATACGAGTAGGAGATTCATCTAAATTTAAAAAATTTAATTTTACTAAACCGTCTTGTTCTATAAAAATTGGTTTAAGCTCATTTGAAATCGAGGTTTCCGATAACTTAGCAGTTGCTCCTACAATTGAAATTTCATATCTAGAGATTTTATATTCTGATTCTGCTACCAAAAAATAGATACCTTCTGGCAAAGCACTCAAATCATAAGTTCTATCTATAACCGTCTGAGAATCCAAATTTTCTGTATGAATTATTTTGCCTTCTGCGTCATAAATAGACAAATCTAATTTGCTTGTCTCACTAATTACAAAATTAATTACCCTTCCTTGTTCTTTTTTTACACCTAGCGAAAAATCAACATCACTAGCATGTACGTTCATAGTTATCAATGCTATTCCCAACACTAAACTAAATTTAAATAAATTTTTCATGATTTTAATTTTTAGATTTATACTAATTTTTTATTTGAAGCAAAGATATTGCAGTCATTTCGTGCATAACAACACTCCCTTTTCTCATTTGTGCACTATATTACCTTTTACGAAAACGAAATAGGTTAAAATTGGTAATTACGTGTTATTATAAGTTAATTTTGTACTTTTTCTAAATACAACATTATGAAAAACATACTCCCAACATTAGAAATTATAGAACCGTCATTCGGAAGTTCCTTTTCTTTAACTCAATACGTCGATAATGATAATAGCAATGCGCATTTTTGGCATTATCATCCCGAAATCGAATTGGTATATGTAAATGGAGGCTCAGGAAAACGCCAAGTGGGCAGCCACATTTCTTATTACACCAGCGGGAGTCTCATACTTATAGGAAGTAATTTGCCGCATTGTGGTTTTACCGATGAAAAAACCGGAAACACAAAAGAAACGATAATCCATTTTAAACCCGACTTTTTGGGCACAGATTTCTTTGGAACTTCAGAAATGAAAAATATCAACCATCTATTTAATAGAGCTAAAGCCGGTCTGGTTTTTATTGGTGAAACCAAAAAAAGAATTGGAAGTAAACTGGAACTCATAGAAAATCAGATGCCGTTTGAACGATTGCTTACATTACTTTCTATTCTAAATGAACTAGAAGAAGCTACTGAATTCAAGGTTTTGAATGCAGAAGGATTTTCGATGGATTTGCAAATGCAGGATAATGACAAAATCAACACCATTTTTAATTATGTGAAAGATAATTTTCAAGAACAAATTACTCTGGAAGAAGTGGCTGATTTGGTGAGTATGACGGTTCCTTCTTTATGCCGATATTTCAAAAAAATAACCAAAAAAACGTTTACTAAGTTTGTCAATGAATACCGCTTGGTTCACGCATCCAAACTTTTGGCTGAAAAACCCATTAGCATTACTGAAATTTGTTTCGAAAGTGGATTTAATAATTTTAGCTATTTCAATAAAACTTTTAAAGAGTTTACAGGCAAGAGTGCTTCACAATATCGCAAAGAACTCCATTCGGTGTTAAAATAATATAAAAAAGAAAACATCAAATATTTATCAGTTATCAAATTTTAAACCTGATTAATTTGTTGATTTCTCTTAAATTTATTAATTATTTAAAGCAGTTGTAGTGTAAATTAATTGACTTTATCTTTCAAAAATAAAAGTGACACCCCATAAACCCCAACAGCAATAGGAACTGCAGTAAATAACCATCCTCCTAAACCACAAACTAATGCAAAGGAAAGTTGAGTCAAAGTTTGAAAAAAACTATTTTGAAAAGAATTAATAATTTCTTCGACCGTATGATGATTTTGAGGAACGGAAAAAATAAATTCGCCTACTCGTATAAAAGGAATTATCAATAAAATCTGTAATGGCCACAACAAATAACTCATCGAAATCATCACGGGTAAATTCAATTTCCGTTTTAAGGAAACAGCTGTAATCATAAAAGTGCTGACTCCAAGAATCGGAACAGTCGAAATTAATCCGGACACAATAATGCTCTGAATCAATTCCTTTGGAGTTAAACCTTGTTTTAAAAGTGCGGTGGTTTTATTTTTTACTTTACTTAATCTCTCTTTCAATTATTTATGGTTTTCGTGTTCCTCCAAATCCTGTTGCAAATCTAATTTTCTGAATGATGGTAATTTAATTCCTGTAAAGACTACAATTAAAAGTGTCATACTTCCGCCAAAAACAACCGCAGAAACAGTTCCCATCAACTTGGCTGTCAATCCACTTTCGAAAGCTCCTAACTCATTTGACGAACCCACAAAAATTGAATTAACCGCAGCCACTCGACCTCTCATAGAGTCAGGTGTTTTAAGTTGCAAAATCGTTTGACGAATCACCACAGAAATTCCATCCGTAACGCCACTCATAAACAAAGCAAAAACCGATAACCAAAACCAAGTAGAAAGTCCGAAAACAATGATACATACACCAAAACCAAAAATGGCTGCCAAAAGTTTAATTCCCGCATTTTTATAAAAAGGCAAATGAGCCGCAACAAACATAGTCAACAACGCTCCAACAGCTGGAGCAGCTCTTAAAACCCCAAAACCTTCAGGACCAACTTTCAAAATATCCTGAGCAAAAATGGGTAAAAGCGCCACTGCTCCACCAAAAAGAACTGCGACCATATCAAGAGTTAAAGCCCCGAGAATTGATTTATTGGTGTAAACAAATTTCACGCCTTCCTTTAAACTTTCCATTATAGGTTCTCCAATTTTTGGATTCAAAATAGGCTTCTTAGAAATTTGTGTCAGTAGCATTAAGGCTAAAATTGAACAGATAAGAATAGTAGCCATCGACCAATGGACACCAATCCAAGTAATCGAAAATCCTGCAACAGCTGGCCCAACAACAGCGCCAATTTGCCATACGGAACTGCTCCAAGTAGCTGCGTTTGGATAAGCTTTTTTAGGAACTATTAAAGACATTAACGAAAAGATGGTTGGTCCTAAAAACGCACGAACTAGTCCACCTAAAAAGACCATAAAATAAATTGAATACAAAATAGTATCAGTCGACCAATCACCAACAACTTTAGGCCAAGTCAATAAAAAAAGTCCAAAACTTATGATGGAAAATCCAAAAATACACTTTAAGAGCATTCCTTTTTTTTCTTTTTGATCCACAATATGTCCTGCAAACAATGCCATCCCAATGGCAGGAATTACTTCCATTAATCCAATCATTCCCAGCGAAAGAGCGCTTTTGGTCAAACTATAGACTTCCCATTCGATGATGATAAACTGCATCGACCAGGCAAAAACCATAGCAAATCGCAGCAACAAAAACATATTGAATTCTCTAAAACGCAAGGCTGCGTATGGATCTTTAACTTTAACTTTCATAATTTTTATTTAATATCTTTCAATCGCAATTGAACGGAAGTTTTACCATTCCATTCATTCTCATCTATACAATAGACCGCTTCGAACGGCTTTTTATTCGTAGTCAGCTCCATTTTATTCCCTAATCCAAAACCTATCGCCGCCATTCCTTCCGAATTATTTTGACGAACAAAAAGTTTTAAATGTTCTCCATCAACACCCAATTTTTGGGCATAACCAGTATCTTTTACATTTTTAGTCAGGAAAACTGGAGTCATATTTTGAGGTCCAAAAGGTTCGAATTGTTTCAAAATCCGAGTTAGTTTTGGAGTAATATCCGTTAAATTAATTTCGGCATCTATCGAAATTTCAGGTGTCAACATATCAGGATGAATGGTTTCTTCCACCACTTTTTCGAAAGCATTTTTAAAAAGTTGATAATTTTCTTCCAATAAAGTCATTCCCGCAGCATACATATGTCCGCCAAATTGCTCTAAATGTTCCGAACAGGCTTCTAAGGCATTATAAACGTCAAACCCTTTTACAGAACGGGCCGAAGCAGCATATTTATCACCACTTTTGGTAAAAACCAGGGTCGGTCTATAATAGGTTTCTATCAATCTCGAAGCCACGATTCCAATCACGCCTTTGTGCCAATCTTGTTGAAAAACTACCGATGTAAATCGTTTTTCTTCATTATTTTCTATAATCTGAGCCAAAGCTTCTTTGGTAATTTGTTTGTCTAAATCTTTCCTTTCGGAATTATACGCTTCAATTTCTGATGCAAATTGTTGCGCTTGTTCAAAGTCAAATTCCGTCAGCAATTCCACCGCGTGATTCCCGTGTTTGATTCGTCCTGCCGCATTAATTCTGGGTGCGATAATAAAAACCACATCGGTAATGTCTAATGTTTGTTTTTTTATTTGATGAATTAAAGCTTTAAATCCAGGTCTCGGATCGGAGTTGATAACCTGCAGACCAAAATAAGCCAAAATCCTGTTTTCACCCGTCATTGGAACAATATCAGCGGCAATTGCAGTCGCCACCAAATCCAAATACGAAGTTAAATCTTCGATAGTCTGATTCCGGTTTTCACCCAAAGCCTGAATCAATTTGAAACCAATTCCACAACCGCACAATTCATCATAAGGATAAGTACAATCATCGCGTTTTGGATCCAAAACCGCAACAGCTTTCGGCAAAGAATTCCCTGGTCTGTGGTGATCGCAAATGATAAAATCGATATTTTTTTCTTTGGCGTACACTACGTGATCAATAGATTTTATTCCACAATCCAAGGCAATAATCAGCGAAAATCCATTGTCGTCGGCATAATCAATTCCCTTGAAAGAAATACCATAACCTTCGTCATAACGATCTGGAATATAGGTGGCAACATTCGGATAATACGTTTTCAAATAAGAGGAAACCAAGGAAACTGCCGTTGTTCCATCCACATCATAATCGCCAAAAACGAGAATATTTTCGCCGTTTTCAATCGCTAATTCAATGCGCTCGACTGCCTTGTCCATATCCTTCATCAGATAAGGACTGTGCAAATCTTCTAAAGTGGGACGAAAAAATTGTCGCGCTTCTTCATAAGTTTCAATACCGCGTTGCACCAGAAGCGTTGCTACAAATTCTTCAACATTCAAAACCGCAGCAAGATTTTTAACTTTTTCTTCCGAAGGTTTTGGTTTGATGGTCCAGCGCATATTGATTGTTTTAAATTGAAAACCAAATTTAGTTTAAATTATGGTCAAAAAGAAAACCCTTAAGATATTAAGTTGCATTAAGCATTAAACCTTAATGGAACTTAATATCTTAATGGTTCAAAAAATAAAAATTAATTTTTAAATAATTTAAGACGCCTCAAAAAATAACGCAAAATCGCAGTACTTTTGAATATCTTTTTAAATCAACCAAAATGCAAATTCAAGGACAAATTGTTGACATCCAAAACCGATGCATTTATGCCGGTGAAATCACTTTCGAAAACGGGAAAATCACTTCAATTATCGAGAAAAATCACGACGTGCAACATTTCATTATGCCAGGATTTATAGACTCCCATATTCATATCGAAAGTTCGATGCTGGTTCCTTCCGAATTTGCAAAAATTGCTGTGCTGCACGGAACGGTTGCCACGATTTCCGACCCACACGAAATTGCCAATGTTCTCGGTACAGCAGGTGTTTATTATATGATTGAAAACGGTAAAAAAGTGCCGTTAAAATTTCATTTTGGTGCGCCATCTTGTGTACCTGCCACCATTTTCGAAAGTGCTGGCGCAACAATCGATTCGGAAGTAATAAAAGAATTAATGGCTTCACCCGACATTTATTATTTAGCCGAAATGATGAATTATCCTGGAGTTCTTTTCGACGATGAAGAAGTTTTAAAGAAAATTGAATGGGCCAAATATTTCAACAAACCAGTCGATGGTCACGCACCAGGATTGCGAGGCGAACCCATAAAAAAATATATTTCGGCAGGAATTACAACTGACCACGAATGTTTCACTTTTGAAGAAGCAGAAGAAAAATTATCGCTGGGAATGAAAGTGCTCATTCGCGAAGGAAGTGCCGCCAAAAACTTCGAAGCACTTATTGATTTACTTCCAGAAAATTACGAAAACATGATGTTCTGTTCAGACGACAAACATCCTGACGATTTGATTGTGGGACACATCAACTTGCTTTGTGCTCGTGCTGTTGCCAAAGGAATTGACGTTTTCAAAGTCCTTCAAGCCGCTTGCGTAAATCCCGTGAACCATTACAAAATGAATGTCGGTCTTTTGAAAGAAAATGATGCTGCCGATTTTATAGTAGTTGAAGATTTGATTAATTTTAAAGTAAAACAAACCTACATCAATGGGGAATTAGTAGCCAAAAACGGAAAGTCTTTTGTGAAACATATTCCATTTGAAACGCCTAATAATTTCAACATCACTTCCAAACAAATCAGTGATTTTGAAGTTTTGGGTTCAGGTTCAAAAATTCGAGTAATCGAAGCCTTGGAAGGGCAATTGATTACCAATGAAATTCATCATAAATCACTAATCGTTGACGGGCAACTAGTTTCTGACACGGAAAATGACATCTTGAAAATGGCTGTTGTAAATCGTTATCAGGATACTAAACCCGCTGTTGCTTTCATCAAGAATTTTGGGTTGAAAAAAGGAGCAATTGCCAGTTCTGTCGCGCACGATTGTCATAATATTGTTGTGGTAGGAACTTCGGACGATGAAATTTGCAATGCAGTAAACCTTATCATCGAAAACAGAGGTGGAGTTTGCGCGGTGAATGGCTCCGAAAACAAACTGTTGGCTTTGCCCGTTGCCGGAATTATGAGTGACAAAAATGGCTGGGAAACCGGAAAGTTATATCAGGAAATTGATGCGATGGCGAAAGAATTGGGCAGCAATTTGAAAGCACCTTTTATGACGCTTTCGTTTATGGCTTTATTGGTTATTCCCGATTTGAAATTATCAGATAAAGGATTGTTTAGTGGCAATACTTTTTCGTTTGTGGATTTGGAAGTAGAGTAAATTATAATGATTTCAAAGCCAAAGCTTCTCCTTCAAATTTGATTCCATCCCAACCTGATTTTATAAAATTACGAATATTTTGATGGTTTGTTCCTTCTGGATTCCCTAATACTTCTTCAAAATAATAGGCTCCAAAACAAGCTAATGTTTCAGCTTGAGACAAGTTTTGCAATTTTGCAAAAGCAAATAATTTGCAGGAACCTGAGTTTTCGTCTGCGTCATTGTGTTGTGTTCCGTTATCGAAAGTCGTTGGAGTAAAATTGTAATTTTCTTCAATAACGGCAATGGTTTCAGGAAATGTAATGGCGTTTGGTGTTTGTTTTAATTTTTCTAAAAAAGAAGTTATGCTCATTGCGAAATCTATTTAATTATCGTTTAATAATGTTTTGAAACTTTATAAAAATCAGAATCAATTTTTTAGTTATGTGAGTAAAAATTTAAACTTTGAAAAAAATTAAACCTTTTAATTCAATCTAAAATCTAGGTCCATTTTCTCCAACTCCATCAGCAACTCATTCGAAATCTTAATTTTCAATTTTCGGCTTGGCATGGATATTCGTGTGATTACTTTAGTTTCTTCAACAGCGGTTTCGGGTTCATCGATGGGTTCTTCAATATTCAGTTCATCTTCTCCAGAAAACTCTTCGGTAAAAATCACTGTTTCCTCTGGAATTTCATCATCAAATAATGCTGGAGCTGTTTTTTCTTCTAATTTCACTATTTCAGGAATAATTATGGCTTTCTTTATTAGCGTTTCTAGCTCCACAACATCAAAAGTAACCGAATTATTTCCTTTGTTAGCTTGGAAAACGGCGTTCAATTTCGATATAAAATCTGCATTTAAAGCTTTTACGTCTAATAAAATACTTAGTTTTTTGGCAAAATTTTCAAACACATCCTGCAACATTTTAAATTCCGAGAATTGAATCATTGGATCTCCTTTTTTCCCTGTTTCTTTATTTGGCCATCCTTCTTTGACTAAAATTTTTATGTATGTAAAACTATTTGGGATCAAATAATGGCGGTATTTCATGTATTCTTCTCCAAAAATTTTGAATTCATAACTTTCATCATATCCTTCGAGATGAAATAGCGCCCAACCTTTTCCATTTTTGGCAATTCGGTGTTGAACGTTACTAATTATGCCACCAAAAGTTAAATTTTTACTCACAAACTGATTTAAATCTTTCAGCGATTCTAACTTCGAATTACAAAAATATTTCATCTCATATTTAAAATCATCCAGTGGATGTCCTGAAATATAAATCCCAACCACTTCTTTTTCTTTGGCCAATTTTTCCATCGTACTCCAATCTTCGCAAGGCGGCACAACAGGTTCGGCAATTTGAACATCGCTGCTTTCGCCAAACAAACTCACCTGCAATGAATTTTCATTTTCCTGAAACTTTGCTCCATAACGAATCGCTTTTTCGTAAAACGTAATTCCGTCGCCATCATCGTGAAAATATTGCGCTCTGGTTACGCCTGTAAACGAATCGAAACCGCCCGCCAAAGCCAGATTTTCGAGGGCTTTTTTATTGGCAGCGCGCAAATCAATGCGCTTTGTTAAATCAAAAATTGATTTGTATTTTGCATTCTTTCTATTTTCGACAATAGTGGCCACAGCACCAGAACCCACACCTTTTACAGCGCCCATCCCAAAACGAACAGCATAATCATCATTTACCGTAAACTTGTAAAACGACTCGTTCACGTCTGGACCCAAAACTTGCAATCCCATTCGCTTACATTCTTCCATAAAAAAGGAAACTTGCTTGATGTCGCTCATATTATTAGACAAAACCGCCGCCATATATTCAGCTGGATAATTCGCTTTTAAATAAGCGGTTTGGTAGGCAATCCAAGCATAACAAGTAGAATGCGATTTATTAAAAGCATATTCGGCAAAGGCTTTCCAGTCGTTCCAAATTTTCTCTAATTTGTCTTTGGCGTGGCCTTTTGCCATTGCTTGCGAGATGAATTTTGGTTCCATTTTGGCCAAAACATCAATCATCTTTTTCCCCATCGCTTTACGCAAAACGTCGGCATCACCTTTGGAGAAATCCGCCAGTTTTTGGGACAAAAGCATTACCTGTTCTTGGTAAACGGTAATTCCATAGGTGTCTTTTAATAATTCTTCGCAGTCGTCCAAGTCATATTCTATAGGCTCTTCTCCATTTTTACGTTTAATAAAACTCGGGATATAAGCAATTGGCCCTGGACGATACAGCGCATTCATGGCAATCAAATCGGGAAAAACCGTTGGCTTCAATTCCTTCATATATTTTTGCATTCCTGCACTTTCGTACTGAAAAATCCCCACCGTTTCGCCTCGTTGAAAAAGTTCGTATGTCTTTACATCATCAATAGGAAATTCGTCTGGATTTAAGTCAATGCCGTTTCTATATTTAACCAGTTTAACAGTGTCTTTAATCAAAGTCAGGGTTTTCAAACCCAAGAAATCCATCTTCAACAAACCGGCACTTTCTACAACCGAGTTGTCAAATTGTGTGACAAACAAATCCGAATCTTTGGCGGTTGCCACAGGAACAAAATCGGTAATATCACTTGGCGTAATAATTACACCACAAGCGTGAATACCTGTATTTCTAAGGTTTCCTTCTAATACTTTGGCTTGCTGAATGGTTTCTCCACCCAAATCACTTTCCTTAGCCAAACCAATTAATTCCTTTATTTTTTCAAATTCCTCAGGACGAACGGTCTTTTTGATTAAATCTTCTTTTTCGTTCAAAAAACGCGCTAAATTCCATTTGGATGGCATCATCCCCGGAATTAATTTGGCAATTTTATCTGCTTCGAATAAAGGTAAAT
The DNA here is from genome assembly GCA_945860385.1 of Flavobacterium psychrophilum. GTDB lineage: Bacteria > Bacteroidota > Bacteroidia > Flavobacteriales > Flavobacteriaceae > Flavobacterium > Flavobacterium psychrophilum_K. The sequence continues at coordinate 181,840 of CAMAQD010000002.1, forward strand.
CCAGCACACGAGCCGTATCACGAATAGCCGATTTGGTGGCCATTTTACCGTAAGTGATAATCTGCGCCACTTGTTTCTTGCCGTATTTTCGAATCACATAATCCATCACGCTGCTTCGTCCTTCATCGTCAAAATCGATATCAATATCGGGAAGTGAAACCCTATCCGGATTCAAGAATCTTTCGAAAAGCAGATTGTATAAAAGCGGATCGATATTGGTAATTTTCAAACAATAAGCTACAACAGAACCAGCCGCAGAACCCCGACCAGGCCCAACAGAAACGCCCATATTTCGGGCTTCGGCTATGAAATCCTGAACAATCAAGAAATAACCAGGATACCCTGAGTTTTCGATAGTCAATAATTCGAAATCCAATCTTTCCTGAATTTCGGGCGTGATTTCCTTGTATCTACGTTTGGCTCCTTCAAAAGTAAGGTGTTTCAAATAGGCATTTTCACCTCGAACTCCACCATCAACAGCGTCTTCAGGAACATTAAATTCGACTGGAATTTCGAATTTTGGAAGCAAAACTTCACGTGCTAAATTGTAGATTTCAATCTTATCCACAATTTCAGAAATATTCGAAATCGCTTCTGGCAAATTGTTGAAAAGTTTTTTCATCTCCTCACCCGACTTGAAATAATACTCCTGATTCGGCAAGCCGTAACGATAACCACGACCGCGACCAATTGGAGTTGATTGCTTTTCACCCTCTTTTACACACAATAAAATATCGTGTGCATTGGCATTTTCTTTCTCAATGTAAAAAGTATTATTGGTAGCAATTATCTTGACATCGTGCTTTCTGGCCAATGAAATTAAGGCTTCGTTCACCCGATTTTCGTCTTCCTGATTGTGACGCATTACCTCGATATAGAAGTCTTCACCAAATTCTTTTTTCCACCAAAGCAAGGCTTCTTCGGCTTGGTTTTCACCAAGATTTAAAATCTTGCTTGGGATTTCTCCATAGAGATTTCCCGACAAAACAATAATATCTTCTTTGTATTGTTGAATTACTTTTCGGTCGATTCTTGGAACATAATAAAAGCCTTCGGTGTAGCCAATGGACGACATTTTGGCCAAATTATGATAGCCTTTTTTGGTCTTCGCCAAAAGCACGACTTGGTAGCCATTGTCTTTTACCGACTTATTATTATGATCTTCACAAACAAAAAATTCGCAACCAACAATTGGTTTTATTGGAACTTCCGTTGGTTCTTCGCCTTTTTCAATCGATTCCTTATTTTTGGTTTCAGCCGCTTTGTTATGGTATAAAATATCCCGAACAAAGTGAAAAGCACCCATCAAATTGGCGTGATCGGTCATTGCCACTGCTGGCATTTTTTGCTGCGAAGCTGCTTTCACCAAAGCCGCAACACTAATTGTAGATTGCAAAACCGAAAATTGAGTATGATTGTGCAAATGCACAAAATCGGTATCGATTAATATTTGTTTGTTATCCGAAAGCTCCTGTTTGGAAATTGGTGCTTCTTTTTTCGCTCCCAATTGTTGACGAATTTTATCAGAAGCTTCCTTTAAATTAATGTGCTGTAATCCGATAAGTTGAATTTCTCGTGGATTTTTCAATTGAAAATCTTCGAAATATTCTTGTTCCACTTCGAGCTCCGATTTAGTAAAAACTTCGGTACGAATTAATTCGAAAAAGCAACGCGTTGTTGCCTCAACATCGGCAGTGGCGTTGTGCGCCTCTCCAAAAGGTTTGTTGAAAAGATATGAATGTAATTCGGTTAGCGTAGGCAATTTGAATTTCCCGCCACGACCTCCAGGAAGTCTCAATAAAGAAGCTGTAACTTCAGTACACGTATCGAGAATTGGCATCGAACTCATTGGACTTTCAACACCCATTCTATAAAATTCGCAACCCATAATATTGATGTCAAAACCTAGATTTTGACCCACAATAAATTTGGTTTTCGATAAAGCGATATTAAATTTTTCTAAAACTTCAGCTAAAGGAATTCCTTCGTTTTCAGCCAATTCAGTTGAAATACCGTGAATTCTTTCGGCATCATAAGGAATATTAAATCCTTCAGGCTTAACCAAATAATCCTGATGTTCAAGGACTCTTCCCATATCATCGTGGAGCTGCCAAGCGATTTGAATACATCTTGGCCAGTTATCCGTGTCAGAAATAGGTGCGCCCCAACGCTTTGGTAATCCTGTAGTTTCGGTATCGAATATTAAGTACATAATTGAATTTTAATGCTTTGTAATAACCAGAAATTACATTTAGCAATTTTCAAATTTAGAATTTTTTAGACTAAAATACCTTGGAAGTTATTAACAAAAGCTTCTTTAAAAAACCAGTTAAATTTGAATTGTATTTTTTTTGGATGTCGTAGTATTTTAGCAAAAAAATTGGTCTATTTCATATTAAAAACATCTAATTTAATTCGCTTTTTTGGAACTTAAAAAGCCAAAAAAGAACTTCTTTAGAGAACTACACAAAACCATTCAAAGCACAATCATTATTAAATTTTATTAAAATTCAACATTTCGTTAAACTATTTACAACCAAAACCCATATTTATATTAGAATTTTACTAAAATCATAAACTTAAAAAATCCTTGTGGTAACACCTACAATAGTGACAAAATTAAAAACAAAGTCGAAATCAAATTAGGATAAATAATCCCCAACTGCGAAACAGAAGTTGTAAAGTGTCATAAAACCGTTTTGGGTATCGTATATAAGTTGATAATAAAATTGACAACTTTATTTCTTTTTCTAAATTTGCTTCCATTGTTATAAAAAACAGAAACACATTTAATAAAAATAGTTAAAAATGAGTACTACATTATTCGACAAAGTATGGGATTCGCACGTTGTGCGTCAAATTGAAGATGGACCAGACGTGTTTTTTATTGACCGTCATTTCATTCACGAAGTTACTAGTCCTGTTGCTTTTTTAGGTTTAAAGGAAAGAGGAATTTCGGTTTTATATCCAGAACGCACTTTTGCCACTGCCGATCACAACACACCAACGATAAACCAACATTTGCCTGTTGAGGACGCATTATCTGCCAATCAATTAAAGGCTTTGGAGGAAAACTCCGCAGAATACGGCATTAGCCACTGGGGTTTAGGAAATATAAAAAACGGAATTGTTCACGTGGTAGGTCCTGAAAACGGAATTACTTTGCCGGGTGCCACCATTGTTTGCGGGGATTCACATACTTCCACTCACGGTGCTTTTGGAGCAATTGCTTTCGGAATTGGAACTTCTGAGGTGGAAATGGTGCTTTCTACGCAATGTATTATGCAACCAAAACCTAAAAAAATGCGCATCAACGTAACTGGTGAACTTCAATTGGGAGTTACTCCAAAAGACGTTGCGCTTTATATCATTTCAAAATTATCAACTTCAGGTGCAACGGGTTATTTTGTAGAATATGCTGGCGATGTTTTCGAAAATATGACAATGGAAGGTCGTATGACCGTTTGTAATTTAACTATCGAAATGGGTGCTCGTGGCGGAATGATTGCTCCTGACCAAACCACTTTCGATTATTTAGAAGGTCGTTTGTTCGCTCCAAAAGGCGAAGCTTGGGATAAAGCTGTTGCCTATTGGAAAACTTTAAAAACCGATGCCGACGCAACTTTCGATGAAGAAATTACTTTTTCAGCTTCGGATATTGAGCCGATGATTACTTACGGAACCAATCCTGGAATGGGATTAGGAATTTCTAAAAGTATTCCGGGAGCAAAAGATGTTGCCGAAGGCGAAGAAACTTACGTTAAATCTCTAGCTTATATGGGTTACAACCAAGGCGAAGCGATGATTGGAAAACCAATTGATTACGTTTTCTTAGGAAGTTGTACCAATGGTAGAATTGAAGATTTTAGAGCTTTTGCATCGATAGTAAAAGGAAGACAAAAAGCAGCAAATGTTACTGCTTGGTTAGTTCCAGGTTCACACGTTGTGGAAGCACAAATCAAAGAAGAAGGAATTCTTGACGTTTTGACCGAGGCTGGTTTTGTATTGCGTCAACCAGGATGTTCAGCTTGTTTAGCGATGAATGATGATAAAGTTCCTGCCGGAAAATATGCGGTAAGTACTTCCAACAGAAACTTCGAAGGACGTCAAGGTCCAGGTTCAAGAACATTGTTGGCAAGTCCTTATATGGCTGCTGCCGCTGCTGTTACAGGAGTTCTGACCGATCCAAGAGAATTAATAAAATAATAGTAACGGGTGAAATAGTCACTCTAGAAAATATATAAAATGGCTTACGATAAATTTAATATACTTACAAGTAGCGCAGTTCCGCTTTCTATCGAAAATGTAGATACGGATCAAATTATTCCTGCTCGTTTTTTGAAAGCGACAGAACGTGTTGGTTTTGGCGACAACCTTTTCCGTGATTGGAGATACAATAATGATGGTTCTCCAAAAACTGATTTCGTTTTAAACAATCCAACTTACAGCGGAAAAATCCTTGTTGGCGGAAAGAACTTTGGTTCTGGTTCATCAAGAGAACACGCAGCTTGGGCAGTTTACGATTACGGTTTCAGAGCGGTAGTTTCAAGTTTTTTTGCAGATATTTTCAGAAATAACTGTTTGAATATTGGTGTTTTGCCAGTTCAAGTTAGTGCTGAATTTGCTGATAAAATTTTCAAAGCTATCGAATCTGATCCAAAAACAGAATTGGAAATCAACCTTCCTGAACAAACTATTACGCTTAAAGCCACTAGAGAAAAAGAATCATTTGACATTTCTGGTTACAAAAAAGACAATATGATTAATGGTTTTGATGATATTGATTATTTGCAAAACATCAAAAAGGAAATTGTGGAATTTGCAGACAAATTGCCTTATTAGAAAACTAGTTAGCATAAAACCAAACCTCAAAGGTTTGAAAAAAACTTTTGAGGTTTAAATATAAAATTATGATTCTAGAAGTAGCCAACCTTTTTGTAAAAAAAAGGAGAAGAAAAACAATTTGAAAACGACTTTAAAATTGCGAGTCAATATATAAGTTCAATTCAAGGTTATTCTGGACATAGTTTACGAAAGTGTATCGAACAAGAAAACAAATACATTTTACTGGTTGATTGGCAGAAATTGGAAAATCACACCATTGGTTTTAGACAATCTGAACAGTATTTAGAATGGAAAAATTTGCTTCATCATTATTATGATCCATTTCCAATTGTGGAGCATTTTGAGATGATATTGGAGAATAAAAAGCTATAAAAATGAAATCTACTTTATTAGAAATTCAACAGCGTTTTGATAATGATGTGGAACGTTTTTCAAATCTGGAAACAGGTCAAATAAGTACAGTTGATGCAACTTTGAGTTTAGAATTATTAACTCAAATTGCCGCTTCGGTTTGCCCGAATGCAAAATCAGTTTTAGATTTAGGTTGTGGTGCAGGGAATTTTACGCTTAAACTACTCGATTTAATTCCGAATTTAGACTGCACATTGGTAGATTTAAGCTTGCCAATGTTGGAAAAAGCTAAAGAACGAATTGCCAAAGTTTCACAAGGTAAAATTTCAACAATTCAAACTGATTTTTTGAATTTGCAATTGCCAGCCGAAACATTTGATATCGTGGTTACAGGAGCAGCGATGCACCATCTAAGAACTGATAAAGAATGGGAAACTGTTTTTACAAAAATATTTAAAAGCCTGAAAAAAGGAGGTTGCTTTTGGATTTCAGATTTGATTTTACACGATAATCCTGCGATCAATCAATTAATGTGGAAACGCTATGCTGATTATTTGGAAGGCATTGGCGGTAAAGCCTATCAAGAAAATGTATTTGCTTACATCGACAAAGAAGATACACCGAGATCAGTAATGTATCAACTGAATCTATTGAAAAAAATAGGATTTTCAACTGTAGATGTTTTGCATAAAAACAGCTGTTTCTCGGTATTTGGAGGAATAAAATAATAATAAATCAAGTATTACACTTTGCTTTAGCATCAAATTTAAAATGGAAAAAAGAAGAATTGAAATAATGGATACGACGCTTCGCGATGGGGAACAAACCTCGGGAGTATCGTTTTCTGCGGCAGAAAAATTAACCATTGCCCAATTGTTGCTCGAAGAATTACATATTGACAGAATCGAAATTGCTTCGGCGCGTGTTAGCGAAGGCGAATTTCAGGCTGTAAAAGGCATCACCGCTTGGGCAAAAAGCAAAGGATATTGCGATAGAATCGAAGTTTTATCATTTGTCGATGGAGGAATTTCTATCGAATGGATGAAAAAAGCAGGGACAAAAGTTCAGAATCTATTGACCAAAGGTTCGATGAATCATTTGACGCATCAATTGAAAAAAACGCCAGAACAACATTTTGCTGAAATTGCTGAAATTATTGCTTTGGCCAAAGAAAATGATATTGAAACCAATATTTATTTGGAAGATTGGAGCAACGGAATGAAAAATTCCCCAGAATATGTGTTTCAGTTTTTAGACTTTTTAGCCACTCAACCTGTCAAAAGGATATTATTGCCAGATACTTTAGGTGTGCTAATTCCGTCACAAACATTTGAATTTATTTCAAAAATTACTGCAAAATACCCAAAAATTCATTTTGATTTTCACGCTCATAATGATTACGATTTAAGCGTTGCCAATGTCTTGGAAGCAGTAAAAGCAGGCATCAACGGCTTGCATGTCACAGTCAACGGAATGGGCGAACGAGCAGGAAATGCTCCAATAGAAAGTGTTGTTGCTGTAATAAATGACTTTCTGCCAGAAGTGAAAATCAATATTAAAGAATCATCATTGTACTCTGTGAGTAAATTGGTTGAAACTTTCACAGGCTATAGAATTCCCGCCAACAAGCCTATTGTGGGTGACAATGTATTTACTCAAACTGCAGGAATCCACGCCGATGGCGACAATAAAAATAATTTATATTTCAATGATTTACTTCCGGAACGTTTTGGCAGAAAACGAAAATATGCCTTAGGAAAAACTTCTGGTAAAGCCAATATCGAAAAAAATCTGCAGGAATTAGGATTGCAACTCAATCAAGAAGACTTGAAATTGGTTACCCAAAGAATCATTGAGTTAGGAGACAAAAAAGAAACTGTTACCAAAGAAGATTTGCCTTATATTATTTCCGATGTTTTGGACAGTCAAACCTATGAAGACAAAATCGTCATTGAGTCTTATGTGTTAGTTCACTCTAAAGGAATGCGACCATCAACAACACTTTGTTTAAAAATCGACGGTGAAATTATCGAAGAAAATGCTCAAGGAGACGGACAATTTGATGCGTTTATGAATGCTTTGACCAAAATATATAAAAGCAAAAAGATGACATTGCCAAAACTGATTGATTACGCCGTCCGAATTCCTCCCGGAAGTAGTTCGGATGCGCTTTGCGAAACGATTATCACTTGGACCAATGGAAAGAAAGAATTCAAAACCAGAGGATTGGATTCCGATCAAACCGTCGCAGCAATCAAAGCAACCCAAAAAATGCTAAATATTGTAGCGTCATAAATCAGAAAAATTTAAAAAATTCAATAATAAAGTAATACGTATGAAATTTAATATTGCCCTTTTAGCTGGAGACGGAATCGGACCAGAAGTTGTAAATGAAGCTGTAAAAGTTTCGGATGCTATCGCCAAAAAATTCAATCACGAAATCACTTGGACGCCAGCATTAACAGGTGCTTGTGCTATTGACGTTGTTGGAGTTCCTTATCCTGACGAAACCCACGAAATCTGTATGAAAGCTGACGCGGTTCTTTTTGGAGCCATTGGACACCCAAAATATGACAATGACCCAAGCGCTCCTGTAAGACCAGAGCAAGGATTATTGCTAATGCGTAAAAAACTAGGTTTGTTTGCCAATGTGCGTCCAACATTTACTTTTCCATCTTTGATTGACAATTCTCCATTAAAAAGAGAAAGAATCGAAGGAACTGATTTGGTGTTCTTAAGAGAATTAACTGGAGGAATCTATTTTGGTGAAAAAGGAAGAAAAGACGGTGGCGAAACTGCTTTCGACACTTGCACTTACACAAGAGCCGAAGTACAACGTTTGGCTAAAAAAGGATTCGAATTAGCAATGACACGTAGCAAAAAATTGTGTTGCGTAGACAAAGCCAATGTATTGGAAACATCACGTTTGTGGAGAGAAACCGTTCAAGCTATGGAAAAAGACTATCCAGAAGTGACCGTTTCTTACGAATTTGTTGATGCAGTTGCGATGCGTTTGGTTCAATGGCCAAATTCTTATGACGTATTAATTACTGAAAACTTATTTGGAGATATTTTGACTGATGAAGCCTCAGTAATTTCAGGTTCAATGGGATTAATGCCATCAGCCTCTGTGGGAGAACACACTTCATTGTACGAACCAATCCACGGATCTTATCCACAAGCTACAGGATTGAACATTGCAAATCCATTGGCAACTGTATTATCAGCAGCGATGATGTTTGAAGATGCTTTTGGATTGAAAGAAGAAGCTGAAGCTATAAGAGCGGTTGTCAACAAATCATTAGAACAAGGAATCGTGACCGAAGATTTGTCAACAAAAGGAGCAAAAGCCTATAAAACTAGTGAAGTTGGAGATTGGCTAGTTGCTAATTTATAGCCCCACAATATCCAAACAAAAAAGGTGTCAATTTTCATTGACACCTTTTTTTATATGATTGAAAAAAATATTAATATCTTCCTCTGTCTCCACCTCCACGGTTATCTCCACCACGGCTGTTTCCACCACCATAACCTCCGCGAGAATCTCCTCCACCACGGTTGCTGTTAAAACTTCTTCTTTCGCCTTCTGGTTTTGGCTCAGACTTATTCACTACAATAGCACGACCTTGAACAGTCGCTCCGTTTAACTCATCAATTGCTTTTTGAGCCTCATCATCGCTTGGCATTTCAACAAAACCAAATCCTTTACTTCTTCCAGTAAATTTATCAGTAATAATTTTTACAGAATCAACTGCACCGTAAGCCTCGAAAGACTCTCTTAAATCTGCTTCCTCAATACTGAACGGAAGGCTTCCAACAAAAATATTCATATGTACTTATTTATAATAATTGTCACAAATGTAGGCTTATTTTTCTCTAATCTACTATGT
>CAMAQD010000003.1 GCA_945860385.1 Flavobacterium psychrophilum
CTTCCGGAATAGGAATATCAGCCTCTGGTGGCATTTCGTCATAATAACAGGATGTAGCCATCAAACTCACTGTTAGCATCATTAAGTATTGAAATATTTTTTTCATCTTTTATTTTTTTATTGAATAATTGCTATAAAGTCTTAGGCAATAATTTTCATTGTCAAAAGATTTAAAGTTCTGTGAGCAATTGCTAAAGAATAGTACCAAAATTGCTTTTCTTTAGTACTATAAAATAAATACCTCTGAGACAAAGCCCAGAGGTAATCTATTTTTTATTTCAAAGTTTCAATTGAATTTTTCAACAAAGCTTTTGCATAAGATGGGTTATGAATTCCTTTACTTCTATCTTCAAGTAGTAAAGAATAATTCCAAGCAGCTTGTGCAACATTTAAAGGAACTGTGTTAGAAGTAAATGCACCAGTAGCCGTACTCCAGGCACCTTTTGCTACCAATAAAGTTTGTAATGTTGCCATATCAGCATCATATCCTCCAACCGATGTTGGTGCACCTCCGGTATGACAAGCTGTACAAGCATTTGGTGTTGGATGCCAAGTATGAGCTCCATTTTTACCATCCGTAGTTTTACCCATATGACAAGATACACAAGAAGAACCTGTTCTATGTTTAGCAGATTTTGGCGCTGGGTATGGTGTTGATCCGACGATTAAAGCTCCTTGAATACCTTCTAATAATGTAGATTGTGGACCGTGATGAGGACCAAAACGATTGCTCAATTTTACTGTTGTAGTTGTAGGAGGCAAACTTCTAGATTGGTGACAATTGACACAAGTATTACTTGTACCCATATCAATTTTATACAAAGGGTCAGCAGCTAAAACAACTGGAGTAAACCCTTGTCTAAGAGCATAATCATTACCATCATTTTTAAAATCAAAACTAGAATGCTTGTCATGGCAAGTTGTACAAGAAATTGCTTGTTTGCCTCCTGGATAAGCAGGAAAACCTAAGGCTGTTCCTGTTCCTGTTTTAAGAACATCTCCATTCACCTTATCAATATAACCTTGACTTGTATGACATTCAACACAACCTGTTCGGTTTGCATATTCTGAAGTTTTTAGAGTAATTGCGGCACCACTAGCATTTGTTGTTTCATGTAAAGTTTCAAGGGCGTGAACAGATAAAGCATAAGAGGCATTAACTGGACCTGTATGTGCTTTAGAGTGACAAGTAGCACATTCTGTAGTACCGTCTATTCCGTTTGTCCCATTTGTTCCATTTTCTCCTGCAGGACCAGGAACTGGAATATAATCTTCGTGGGAACATCCTTGTAAGGCAAAGAAAAGAAGCCCTAAAACAACTAACATAGTTTGTTTAACTGTTTTCATAATTTTGATTTTTGATTTTTTTAAGTTAATCTTAAGATTATTTTGTGATGTAAATTTATCCGATATCCTATCCGAATACTATGATAAATATCATATTGTTTAAAAAAAACACAAAATCATCCTATTTATGTTAATATTGATAATAATTAATCTATTATAAGTAAAAACATAAAAAAATTAATTAAAATAATTAATTTTCATCAAAAATTAATAATAATGTAATTTGAAAAAAAATAAAACATTGAGTTTAAAATAGTCTTTTTAAAAAAACTTTTAAGATAAGATTAAGATTTGTTTATTGCAAAAAAAATCTATTCTCAATTGTATTTGATTGATTCGACTTATAAAAATCAACTAGTATTCATGCTGCTTCCCTTCGACCACTCTAAAAATGTGTAAAAGTGATGAAAACAAAGCATCCATTTACTCCTGAGCTCCTTTGGTAGAACACAGCAAAGACATAATTAAGGGTTTTGGGTTTCATTCCGGCAATGAAGCGTCGAACAGTAAATAGTGCTTAAACGCAAAAAAGGCAATGACTTTTGTTTAGCCATTGCCTTTTGATTCCAATAAAAGAATATCAGGTAAAAATTATTTGAGTTCTATCTCCATCGCATAATTCATAGAATTCGCCGATTGTAATGATATCAGATACCTCATCTGAGAAGTCTTCTTTGGTTAATTTGAACATATCAACGGCCAATTTACAAGCGTAAATTTTCCCACCTCCAGCAGTAATCATTTCTAAAAACTCATCTACGGGAGGCATTCCCAGTTCATCCATTTGCTTTCTCATCATACTTGAAACAGCAGATTCCACTCCAGGTAATCCGCCAAGCATTGTTGGAAAGGACAATCCGCCCGGCATTTTCATTGCTGGATTTCCGGTTGTAGCCGTATGCAAATGATTCATAGTTTTTTTAGTAATTCCTTCAAGACCAAAAAAGGTAAAAAATAAATTGGTTTTAATACCTTCCATAACCGCTCCATTTGCCATAACTAAGGTTGCATATACATCTTCTAAACTTCCTTTAGCACATATAATACATACTTTTTCTAAAGGTTTTTTTTCTTTTTTTTCCATTTTTTTTAAATTTTAAATTAAATGCAACTTTTAGGTCGTGGTATACCGGCCATTTTACTAGATATTTTTAGTGGGCCTTTTGGAAACAATTCATACAATTGTTTGATATCGACAATTCCACTTTTACCAACACCTCTAATCGTAAGTGCAACATCTTTTTTATGCTGGTCTTGCAAATAGGCTAGCACTTCAAAGTGTTTATCCGTTACTTCATTAATTCCTTCTTCTTTACCAATTTCAATGGCAATTTCTTTATTCCATTGGGATAAGTCAGTCAAATAACCATTATTGTCAACGCTAACCGTTTTTCCTGCATATACTTTTTCCATTATTTGATTTATTTTATATTAAACATTTATTTAGTTAAAATTTTTTCCTGCTTTACTCATTTTTGGCGAAATGAACGGCAATTTTCTTGCTGGTAATAACATATTCCAATAAATCCATCTGAAAGCCAATTTACCCCAATGATTCAATCGAGATTCTGTTAGTAAATTTAATGGGCCAATTCCAGCGAAAGGGAATTTGCCTTTAACGGGTTCGTAATCGTAATTAAAATCGATTAACAATGCTTTTCCGTGACCCGTTTCTATAAAACAATTAGCGTGACCATCGAAATCGGGTTTTAATTCCTTGCCTTCTATATATAGCAGAATGTTTTCGGTCAATATTTCAGCCTGAAAATGCGCAACCGAGCCTGCCTTTGATGCGGGTACATCTGTACAATCGCCCAAGGCAAAAATATTTTCTTTCACTTTGGTTTGTAAGGTATTTTTATCTGTGGGAACGTAGTTCAAATCATTTCCGATACCGGATCGAGCCATTAGTTCATCTCCCATATTGGTTGGAACGGTTACCAATAAATCAAAAGAAACGGCGTCACCACCATAATCTACAATTTTTCCAGCGACTCCATCAATGTGTTCAACAGCAAAATCGGGTACTATTTTAATATTTTTATCTTTTAACAGGTACGTTAATTCTGTTGTGCATTTTTCTTTCGTAAACGCACCTGAAAGTGGTGTAACGTATGTAATTTCTACTTTATCCCTCATCCCTTTTTTAATAAAAAAAGAATCGGCCAGAAATGCAAATTCTAAGGGTGCAACTGGGCATTTTATTGGCATTTCAGTAATGTGAATTACTAATTTCCCCCCTTTCCAAACTCTTAATTTGTCTCTCAATGCTAATGCACCTTCATAAGTATAAAAATCAAAAATCGATTTGTACCAATAATCTCCTAACATTCCAGCAACTTCACCGGGAGCCGTTTTTGTTCCTGTAGCTAATATCAAGATATCATATTTCAATTTTTTCCCACCTTCCAAAACAACAGTATCAGCATCTTTGTCGATAACGTCAATTTTTTCTCGAATTAATTTTACTCCTTTTGGAATAAACTCATCAATAGATTTTTTAACATCTTCAGGTTTGTATAAATCAAAAGGTAAAAACAAAAATCCAGGTTGATAATAATGGGTCTTATATTGGTCTACAATTGTAATTGACCAGTCCGATTTACTTAATTTTTTCGTCAGGTGACTTGCCATCATGGTTCCGGCTGTTCCTGCTCCAAGTATCACTAAATTTTTCATAGAGATTGTATTTCATTTTTATTATAATTGACTGAAACTATAAAAAAACATCTTATGATTTCATAGGATAAATGTACAATCAAATAAAAAATCAAAAAGTAACAAATGTTACACAGACCTTTTTTTTCTTAATAAATCCTTAATTTAATCAGAATTCTGTAAATATCAGGAAGTGCAAGAGATGGTATTTCACATTTTGACAATGATTTGAAATTTATATAAGCAAAAAAAAGCACTGTAAAAACAGTGCCCCCCCTATAAAAACATGTACTTATTTAAATATTCCGTTTTTCCCTTTTGAAAATTGCCTGCATTATCATTGACAATACAATTGTTAGCATTGCTCCTATAAAGTTGAGCCATAAATAGCCTAATTTTTCTTCTCCACTTGGGTAGATAAAAATAGCAAAATAATAAATTATAAAGATGGTAATCTGGCTAATAACAGCGCTGTAAAAAACAGCTTTAGCGTGAACGAATTTGATGTAAAATCCAACAAGGAAAATTCCTAACACAGTTCCATAAAATATAGATCCTACAATATTAACTAATTGAATTAAGTTCTCGAAAAGTGTTCCAATGCTAGCAAAAAGGATAGCAATTATTCCCCAGAATAAGGTGAAAAATTTGGTAACATTTACATAATGCTTTTCGGATTTTTCTTCTTTTTGATTACGTTTATAAATATCAATCGCAGTAGTCGAAGCAAGCGCATTTAATCCCGATGCTGTTGATGACATCGCTGCAGAAATAATCACAGCAAGCAATAAACCTATTAAACCTCGAGGTAAATAATTCAGAATAAAATGAAAGAAAACATAATCTTTATCATTGGTTTCACTGTGGTCATCTGCTTTTTGAATGAGTTCCTTGGCGTGTTCTCTCAAATCTTTTTCTTTGCTCGACAGCGCAACCAATTCTTTGCGAAGAATCGGGTTATCATAATCCTGATTGAGCTGGTCGATGTACAATAAATTAATTACTTTTTTATCTTCGGAAAGGGCTTCCAATTTTTTTTCTAATATGTGATATTCGTTTTTGTACTTGGATTTCTCAATGATAATTTTATTATTGGGATTAAAATTCAGCGGCACAGGATTGAATTGGAAAAACACAAAAACCATCACTCCCGTAAGCAGAATAAAGAATTGCATAGGCACTTTGAGCAATCCATTCATAATTAAACCCATTTGGCTTTCACGAACAGATTTTCCTGATAAATAGCGTCCCACCTGAGATTGATCGGTGCCAAAATAAGCCAATGCCAAGAAAAAACCTCCTGTTATTCCGCTCCAAAACGTATACTTTTCTTCTGGATTAAAGGAGAAATCAACAATATTCATTTTGTCATTTGCCCCTGCAATATGCAAAGCACTAGTAAACGTCATATCGTTGGGTAAATAATTTAAAATCAGGAAAAAGGTGATAAACATTCCTGACATGATGACAAACATTTGCTGTTTTTGAGTAACATTAACGGCTTTAGTTCCGCCCGAAAAAGTATAAATTATTACAAGAACGCCTATTGCGATATTCATTGCCGTTAAATTCCAACCCAACAAAGCTGATAAAATAATGGCTGGTGCATAAATGGTCAATCCAGTTCCCAGCCCTCTTTGCACCAAAAAAAGAATTGCGGCAAGTGAACGTGTTTTTAAATCGAAACGTTTTTCTAGATATTCATAAGCAGTAAAGACCTTATATTTGTGGTATATTGGTATGAAAGTTACGCAAATAACCACCATCGCAATGGGCAAACCAAAATAAAATTGCAAAAAACCCATTCCGTCATGATATGCCTGACCCGGTGTTGAAAGAAAAGTTATCGCACTAGCCTGAGTTGCCATCACCGAAAGTCCCACAGTGTACCACGGCGTTTCGTTGCTACCCAGAATATACTCTTCGACATTCTTACTTCCCTTCGTTTTCCAAACGCCGTAAATCACTATAAAAAGTAAGGTTACAACTAGTACAATCCAATCAAATAGTTGCATATCTTAAGAATATAATTTCATTAATAAACAAAAAATCAAAATATAAACTGCGTTGGCCACCAGAACCCAAGTGTAGCTTTTTTTCCAAGTTTTAACTTTTTTAGTTTCCATAATTCGCTATTTATTGTTTCACTTTTTCGGCAGGAATGGTCACTGGATTTTGCAAAGAAATCATATTCGCTAACAATTTGTATGCGCCAGAAACTCCTTCGGGCAATTCTCTAAAAAAACTTAAACCCGTGTAAATATAATATCCTTTTCCGTAGGGAGCAATTAACAAAGCTCCATTCTTTGCTGTTTCCCCTTTATCATTTGACGATAAAATGGGTGTAAAAGCTTTGTCGAAAGTATTGGGATAATACAGTCCTTGCTCCTGTTTCCAACCTTGAAAATCTTTGGCAGTAATTTTATTTGGCTCATTCAAAACGGAATGATTTGGGGCTAAAAAACGTACTTCTGCTTTTTCTTCCGTAACTCGATCTCGCGATATTTGCATTGGAAATGGGGCAATATTTTCGGTTACCAAATCATTGGGAGTATTATATTGTACTAGCATTGTCTTTCCGCCTTTGACAAAATCAAAAAGAATATTCTGTTTGTTTGCCAAAGCTTGAACTGTATTATACGCACGAATTCCTGTTATTACTATATCAAAATTAGCCATTTTTTCGGGTGAAATTTCATCTGCAGTGACAAGCGTTACCTTATATCCCATTTGCATCAAACTATTGGGCACTTCATCCCCAGCTCCCATAATGTAAGCAATTTTTTCGTTGTTGGTTTTCAAATCCAATCGGATGAACTTGGATTCAGAAGATTTCAAGACTTGTTGTTTGGTAATATGATCAAAATCAATACTTATTTGCTCCTTATCATAGCGTTTGCCGTCAATAAGAGCAATACTTTTGGCAATAGCTTCCTCTTGTGAATAGGGTGGTGTCACCTCAAAATAGACCGTTTGCTCAAGACCCTTTTTGTCTAAATTAAAAGGAATTGATTTAGGTTGAACTATCCAACTTTTGGGTAATTCGAGTTGTAAATCACCTTGTACAGTATCCTTTCCGGCCTTAATTTTCACTCCAATATATTTCTTTTTGGCGGTTGTAAAAAGGGACACTTTATCTAAAATACTAGTGGTAACTTCAGGAACAACATCCAAATAATTATACATTTCGCCCTTGACATCGTCATTGTATTTATAAACTACAGTACGCTCAAAAGGAATTTCGATTTCGTTAATTTTAATATTGAAAACCACTTTCACATCCCGAATAACATCAGGAATTCCTATGTTTTTCTGGTCAGAAACGGTGTACATTCCTTCTGTTCCTTTTTCTTTCAGCCAATAAGGTTGCGTAAATTCGATGGAAGAAGGCAATTGCAAATCAAGAGAATTATTTTTCAAAACATTATTTTTAAGCACCACATTTTGAATGGTATTTTTTTGATCAGGCAAAGTAGTTACACTTAGCAGTTGCATTTCGATTGGGCTTCTGTTAATCGCTTCGAGTTTCAATTTCACAACACTTCCCGGAGTTGCTTCCTGATTCTGCGCAACAGCTTCAAGATACAAGCCCGCACAAGCGGCAATGACTTTTTTTATTTCATCTGTTTTTAATGTTTTCCACTGATTCTCTTCCAAAGTTTGCATCAAGGAATAGGCTTTCGCCAAATCTGGAATACTTGCCGAAGGGTTTTTGAAATCAAATTCGGCAGCAATTTTTGAAATCAATATTCCTATGGATTTTCCGCCTTTAACCCGATTCCAAGAAGTATCGATTCCATCAAATAGGTTAGCTTTATCTTTCGGTAATTCCCCATTAATCAACTCCAAATATTCGGTTTCTTCTCCCCGACTTCCAGTACTGCCAAAACCTTGCGATTGATGGCAACTGCGACTCAAGGCCGCAATTTCCTGATTCGATTTCCCTGTAGAGGCATAGTAAACACCAGTTTGCATCGAAATGAAATTGGATTTATCGGCTGCATCAAACTTTTCTTGACTTCCGTAAAACCACCACGAAGGATTGAAAAACTGGCGTTTTATTTGCCAAGGTTGCACTAAATTCAATTGCTCTGGAAAAACCTTTGGATCATTTGCTTTATTAAAACTTTCGACACTCAAAATAGCCGATGCTGAATGGTGACCGTGCGTATTTCCTGAAGTTCTATGGTCAAAACGGTTGATAATAATATCAGGTTGAAATTTTCGAATGGCAAAAATAATATCCGCGAGAACTTTCTCCTTGTCCCAAATTTCAACTGTTTCCTCAGGATTTTTGGAATACCCAAAATCATTAGCTCGTGTAAATAATTGCTCTCCTCCATCTATTTTTCGAGCTTCAATCAATTCTTGGGTTCTGATAACCCCTAATAATTCTCGCAATTGCGGACCAATTAAATTTTGTCCACCATCCCCACGAGTTAACGATAAATAGGCTGTCCTTGCTTTAGTTTCATTAGAAAAATAAGATATTAGTCGAGTGTTTTCGTCGTCTGGATGTGCTGCAATATAAAGCACCGAACCTAGAAAATTCAATTTCTGAATTTGATTGTAAATTGCTACTGAGTTTGGTTTTTGGGGTTGCTGTGCGATTAATAGTTGGAAAGAAAGAAGAAAAATTATAAAAGTTGAAGTTAAAGCTTTCTGCATTTTTTTGGAATTTGGTTGGCAATGAGCCCAAATGTAGTAATTAAATAAATTTATAAATATATTTTTTGTTTTCTTTAAGAAATTGACAGGAAATACAATAAATCAAAAAAAATCTTCTATAATGAAAAACCCGAAGGAATACAGTTTAATAATTTGTATGTTTGGAGTTTTACATTAAACACTTATGGGGAAGCTTTATAAGATTCTATTTTTACTTATTTTGGTCAATGCAAGTTGTGTTTTAAATGCTAAAAACAATGGTAATGTAACTACTTTGGTATTGCCTACAGCTACAATTTCTGGGACAACCGCTGTTTGTCAAAATGCGCCGCAACCACAAATAACGTTTACGGGCTCTGGCGGAACTGCTCCTTATACTTTTAAATACACCATAAGTGGTACAACTGGAAATCAAACTATTGCCACTACTTCAGGAAATACTGTTAGTGTTCCTGCCCTAACTACCACTGTAGGTACTTTTATTTATACATTAGTAAGTGTTACTGATTCCTCAGGAGCTCAAATTCAATCTGGTACTGCCACGATTACAGTGAATGCTCTACCGGCAATTGATTTTACCTTTACAAATGACAATAGTTGTTCAGGAACTGCGATTCAATTTACTTCTTCGGTTGCTGGAACTGCCACTTATACCTATCTGTGGGATTTTGGAGATGGTACCACTTCGACTCAAAAAAACCCAAGCTATACTTATACGGAATTGGGTTGTGGTACTACAATCAAAACGGTAAAATTGACTGTGATTGGGGGAGGCTGTTCGATTTCAACAACCAAAACTATCAACATTAATCAAAAACCTGATATCAGTTTTACAGATGATAATAATAAATTAGGAGACCCTTTTAACAACTGTGCCAATGCATCTTCTAATTCTACCTACTCCGTTACCGTCGGAAACTCTTCTGTTTCAACTTGTGTATCTTCCTATTCAATAGATTGGGGCAATGGTAATACCCAGGTTGGCATCACATTTCCTATTTCGCACACCTATTCCTCTATTGGAGCTTTTTCAATGAAAATTACAGCAACTGGTTCGAATGGCTGTGCTGCTACTAGAACTTATGTTGTCAAAAATCTTTCCAATCCAATAGGAGGTATAAATAGTCCTGGTACAACTCAAAATTTATGTGCACCAACAACCAATCTGCAATTCTCGATTTCAAATTGGGGAGGTAATTCCCTTGACACCACTTATAAAATAAACTATGGGGATGGTTCTCCAATAGTGACTTTAACCCAAGTTCAATTAAATAGCTCTATTTACTATAACTCATCAAATCCTTTAATTTCTGCCAACTATCCTATTCCACATATTTACACCACTAGTAGTTGTCCAATCCCCAGTTTTGAATTGAAATTAGAAATAGCAAATGCGTGTGGAACTACACCATTATCATTAGGAAACATAACAATATTAGCAAAACCGCAAGCAAATTTCACCGCCCCTCCTATCGGGTGCGTCAATAATAGTATTCTATTTACCAATACTACTATTGCTGGAAGTGCTCAAAATTGTGCTCAAGGTGCAATCTATACGTGGGATTTTGGAGATGGTTCGCCTATTGTAACAACTCCCATATCCCTAGCGCAAAATATTAATCATACCTATTTGAATCCGGGAACATATACCGTTACATTAACCTCTGAAAATTTCTGTGGATCATCTTCAAGAACACAAACAATATGCATAGAAACTCCATTGACATCCCAATTTATTTTGAATACGGCTGCCGGTTGCGTACCACAAACTATTACAGCAACTAACAGTACCCCTAATACAAATTCCTGTTCTCCGCCTACCTATGTTTGGAGTGTTACGCATTTGCCCGCTTACTGCGGAACAAGTATTGCAACAATTCCCAACCAAACCACAACAAATGCTACCTATAATTTTACTGAATCAGGAACTTATACCATTACACTCACGGCTACAAATACCTGTGGAAGTTTTAGCTCATCACAAACCATTACAGTCAAAAAACCACCAACCATAACAGCTCTAATCGGCATAAACACCGATTATTGCGGTCCAACAAATATCAACCCAACTGCCACAATAAATAGTTGCGCTCCAGTTGCCAGTACTGTCACTTATGCCTGGAGCTTTCCCGGAGGGACACCTTCGATATCCAGTCTTGCCAATCCGGGTCCAATAAGTTATGTGGCCACCGGAAATTATACCGTGTCATTAATTGTGACTAATGAGTGCGGATCGTCAGTAACTACAAATAAATCGTTTACAATTAATGACACGCCAGTTGTTACTAATACGCCTTTAACACAAACTGTGTGTTCAGGTTTTGCGACGACATTGGTCAATCTAACTTCTAGTCCCGCGGGAGCAGCTTTTACTTGGACTGCAACTGCAACTCCAGGAATAACGGGATTTACCTCTTCTGGAACAAGTATAATACCCGTGCAAACTATTTCGACAACAAATGCAAGTCCCGGAACCATAACCTACACTATTACACCCTCGCTGGGTGGATGCCCTGGTATACCTACTAATTATGTAATTATCGTAAATCTAGCACCAAAAATAACTACTCAACCTACCTCTAGTACATTTTGCTTAGGAGGTAGCCCTACTGTTTTGTCATTTACGATTTCTGGAGTAATTGGCACCCCAACTTACCAATGGTACTCCAACACTTCAAATTCTAATACCGGTGGCAGTATTATTTCTGGAGCAACAAATGCGACATTTGCACCTCCTGCAGGAGCCGCAGGAACCTTCTACTACTATTGCATCATTAATTTGCCTACAGGAGGATGTTCAAGTATTACAACGAATGCAGCTACGATAACAATACTTCCTAATGCCTCCATAACTGTGCAACCAATACCTACACAAAATCTGTGCATTGGCGTTACTATTCAGAATCCTTTGACTGCTTCTTATTCTGGTGGAACTGGTATTCCAACTTACCAATGGTATTCCAATACCACAAATACAGCAACTGGTGGTTCACCAATCGCTGGTGCTACTACGGCAAATTACACCCCTCCAACTTTTACAAGTCCAGGAAGTTATTATTACTACGTTACGATCTCATTAAGTGGCAATAGTTGTCTTCCTGTTACCAGTAATACAGCAGAAATTATCGTGTTTGCTGATCCAACTATTAGTTCGCAACCGACTGCTTTACAAACATTATGTCAAAACGCAACTCCTTTGAGTTTAGATGTCACAGCCACTGGAGGAAATGGAACATTCTTTTATCAATGGTACAGTAATTCATTAAATTCAAATACGGGAGGTATCTTAATTCCAGCTGCAATAAGTAGTAGTTATGTTCCTCCAACAACTACTATAGGTACAAAATATTATTATGCTATTGTTACCCAAAACAGTACTCCTGGTTGTGGTGTAAATACTGCAACAGCAGCAATTATTGTGATTTCATCCCCTACAATTACTCAGCCCGCATCCAGTACAGTATGTATCGGAGGAACTCCAGCGGTTTTGTCTGTAACAGTTAGTGGAGCGACGGGAACTCCTTTGTATCAATGGTATTCAAATAGTATAGATTCTACTAGTGGTGGAACTGCAATTTCTGGTGCAATCGGCGCTACTTTTAGCCCACCTAATTCTGCGTTGGGAACCATTTATTATTATTGTATTGTTACTTTGCCTTCAGGCGGATGCTCCAGCATCACCTCAGATACTGCATCTGTTACCATAAATACTGGAGCAACAATTGATTTACAACCTATTCCAACACAGAGTCTCTGTGTGGGAGCAACCATTTCGACACCATTAAACGTAACCTACATAGGCGGAACAGGAACTCCATCATACCAGTGGTATTCAAATACGACCAACACAAATTCGGGTGGTACTATAATTTCTGGTGCAACAAATGCCAGTTTTACACCTTCTGTTTTTACGACAGCTGGATCTTACTATTATTATACGGAAGTTACGCTGAGTGGCAATGGTTGCGGTTCAATCAAAAGCAACGCTGCTGAAATTGTAATAGTGGCCGATCAAGTAATTAGCGCACAACCATTATCTTCTCAAAGTGTTTGTCAAAACGTATCTCCTACAAATTTATCTGTTGCAGTTTCGGGTGGAATAAGTGCGGGCTATTTGTATCAATGGTTTTCTAGTATAAGTAACAACAATACCTCAGGAACCCCAATTTTAGGAGCAACAACTGACTCTTATATCCCTTCGACTTCCAATGTTGGAACTGTTTATTATTATTGTGTGATATCACAAACTAGTGGTTCGGGTTGTAACGTGAGTAGCGCTACTGCTGCGGTAGTAGTTAATTTGGCTCCCTCATTTAGTACACAACCGCAATCAAGTACCATTTGTATTGGTCAAACGCCAACGCTTTTAAGCGTAAACTATATCAACGGTGTTGGAACACCAACATATCAATGGTATTCCAATAACGTAAATACAGTAACGGGGAGCAGTACAATAGCTGGTGCGACAAATGCAACATACAGTCCTCCTAATGCAACTGTTGGCAACGTTTATTACTATTGTATTATTACATTGCCTTCTTCGGGTGGCTGTTCCGATTTGACCTCTGCAATCGCATCCGTAACAATTAATCCGAACCCTGTTATTACTAATAAAACGGCCTTAATTTGTAGTGGTAATCCTTTTACCATTTTGCCATTAAATTCAGGTTCAGAAATTGTGCCTGTCGGAACCACTTATACTTGGACTAATCCAACCATTTTTCCAGCGGGTTCCATAACGGGTACATCGGCACAATCAACACCACAAAGCAATATCAGTCAAAACTTAATCAATACCACTGTCAGTCCAGCAATAGTAACTTATACCGTTACGCCTCTTTCAGGCTTTTGTATTGGGACTAATTTCACTATTGCAGTTACTGTAAATCCAGCTATTTCGCCAAATGTCACTGCAACCAATAGTACTTGTTTTGGTTCCAATAGCGGAGCCCTTCAAACTAATATCACTGGTGGAATTCCTTTCAGTTCCGGTGCTCCTTATCAAATTTCTTGGACAGGACCCAATGGATTTACTTCTGCTGCATCGAATATTTCTAATTTGGCTCCCGGAAATTACAACCTTTTAATTACAGACGCTGGCGGTTGTCCTGTTAATGAAAACTATCTTATTACTGAACCAGATGACATTGTCCTAACCACTGTTTTAGAAAAAGATATTACTTGTTTTAATGATGCCAATGGTGCAATTGACATCACTATTTCTGGCGGAACTTTAAACTATACTTTCGCTTGGACGAAAAACGGAACAGCTTATGCCAATACCAAAAATTTAGCTAATTTAAGTCCTGGAATTTATGCAGTTACAGTTTCGGATGCTAACAATTGTGGGCCAAAAACAGCCACTTTTACCATAACCGAGCCGCCTATTTTAGCAGTAAACTTGGTTAATAAAACCAATATTTTATGTTTTGGAGATGCAACAGGGGTTATCACTGTCAATGTGGTTGGAGGAACTTTCCCTTACACTTATGCTTGGTCAGGGCCAAATAATTTTACAAGTTCCAATCAAAATCTAACAGCTGTTATTGCAGGAACTTACAATTTAATTGTTAGTGATAATGCGGGTTGTACCAAAAAATTAATCGTACAACTAACTCAAACACCCGAAATCAAAATTACCGCCACTACAACTCCAATTATTTGTTATGGAGGTAATGACGCCTCCATTAGAATAGTTGTTTCGGGCGGGATTGCTCCGTACGCAATCGGCTGGAGCAACCTGGGCAGTGGCACTTTTCAGGACAATCTTTCGGCTGGAGATTATCTAATCACCATTACCGATGCTTTGAATTGTATCCAAACATTAAACGTAAATATTCCCGAAGCTCCCATTTTTACCATTAATCCAGTTGTAAAAAACATTACTTGCTTTGGGGATAAAAATGGCAGTATCAATTTAAATCTTGTGGGTGGAATCGCTCCTGTCAAATTGGTTTGGGATGACAGTGCAGTGGCGGGAACTGTCCGAAATAATCTCGGACTAGGTTCTTACTCCGTAACGATAACTGATAGTAAACCCTGTACTATCAGAAGAACCTTTATTATTTTGGAACCTCAATTATTAGTACTACAAGGAAATGTTACCAATGCTTTAGACTGCGATAACGCTAATACGGGTGCAATAAATCTTCTTGTTTCTGGTGGCTCTGCACCGTTTACTTATTCTTGGTCAAACGGAGCGACAACCGAGGATTTGGTTAATATTCCCGCTGGAAATTATCTGGTTACCGTAAAAGATACCAATGGTTGTACTAAACAAGCCCAATACAGCATTAACCGGCCTCCTCCTATCGCGACTGCAGTTGTAACTAAAACCGATTTTGATTGTCAAACTAAATTTGTCAAACAAACTTTTGCAGCCTCAGTTTCTGGCGGAGTTCCTCCCTATCAATTAGTTTGGTCAAGCGGCACGGTTAGCGGACCCAATAATGAATTTATGAACACCCGTCAAAACGGAACGGTAATTTTAAACGTTACAGATGCTATTGGATGTAAATCAAATTATACCTTTACTGTAAATACTCCAAAACTAGGAACACCTTCGTTTGAAGTAAGCTCTTTTGCGTTTTCAACTTTTGGCACTTATTCTATTAATGACCCGATACAGTTTACCAATAACGCAACTGGCGATTATATCAGTATGATTTGGGATTTTGGTGATGGTAGCTTTTCTTCAGAATTAAATCCTGTTCACACCTTCATAAATCCAAAAGATTATGTGGTCACACAAACGGTAACCTATCCTTTTGGTTGTGTTTATGTACAAAAAATCACTCTTATTATTGGAAAAGGATATGTATTAGTGGTTCCAACTGCTTTCACCCCAAACAATGATACGCTCAATGATACTTTTAGACCTGTTACCAAAGGGTTAAAAAACATTCATCTAGATATTTATGACACTTGGGGATCGATGATATATTCCGAATCGGGAGAAATTTTAAGAGGTTGGGATGGAAAAATAAAAGATTCGAATGCCGAAAACGGCAATTACTACTGTAAAGTAAGTGGTGAAACTTTTTACGGAACTATTGTCAATGAAAATCACCCTTTTGTATTAATAAAATAAGCCCAAAAAGAATGAAACTAAAACTTGTTTTATATATACTATTGATTGCCTTCACTGTTGAAGAAATTAACGCACAAGATCCCGTCTTTACTCAATATCTTCTTATTCCAGAATCATTAAACCCTGCATTTACAGGTACTTTGGCAGGTGGATATACTGGTATTATTCATCGTTCGCAATGGCCTAATGAGAATAGAAGAATGGATACTGAATTCGCATTTATCAATAATCCTATTGGTTCTGAAGGAGAGATGGGCTTGGGTTTTTCGATTTTAAATCAACGGGAAGTTTTTACTAATTATAATTATATTCAATTCAATGGAGCCTATTCGTACAGTGTTAATTTAAACGATGAGTGGCGGCTTCGGTTGGGAATAGAATTGGGTTATGGTTTCAAAAACTATAATTTCAGTAATTTACTATTGGAAGACCAAATTAACATCAACGATGGAAGTATAAATGGTGGAAGTGTCGATCCTGGTATTTTGAATAGTAACAACCAGGTTAGTTTTTTTGATTTTTCATCAGGACTATTGTTTTACAATGACAATTCTTGGTTTGGAACTTCTTTAAAACACCTCAACAAACCCAATATCACCTTTACTGATTATGCAAATGTTCCGCTAGAATTGTTTTGGAGTGTTCACGGTGGGCATTCAATAGCTTTAGATGATAGTATTGGTTCATTTTTTCCCAGCCAAACTAATGTTATACTTACAGCCAATTATATGCGGCAATCACAGTATAACCGTTTGGATTTTGGAACTGCTTTAAATGTCAAACCTTTTACCATTGGAGTAATAGCTGCAATAAACCCGGAAGGAAAAAGCAACGACAGCCATTTGCTAACTTCTATAAACGTTTTTAGCGCAATACAAGTAAACCGTTTTGTTCTGGGTTATTCTTATGATATTAATACTTCAAAAATAGGAAATACCCAAGGTGTACACGAAATCTCATTAACTTGGGAATTATTCCCTCAATGTTACCGATGTGATAATTATTCAGTCAGACATTCAATGGGAAGAAATTATTAAAAATCCTACTACCAAGTTGAGGGTAAAACCACAAAAAGAAATATATTATTTATAAATCACAGTTCTTGGCTTGTCCAAACCAAAATCCTGAAAGCCAAAATCTGAAGTTTCCAAAGAATTGGTTTTGAAAATATTGTTGCCACTTCCAGGAATCGTTGGATAATACGAAAGGGAAATTTGGAAAGTACGAAAAACTAAATAGTCATTGGTAATAATCAATCCAAGCCCGATTTTTGAATAGGCTTTGCTTTGATTCCATCTATTTTCTTCATCGCCAAGCATCGCAATGGTATAATTGAAAAAAGGATTTAATCGAAAACCAAACACATTCCAAGGCGAATAGGTTTGAGTTTGAAAAGTCAACATCAATTTTTGATTACCGTAAAGAGCACTTTTAAAACCTTGCATTCCATAGTCTTCGTTGATGGTAAGTTGGTCTCCAGTGGAATTCTGCCTGTTGATTCCAATTGTCAATTGTGGCTTGATGAACTGCCTTACTTTCCATTTTCCAATATCAATTAAATTAGTAAAGTAATTAGCCTGAAAAGTAAATGCCGTTTGGTTGGTAATCGCTTTGTTAAAAAATGTTCCCAATTCAAAGTTAAGACTCAAAAATCCCCATTTGAAATAATTTCCAAATGATGCCTGTCCACCCAAATAGAAACGTTCGTTATTATTTTTAAATTGATAACCCGCCGTTATTCCTATTAGTCTTCCAATGGGAACATCCTCAATTATTCCGTTCTTAAAAATGTATTTGTCTTCGACATATTTACGTGTCGAAATACCAATTCCAGAAAGAAAAAACTGTTCCGATGCATAAAAATCAATTGGATCATATTCAACAGTCGGACTTTCGAGGTAGTTTACATTCAAAAACCTTCCCGAGACTATTAGGTTTGTCACTCTTTGATTTTCGGTACTGTCTTTGGAAATTCTAAATGCGTATCCAGCCCAAAAATCTTGCAAATTGTATTTAAAACGTTGTTTGGCATATACCAAATTGGCATTAGAAAGTGTATCAGTTTTGAATTGTTGATTTAAAACAATTCCTCCAGCCCATTTTGCAAAAGGGGAGAAAAAAGGACGATCAATAGTTATGGATTTTCCATAATTATCATCCAAATCCTTAAAATAAAGTATTGCCGTTTTAATAAAGGTGTTTTTGATATTTGGAACAACATATTCAAAATTATAGGCGTTTTTCCCATCTTCATATCTTTTTTGATATTTGCTGTTAAGCGTATGTCCAGAACCAAAAAAATTACGTTCATTCAACTCAAAACTAGCCTTGCTGTTAGTTGCTGAAAATCTCGGCAACAAGCTCCAACTGTCTAAAACCCGAATAAAAA
Organism: Flavobacterium psychrophilum; assembly: GCA_945860385.1. Lineage (GTDB taxonomy): Bacteria > Bacteroidota > Bacteroidia > Flavobacteriales > Flavobacteriaceae > Flavobacterium > Flavobacterium psychrophilum_K. The sequence goes on from CAMAQD010000003.1 coordinate 18,153, forward strand.
CATCAACAGAATCTCCATTTTTAGCAATTAATTGAGTTGTACTGGCAACGCGGTTAATGTAACTTTGGGCTCGTATCAAACGCAAAGATTCTTTTACTAACAAGGAATCTAAAGGTTTATTTTCTCTGATTAGCAATAGATTTCGGATGGCTAATTTTTTAGTTTTGATGTGTATGGAATTTCCATTTTTTTCAACCCAATTTCTAGGCTTTTTGGTAGAATCTATTTCGGAAAAACCAAAAGGATCTAACGTAACAATATTAATATTTCTAATGATTTTACCTTCAAGTCCATCGTAATTCGTTTGAACAGCTATTTTCTTTTTCTTTTTTTTTGGATTGACGGGTCTAAAAACCAACTTGTGTAAAAACTTAGTGAATTTATGTTTGATTGAATAGGTTTGAATATTCCTGTAAACTTTGGAGCTATCTTTTTTAGGTAAATTTTCTTGAGAAAAACCCAGCTGAAAGCCCAGAAGAATTAAAAGAAATAAAAACAGTTTTTTTAGAGGCATTTTAAAAAAATAAATATTGAAACAGGAAGAAAACAGTATCCAAATTTCATGGTTAAAGCAGATGCTTAGTTAGGTTATACCAACTGACAAAGATTATATTTTTATCGTTCTAAAGTGTTGTATTATTTTTAATAAAAATTACATAATTCAAATGTTACTAAATATGAAATTGAGAAATTAAAATTTATTTTTTTTGCAAAAAAAAACAGAAAACCCAAGTCCTCTGTTTTTTTAAAAGTTTCAATTTTTTATTTAATCACGATCTTCATGTTCTCTTCCTCTTCCTTTTTCGTGATGGGATTCGTCATTTTTCCAATGGTGGTCATCGTTTCGATTGTTGCCATAGCGGTTCTCATTCTGATGATCATTTTCTCGATTATTATGGGATACGGCTGCGTAATCATTTCTACGATTTCTTTGTTGATAATATTCTTCTCGATAATTTCTGTCATTATTTCGGTAATAACGTTGTCTGTCGTAATTGAAATTTACATAAGGACTTCTTCCTCTATAACTTACCGCTACTCGATGTCCACGATTTACATCATAGTCTCTACAATATTCTGGTAAATAAGTGGTCCGAACCCAACCTCGCGGACCGTTATAAATAAATACTGCTGAATTCACATCATAATAGGCTTCTATTTCTGGAAGATAATAGTAGCTTACTTGGTTTTCGTATCGATCGTGGTATTGAGGTCTTGAACCTAAATTTATACTAACCGAAAATTGTGCGCTAGCTTGTAATGTAAACATTAAAATTGACGCTGCTAAAGTGATTTGTAACTTGGTCATAATAGATAAATTTAGTTATTAATAATTCTTAAAATCCTTCGTTGATTTCGGATTTTCAATAACTATGCCAAACTAATAAATTACACAAAATGTTATAAATTCAACAAATAGTTGTAAACTTTGAACCACTTGTAAAAAACTATATTTCAAGCCACTACAATCCTATTAGCCCTATGAACAGTAATTTTGTATGCTTGAAAAATAAAAATTAATTACTATTTTGTATTTTTATTCAACAAAAAAAAAGAGTCCCATGGTGGAACTCTCTGTTTATTACTGTACAAAAATGAAACCGATTCCTTTACTAAATCTCGGCGGAACCTGATTTATTTTTAGAAGTGTTTTTTTTGAATCTCCATACAAAAGCTTTTGGCATATTATCACCCATTAAATAACCCCAAGGCTGGGTAGTTTCTATTCTGTCGAAAACTATTTTTAGGATAGCCAATAACGGAATAGCCAAAAACATTCCCGCAATGCCTCCTAATTGACCACCGATAATAATTCCCACTATCGAAACCAATGCATTTATCTGCACTTTTGTATTGATAATCAAAGGAACAAGAATATTATTATCAATGATTTGCACCAGAACATTTACAATGATAACTCCCAAAATCATAGATAATTCGGGTGTTCCGGTCAAGGAAGCCAATATGGTCAAACCGCCAGCAACCAGAATCCCCACATAAGGGACAAGATTTAATATTCCTGTAATAACGCCTAATAAAATAGCGTATTTGATACCTATAAAATAAAGTCCTACACTTGTTAAAACCGAAACTACAATCATTTCGAAAATTAACCCCAAAATATAACTTTGAACAGATCCTTTTATTTGTGTCAAGATTTCCTTGAGATTGGCATGGTATTCTTTTTTAAATAATTTAGCAAGGAACAATATAAAATGAGTTCTATAAATAAGTATCAGAAAAGTGTATATCGGAATTAAAGTCAAGTCCAACATAGTGTCCGTGACCGAGATTAAAGCTGTCCCAATAGTATCTTTTCCCTTTTGCACAGAATCCTGTGTTACATCATCGATATATTTTCTTTGCTCTCTCAAACTAACATGAAAATTGGCTTTAATATATTGTTGAATGTCAGCGATAAAAAGATCAATGTTTTTTCTTATTGCGGCAAAATCATCGGCAATATCACTAATTTCATAAGACAAGAAAACGAAAATCCCAACAATCAGGGATACAAAAAGAAGTACAGCAATTGATGAAGACAAAACATTTGGAAAACGTAATTTTGTATTTAAAAAATGAACAATTGGCAACAGCAAGACGGCAAACAAAAATGCCATCAAGATAGGAATCAATATACTATTCCCCATGTAGAGAATGTAAGTAATACCTATTAGACTAATTACCATAAAAGAAAGTCTAATGTAAAAAGGGAATTTAATGGTGTCGTCCATATTTTTTGATGTCTAATTAAAATAAAATTTCATATACTCAGAAATTGATTAATCTGCAAAAATCAAATTTCTTCAAATTCTGATTCTTACACCTTTTCATGTTTTTTTTATATAATTACCACATTTAAAATTCAAAATTTGAACAATTATTTAGTTCAGTTTATTCAAATATTCATACACTTTATCGGTAGGCATTCCCATCACATTCGCATACGAACCTTCAATTTTTGAAACGCCAACAAAACCAATCCATTCCTGAATTCCGTATGCTCCCGCTTTGTCAAATGGTTGGTAATTTTCGATATAATAACGAATCGCTTCATCGCTCAATTCGTTGAAAGTTACTTTGGTCACTTCGTACATTACAGTTGAATCCAGATGGGTTTTAAAACAAACTGAGGTGATAACTTCATGAGTTGAATTAGACAATGATTTTAGAATGTCAAAGGCATCTTGTGCGTCTTTTGGTTTACCTAAAGCTTTGCTATTGTGCCAAACAATGGTGTCGCTGGTAATCAGGATTTCATTGTCGTTCAATTCTCCTTCAAAAGCATTGGCTTTAAGTTTGGCTAAATAATTGGTAATTTCTTCCGCTTTTAATTCCGGTGGAAAAATCTCCTCAATTTCTTTCAACCTAATTTCAAAATCCAAGTCTAAATCCTTGAAAAATTGTTGACGTCTAGGCGAACCAGAAGCCAAAATCAATTTGTATTTTTGTAATTTATTTTTAAGCATTGTATTTAATGTTTAAGCTGATGACCACAATAGAAAGTATTCCGAAAAACAGAATCCATTTTAGAACGGTACTCAAATGATGAAAATCCTGTGTGGTTTTGGCCGACCAAATTTTTATAGTAACATAGAGTAAGGGAGCTAAAATCAGAATTAATCCGTACAGCGTTGCATACAATAATCCTGCAGCGAACAAATTAGTATTGATGTAATTCAAAATGATAATTATTGGAATAAAACTCAATCCAAAAACCAATTTCGTCGTTTTTGTAACACCCAATAAAATTGGTAAAGTATTCATTCCCTGATTTAAATCACCGTTTACATCCTGCAAATCTTTAACAATTTCCCGAATAAAATTAATGATGAAAGCGAAGATGGCATAGTCTAAAAGAATACCAAAAAGCAATCCCATAACGGGTCTGTTTTCTTCATTAGTTATTGGAAATAAATCGAAAATCCCGATGATAATGACACTAAAAGAAAGTAACAAAGCCACTATAAAATTGCCAATAAGCAAACTTTGCTTCAAGCTCGTAGCATAAAAATAAAGTGTCGCTGCAATCACAATAAACATCGAAGCAAAACTGGGTTTCTCGATAACATTAGACAAATAAAAACCCATTGCCACACCAACAACTGTGAAACCAATGTATAGATTATAGGCTTTAGTTTCGGAAATAAACTTGCCAACAATTACATTATCGGGTTTATTTTCGGAGTCGGTTTCAACATCAAAAATATTATTGATGATGTAACCGCCAGCTGCAATACAAACTGTTGCTAAAACCAAAATACAGTATTGCCAGTCAGCCAAAGCCAAAGGAATATTTTGCAATTCCAGAAAACCATATCTGAAAATGAGTTGCATTAAAGCCAGTATTAACAGGTTTTTGTAGCGAATGAGTTTAAGGTAGTTCATTTTTTTAGTATTCAGTCGCAGTCGCAGTTTTCAGTTCGTACTGTGACTGAAAACTGTGACTGAAAAACTATTTCTTAAGTAAATATCTAATCACCGTTTCAGCGGCATACAATCCAAATAATCCCGGCATATAACTATTGGTTCCGTAAAAAGATTTTTTGAAATTGGAACCGTCAGTCATTTTTAAACTCGAATCATCCTGAATTTCAGACGAAAAAACAACTTTTAATTTGTCAATTTTAAATTCTTTCAATCGACGACGAACGGTTTTTGCTAAAAAACAATTCATTGTGTTATTAATGTCGGCGACCTTTACTTTAGACGCTTCCATCTTCCCTCCTGCTCCCATCGAAGAAATAATTTTGACTCTTTTGCGCTTGGCGGCGATGATTAAATTCAGTTTGGGTGTAATGCTGTCAATACAATCCAAAACGTAATCATATTCGGCTGAAACAATTTCGAAAGCACGTTCTGGCGATAAAAATTCGCGAATTCTGGTGAGTTTCAATTCCGGATTTATGTCCATTAATCGGTCGCCAACGATGGTTACTTTTGGTTCTCCAACGGTGGAATGCAAAGCGGGTAATTGTCGGTTGATGTTGGTAATATCCACAATATCGCCATCGACAATAGTCATTTTTCCGACTCCGGCTCTTGCCAAAAATTCGGCAGCAAAGGAACCAACACCTCCCAATCCCACAACCAAAACATTGGCATTTCTTAAATTGTCTAATCCTTCTGCTTTAAATAAGAGCTCTGCTCTTTCTGTCCATTCAGCCATTTCTGTTTAGGGTTTGTTGTTTTTGGTTTATTGTTTATGAAATTCAAAAACAGTTGTATAATTTTTACTTACAATATCTTTTAACTCACTTAATTCTAATTTTTTATATTTCGCTGCCAAAGCATACACAGCCCCAATTCCTTCTTCGACCATATCGGTTTCTAGCAAGAATCTATCGTTTGGAATGCTTTTAAAAACCGATTCTAATTCGGGGTTTCGCAATAAATTTTTTCCAAATGAAACATAAAAGTCATTATCTATCAATTGCTTGGCGAGTTCTATTTTTTTTGAGAATCCGTGAACAATCATTGGAACTTTTATCTTCAATCTTTTCTTGATTTCGATGAGTTCCTGAAAAGCGGCAACACAATGAATCACAACAGGCTTTCGGTATTTTTCGGCCAAAGCCAATTGTCTTTCAAAAACGGTTTGTTGCACCTCAAAAGAAGTTTCGCTTCGCTTATCCAAACCGCATTCGCCTAGAGCTAAACATTCCGGCAACGCCAATTTTTCTTCTACAATTTTAAAATCACTTTCCAATCGGTTTTCGTCAATGTATAACGGATGAATTCCGATAGAATAAAACGGAATCGAGGCATCAAATTCCTGTGGATATTGATTCACCAATTCCAGCACATCGGTTTGATTTGTAGATTGATGCGTATGTAAATTGAAGTATTTCATTAATCGTTGAATTTCTTGACTCCAGCTCTTATTTCGATTTTCAAATCGTTTTCCAACGGCACTTTTGGGCAGGAATACTTATGATTATAAGCGCAATACGGATTGTAAGAAGTATTAAAATCAATTACTATTGTGTCTGTTGTCGGTGCTTTCATATCGATATATTTACCTCCGATATAGCTTTCATTTCCGCAAGTCAAATCTGAAAAAGGCAAAAACAAATAGTCTTTGTATTCCTCTTTTTTGGATAATTCAATATTTCTGTAAATGTTCAATTGGAATGGTTTCCCATCCATTTCAAAATGAGCTTCACCGTATTTTACATAGATTGGTTTTCTGTCGGTAGAAGCTTTCATTTCGAACGGTTTTTCGTTCTCGGTTCTTATAAATTTTGCCACGACAAAAAACTTTTCGTTTATGGGATAAAAATCTAATGCTTTGAAAACCGCTAAATCTTCTGCCATCAATGGACTTGTTTTGGCATCGGCATATTCGGTATTTATGTCTTTTTGAAATTTTTCGACAGCCGCGACATCGAATTTTTCTTGACCAAAACCAAAATTAAATAGTGCTAAAAAAAGGAATGTTTGAATCGTTCTCATCTTATAAATTTTAGCAAAAATAGTTTAAAAGTTAGAAAGCCGCAAAGTTTATATTTTGGAGAGATTGCTTCGTTCTTCGTAATGACTGAAGACAAAATCTTTGTAGCTTTGCCAACAAGAAATTTCCTTATGATTCGAACAGGTCTTCGTAGTTACATCAATAATTTTAGAGGCTTCCGACGTGAGGTTTGGATTCTGGCGCTCATCACTTTTATCAATCGAGCTGGAACTATGGTTTTGCCTTTTTTATCCAGATATTTGAAAGAAAATCTACATTTTACGTACGGCCAAGTCGGCTGGATTATGGTGGCATTTGGCCTAGGTTCTATGCTTGGTTCGTGGCTCGGAGGCAAATTGACCGATAAAATTGGGTTTTATAAAATAATGCTTTTTAGTCTTTTTACGAGTGGAATTCTGTTTTTCATTCTGCAATACATCACCAGTTTTTGGGGATTGTGTTTAGGAATGTTTGGCATTATGACCATTGCCGATATGTTTCGACCAGCAATGTTTGTTTCTCTTAGTGTTTATGCCAAACCCGAAAATAGGGTTCGCGCCTTATCCTTAGTGCGTTTGTCTGTCAATCTTGGTTTCGCTGCCGGCCCAACTTTAGGCGGTTTGATTATTCTAGGAATGGGTTATCAAGGTTTGTTTTGGGTTGATGGAAGTTCTTGTATTATTGCCATTTTGATTTTTGCTTTGACAGTCAAAGAGAAAAAAAGAATTCCGCTCGCGATTGGAGAAAAACCACCGATTATTACTCGAAAATCTATATATAAAGACAAGCCTTTTTGGTTGTTATTGTTTATCATTTTTATCGTTGCAATGGTATTTTTCCAATTATTCACCACGCTTCCTTTGTATCACAATGAAAAATTTGGCTTAACCGAGTTTCAAACCGGAATGCTTCTTTCGCTGAACGGACTTTTAGTTTTCTTATTAGAAATGCCCATTGTGAGCAGAATTGAAAGAGAAAAAACCAATAAAATTAAAATCATTGGCTATGGTGCATTATGCGTTGCATTGGGATATTATATTTTACTGATCGATTCCTGGGTCTTTATCTTAATCATTAGTATTGTTTTACTATCTCTAGGAGAAATTTTTGCTTTCCCTTTAACAAATGCTGTTGCGTTGAACAGAGCTCCTAAAGGACAAGAAGGACAATATATGGGGTTATTTACTATGAGTTTTAGCCTGGCTCACATTGCCTGTTCCAAAACTGGATTGGATATCATTGCTCATTTTGGGTATCAAACCAATTGGATTGTTATGGGAACATTAGGAATATTGGCTGCAATTTGCTGCATTTGGCTGAATCGAATGTTGATTGCCGAAAAAAGAATATTTACTTAAATCTCATTTTTTTTTACAAACTTAAAATTTAGTTAAATAACTATAAAAATAGTTTAATAACTAAAAATATAGTTGTACGTTTGTTCTCAGTAAGACAAAAACGATACAATTATGCAAAAACTAACCAACAAAGAAGAGGAAATTATGCAAATTTTATGGAAGCTAAAAAAAGCTTTCGTAAAAGAAGTTCTGGCAGAAATTACAGAAGAACAGCCGCATTACAACACGCTTTCGACCATTATTAGAAACCTTGAAGAAAAAGGTTTTGTGTCGCACAATGCTTTTGGCAACACACATCAATACTTTCCTACAGTGAAGATGGAAGACTACAGAAAACGATTTATGAACACAGCAATCGATACTTATTTTAACAGTTCCTATAAAAATATGGTGTCGTTTTTTGCCAAAGAAGAAAAAATATCAGCAGAAGAATTACGTGAGATTTTAGCGATGATTGAAAAAAAACAATAGTATGGAAATGCTATTTATTTACCTCGTAAAATCCAGCGGATTAATTGGAATGTTTTATTTGGCCTACCTTATTTTGTTGCGAAAAGAAACCTTTTTCAACAGCAATCGTTGGTTTTTATTGGCGGGATTAATCACCTCGGTTGTATTACCATTGGTAGTTTTTACAAAAATTGTTTGGGTTGACCCAAGTCCTACAAATTTTGACTGGTCCAAAATTCCGGTGACAACCGTTGTCGAAAATGAGGTTTTTGAAATCAATTGGTATCTCGTTTTTGCAATTGTATATTCAATTGGAATTTTGGTGTTCTTGATAAAATTGGCTTTTGATTTTTATAGTCTTACTAAAGTTCTCAAAGGAAAAACCATCCAGCGACAAGCCGATTTCAAATTTATTGACGTAAATGAAAACATTGCTCCTTTCTCCTATTTCAATACTATCGTGTATAACTCATCACTCTACAGCGACACAGAATTGGAAAACATATTGGAACACGAAAAAGTACACAGCACGCAAAATCATACGGTTGACGTTTTGATTTCGAGGCTTTTTTGTGTGGTTTTTTGGTTCAATCCGCTGGTTTGGTTGTACAAAAAAGCCATCGTTCAAAATCTGGAATTCATCGCTGACAGCGAAGCTTCCAAAAATATCTCCGACAAGAAAGCTTACCAAATGACGCTTTTAAAAATAACAACACAGGAAAATTGTGTTGCCATTACCAATCATTTTTATCAATCATTAATCAAAAAACGAATCGTTATGTTAAACAAAAATCAATCAAACAAAAGGAATTCTTGGAAGTATTTATTTGTACTTCCTGTATTAGGTGCATTTGTATTTTTCTTTCAGGTGAAAGTTGTCGCTCAGGAGAAAATAGAAAATTCGACAAAAATTGACAACCTTAAAGTAGAACTTCATATTACTGCAAAATCAACTGAAAAAGAACTAAATTCAGAAAAAGATTTTTTTAAAGAAGAATTTAATCTAGAAATAAATTTTTCAGAAATAAAAACAAATAAAGATAATGAAATCATTGCTATTAAAGTTGAACTAAAAAATAAAGAAGGAATCACAAAAGTTAATCAGATTTCAGGAGAAACTCCTATTGAACCCTTTTCTATTTTTGCAGAAAAAGATGAAAATAAAAAAATAAAATTCGGCTTTAGCGCTAAATTAAATGATAATGCAAAAGTATATTTTGATATAAAGAACAAACAACAAAGTGGAAAAATTGCTATTGAAAAAGACACTACTTTTTGGAGTATCAACAATTTTAAAATGGAAGGTAAAGATTGCTTAATCATAATTAATGGTCAAAAACAAACAAAAGACAACATAATTAAAATCCCTGTTGAAGAATATATCGTATCAGAAAACACTTTAGAACCTGAAGCTGCAACACAAAAATATGGTAAAGATGGCGAAAATGGTGCTGTTGAAATTATTACTAAAGAAAAACAAAATGCTTTAAAAAAAGAAGAAGCTTACGCAATTGCAGTGGAAGCACAATTTTCTGAAAACGATATTTACAATCACATTAGTGCCATTAAAAACAACAAAGAAATAAACGCAAAAAAAGCCCTAATCCTATTCGATGGCAATGAAATCAGTTATCAAGATTTGAATACGATTGATATCAAAACCATTAGTTCATCAGGTTCATTCGCTGCGTCCCACGCAGTTAAAAAATATGGCGATAAGGGTAAAAATGGAGTGATTTTTATTAATACAAAAAAATACAATATGGAACATAGTCCTATTTTAAGAGAAATGTATGAAAAAGAGAACAATAAATTACTAAAAAAAGAATCAGAGCTAGATAAAGGTGAAATATAAAATACTGGAAATGAAACTGTTTCATCTTACAAACAATATCTTGAAATGTATAAAACATTAATGACGGCAAGATTTAGTTTGGAAAGAATGAAAGTCAAAAAAGAACAAGCTAAAGTGGAACTTGAAAAAGCAAGAGTTGCACTGAAATCAAAATTATTCTCATAATAAAACGAAAAAGGCTACTGCTTTCAGTGGTCTTTTCTATTTTTGCGATAAAAAATTAACTTATGTTTAAAATCCTAGCCCAGATAAACAAACTAATTCTACCGAGTTTCACTAAACAAAGACTGGATTTGGCTAAAGCCAATAAATGGCAGATGGCGATTATTGGTTATCGCTATTATGTAACTATAAGAGCATTAGATTATTGATTTCAGATTTGTTAAAATGGATTTGAGATTTTGAAAAAAAATGATTTAATTTTAATTTACTATTTGCACGATTGTAAAAATTACCTATATTTGCACTCACAAAAAAGGCCACGTGGCGCAACTGAATAGCGCACTTGATTACGGCTCAAGAGGTTGCTGGTTTGAATCCAGCCGCGGTCACTTAAGAATGAAAAGCTTACACGAAAGTGTAGGCTTTTTTTGTGACTATTTGGTTTTAAACTTGTTAAAGAAATCAAATATTTACAAAAAAAGTTTTCAATCAAAGACTGAAAAAGCTTTTCATTTCCACTTCAAAGCGCAATTTGGAAAGACGAAGTCAATCCTCAACGGTCACAAAAAACCCTGAACACTTTAAAATTTTTAGGGTTTTTGCTTAAATAATACTTCTTTAATTGACCGTCTACCAAACACAAAATCCGTGAATATTGCAACTCCTTTTTAAAATTATGTAAGGCTTTTTGAAACGAGCCGAAGTACTTTTGATTAAATTATCTATTGTTTTGTGGCTAATGGATTATCCTTTAAAAATAATTAATTTAATAGTGTTCTTTCTGATTTGATAAGTTGGCAAAATGGCATCAAGTACATAAAGGTTTTCCAACTTTCCGTTTATGACCAACGAATAGGTACACGAGCTTGATACCCATTAATCAGAAGAGGCTATTAATGTCTAAAATATAATTATGGAAAAACAAACTTTCAAAAATCACATTCGATTTTATGCGCCGCATCATTTTGTATATTATCCAATTATATTGACTTTCCTTATCTTTAGTATATATTTTACTTTCACCACCGAAGATAAATTGATTTGGGCTTTTATCAGTGGTATTTTTGTGGTTTTATTTTATTTGGCTTTTATGTTGCGCCAACATTATGCTTTGACTTTGCAAAACCGAATCGTTCGTTTAGAACTGCGGTATCGCTATTTTGCTCTAACTTGGAAAAGATTCGAGGATATAGAACACCAATTAAAAGACGATCAAATATTTGCCCTGCGTTTTGCCCCCGATGAAGAATTAACAGGACTTATTGAAAAAACATTGTCGAAAAATCTTTCCGGAAATGAAATTAAAAAAGCAATCATCCATTGGAAAGGCGATTATGAAAGGGTTTAAATTCGTTTACGCCGTAATAATTAAAATTAGCAAAATAAATAAATATAAATAGGTTCCTATTTTATAGATGAACCTCTAAAAGTAATTAATACAAAGTATAAATATGGTGTTGTTTTTAGATAATTGTTGTGCAAAAAGTAGTAAAATAACATTTGCCCTTATTGTTTTAGTTTTGCTATTGCAATCTTGCGCTACCCATCACACCCAATATGGCAAAAACATAGAAAACCATCTCATCCAAAATGAAACCGATTCCTCAAAAATAGCTCATACCTTTTTCTTGATTGGCGATGCGGGAAATGCTGACGAGAAAAATGCGCAACAAACGCTTAGATTACTTCAAAACAGGCTAGAAAATTCAGATAAAAAAAGTACGCTTTTGTTTCTAGGCGACAATATTTATCCCAGAGGATTTCCAAAAAATGATATTCCCGAAGAACGCATTTTGGCAGAAACTAAACTCAAAAACCAGTTACAACTATCCAAAAACTTCAAAGGAAAAACCATATATATTCCCGGCAATCACGACTGGTATAGTGGAATTACTGGTTTGGAACAACAAGGAAAATTCATAACCAATTACCTCAACGATAATAAAGCTTTTTTGCCCCAAAATAGTTGTGGTATAGAAGAATTAGTAATTGACAAAAACATCACGTTAATTACTATAGATAGCCAATGGTTTCTGGAAGATTGGGACAAATACCCCACTATCAACGAAAATTGCAGCATCAAAACCCGTGACGACTTTTTTGACGAACTGGCCAATCTTTTGAATAAAAATCAAGACAAAACAGTAATCATTGCCATGCATCATCCATTAATAAGTAACGGTTCCCACGGCGGACAATATGCTTTAGATAAGGAACTTTTTCCTTTGGAACAAAAAATCCCGCTTCCTATTATTGGCTCTGCCATCAATTTAATTCGCAAAACATCGGGCATTAATCCACAAGATCTTCAAAACAAGGTGTACACCAACTTTACCAAACGGGTGAAAACGCTGGTGCAAAATCAAAGAAATGTAATTGTAGTATCGGGTCACGACCATAATTTACAATATCTGAACAAAAACAACATCAGACAAATCATTAGCGGTGCTGGTTCAAAATCCGAGGCTGCCAAAGCGGTCAATCCAAATGATTTTTCTTATGGAGGCAATGGCTATACTGCTTTAACCTTCTATAAAAATGGAGAAACCAAAGTAGCCTTTTATGGCAATGAAAATCAACGAGAGAAATTACTTTTTGAACAAACCATAATCAAAATTCGAGACACAGTCGTTCCTGCTAACTTACCGACAAAATTTGCTGCAACAACTACAACCAAAATTTATTCCGATAAAATGACCCGAAAAAGTATTTTTTATAAATTCTTTTTTGGCCAACATTACCGCAACTATTACAGCTTGCCCATTAAAGCAAATACAGCTAGTTTAGACACCCTTTTTGGCGGAGTCAAACCCACAAAAGAAGGTGACGGATACCAATCGAAATCATTGGGTCTGATTAACGCAAACGGAAAAGAATATGTCATGCGTCCGATGAAAAAGAATCCCTCCCGTCTTTTGCAAACTGTGCTATTCAAAGATCAAAATGTTTCAAATCAATTTAGTAACACCTACGCCGAAGATATTTTGTTTGATTTTTACACCACCGGTCACCCCTATACCCAGCTATCGGTTGCCAATTTGGCCGACAAAATTGGTGTGGCGCATACGAACCCTCTTTTGTATTACATTCCGAAACAGCCCATTTTAAAAGGGTTTAATTATAGTTTTGGAAACGAATTGTATTTGGTAGAAGAACATATAACCACTAGTCAAAAAAATGTAGAAAGTTTTGGGAAACCACTTACTATCGTTAGCACAGAGGATGTTCTGAAAAACCTTCATAAAGACGAGAAATATACCATCGATGAACCGGAATACATAAAAGCACGATTATTTGATATGCTCATTGGCGATTGGGATAGAGACAGTGATCAATACAGCTGGGGCGAATACCAGGAAAACGGGAAAACAATATACAAACCCATCCCAAGAAACAGGGATCAAGCCTTTACCAAATACGATGGAGCCTTATTTTTTATAGTAATGAAAAAGACGGCATTGCGCAATCAGCAGACGTTTAAAGACCATATTAAAAATGTAAAATGGCTGAACAGTAAACCTTATCCACAAGACATCGCTTTCCTGACAACTGCCGATGAAAAAGAATGGATAAAACAAGCTAAATACATTCAGGAAAATCTTTCGGATGCTGAAATCGATGCGGCATTTAGTAATTTGCCCAAAGAAATTCAGGACGAAACAATTGATGACATCAAACAAAAATTAAAAATACGAAAAACCAAACTTCAAGACTATGCCAAAACGTATTTCAGCGTTTTACAAAAAACAGTCTTGATTGTTGGAACAGACAAAAAAGACAAATTTGTAATAACTAAAACCTCCAAAAATAAGACTGAAATAGCAGTCTATAGAGTCAAATCAGAAGCTGATGAATTACTCTACACCAAAAATTTCACTGCAGATAAAACTGGAAATATTTGGATTTATGGTTTGGACGACGACGATGTATTTGAAGTGAAAGGAGTCGCGCAATCGGGAACAATGATTCGTTTGATTGGCGGCCAAAACAGCGATTCCTACACGGTAGAAAATGGAAAAAAAATAAAAATCTATGATTTTAAATCCAAACCGAACAATTTTATTGTGGATGCCAAAACCAAAACCGTTTTGACGGATGAATACGAACCCAATTTATACGACTACAAAAAGGTAAAATACAGTGACTTTTCAACAATTCCATTTGGCGGTTACAACCCAGATGATGGAGTGAAATTAGGCTTTATTTCAAACTACGTTTTAAACAAATTCCATCAATATCCTTACACGCAGAAACACGTATTTGAAGCCTACTATTTATTTGCCACAAGTGGTTATGAATTTACTTATAAAGGCTATTTTCCAAAAGTTATAGGTAAATGGGATTTCGAATTAACGTCCCATTTTACGAGTCCTAATTTCACCATCAATTATTTTGGCTATGGAAATGAAACCTTAAATGAAGATGAACTTTATGGAATGGATTACAATCGGGTTCGTTTGCGAACGCTGACAGCTTCACCATCCATCAAAAAAGTGGGACGCCACGGAAGCGAAATTAATTTTTCCGCTCTTTTTGAAAAATTAAAAGTCGAAGAAACTACCGATCGCTTCATTAATATTCCAGGAGCAGTAAACCCAAATGTTTTTGACAGTCAGCAATATGTGGGAGCTTCTCTTAAATACAGTTTTGAGAATTATGATGTTCCATCGCTTCCAACCATGGGATTTGGATTTTCAGTGGCGGGCAGTTGGAAAATGAATGTTGGAGAGACGAAAAGCAACTTCCCGACCTTAGATGCCAAAATTAATTTCAACCATAAAATTGATGCAAAAGGTCAGTTTGTTTTAGCCACCATTCTAAAAACAAAAGTGTTGTTCAATAATAATTTCGAATTTTATCAAGGAGCCACTTTGGGAGGTGATTATGATTTGAGAGGTTTCAGAAACGAACGTTTTTTGGGAAAAGCTTCTTTTTACAACAGCACAGATTTACGCTGGAATATCGGAAAAATCAAAAGAAGCATCCTACCAATGTCCTATGGAATTCTAGGAGGTTTTGATTACGGACGAGTTTGGCTTGATGGAGAAAACTCCCAAAAATGGCATCAATCCGTTGGTGGCGGAATTTGGTTAAATGGACTAAACGTAGTAACTGCCCGAATTACTTATTTCAAAAGTGTTGATGACCGAGCTAGAATTACCTTTGGTTTAGGGTACGGATTTTAGAGTTGTGAGACTTATTTAGTTGACGTTTTCTCTTGGTCTTTTTTGGTAATTTCAGTAGAGATAATCAGTTTTTTTGGAAACAAATAACTAATTAATGTTCTAAAATAATAAAAGCTTACACGAAAGTGCAGGCTTTTTTTGCATAGATTTGTTTTTTGAATTTCACACTTATTTATGACCCAATATTTCCTTGACATCGAATACAATAACCTGACTTATGGTGAAAAAGAGGTCAATTTAAGGGAATTTGAATGTTGTACTTTCAATAACTGCGATTTCTCAGAATGCAATTTTATTGGGGTGGTTTTTATCGATTGCACCTTTAACGACTGTATTTTTAGCGGAGCCAAAATCAATCACGTAGCTTTGAGAAGCGTACTTTTTAACCGTTGCAAAATAGAAGATGTCAATTTTGCGATGTGCGACAAACTCATTTTTGAAGTTCATTTCAAGGAATGTATTTTGGATTTTTCTAAATTTTACACCCTAAAAATCAAAGCCACCACCTTTGTCGATTGCAGTATTGTAGCAGTCGATTTTATGAATACTAATCTCACCGAAGTTGTTTTCGACAATTGTGATTTGTACCGTTCTGAATTTGCTAAAGCCAATGCTATGAAGGCAAACTTCAAAACTAGTTATAATTACACTATTGATCCAACAAAAACCAAAATCAAAAAAGCAGTATTTTCGCTTGCAGAAGTTAAGGGTTTGCTATACAAACACGATCTTACGGTAAGCTAAATTACACCATCCCTTAAATGATTTTCTATACTTTAAATCGAGAATAATTCAATCTAAAACTTCTAATAAGTCAAAAAAACTAATCCTTTATACTTCCAAAATCTTTGCTTTTTAAATAAAATTTTTCATCCAAAAAATACCGTTTATATACTGTATAAAATATGATATATATCATATTAGGAATAATTATTTTTTTTGAAATTTGATACACTAATCTAATTTAAATCAAAGAGATATGGCAAATTTTGATATCAAACACATAAAAAATGTGGTTTTAGTTGGACACACCGGAAGCGGCAAGACGACTCTGATTGAGTCGATGTTATTTGAAGCAGGATTAATCAATCGTCGAGGGTCAATTCTGGAGAAAAATACAGTCGCCGATTATTCGGATATTGAACACGAAAAGGGCAAATCTTTTTTTTCTAAATTAGTAAATACAAAATGGAGAGGCTATAAAATAAATTTGCTGGACACACCGGGTTATGATGATTTCGCTGGAGAAATTATCGGAGCGATGCGCGTCGCCGATTGTGGTTTAATGCTTTTGAACTCTTCAATGGGTGTTGAAGTGGGAACCGATATTATTTGGGAATATGCCAATGATTATAAATTACCCATTTTGTTAGCCGTAAACCAATTAGATAATGAAAAATCAGACTTCGACAAAACCATTCAAGAAGCCAAAGATCATTTTGGACAAAGTGTGGTTGTGGTTCAATATCCTTTAAACCAAGGTCTTGAATTTGATGCGATTGTCGATGTTTTGAATATGGTACTGTACAAATATCCTAAAAATGGTGGGAAACCAGATAAACTACCCATTCCTGAAAGTGAAATCGAGAAAGCCAATCGTTTGCATCAAGAACTAATTGAAACCATTGCCGGAAACGACGAAACGCTAATGGAACTCTATTTTGAAAAAGGCGAATTGAATGAAGATGAAATGAAATTAGGTTTGCATCATTCGCTGATAAAACACGAAATTTTCCCGGTTTTTTGCGTTTCTGCCAAGAAAAATATGGGCAGCGGCAGAATTATGGGATTCATTGATAATGTTTGTCCATCGGCTTATGAAATGCCCAAACAAAAAACCATCGATGGAAAAGAAATTGAATGCAGTGAAAAAGGCCCAACTGCCATATTTATTTATAAAAACCTCTCAGAGCCTCATATTGGCGACTTAAGTTTCTTCAAAGTGCTTTCGGGCACAATTAAAGTGGGTGACGAATTAACCAACGAAAATACGGGTCAAATTGAGCGCATCAATCAATTATATGAAGTGGAAGGCAGCAAACGAACTGCTGTAAATGAATTGACCGCTGGAGATATTGGTGCTACGCTGAAATTAAAAGACACACACATCAATAACACGCTTCACGAAAAAGGAAAACACATTGAAATTACTCCCATAAAATTCCCGAATTCTACTTTTTCGATTGCTGTGGAAGGTACCAAAAAAGGGGAAGAAGAAAAATTATCTATGGCTTTGCACCAATTGGCGGAAGAAGATCCTACCATCAGAATAGAAGTTTCACCAGAATTAAATCAGACGATTATTCATTGTCACGGCGAATTGCACTTGGCCATAATTAAATGGAAATTAGAAAAGCAATTTAAATTATCGGTAGAATTTCGCAGTCCAAAAATACCTTATCGGGAAACCATTCAAAAAAGTGCTGAAACCACCTATCGTCACAAAAAACAATCGGGTGGTTCTGGACAATTTGCTGAAATTGCTATGAAAATTGAGCCTTGGTACGAAGGAATGGATGAACCAAAAGGATATAATATCAGAGGAAAAGAAGAAATTAATTTGCATTGGGGTGGAAAATTAATTTACTATAATTGCATTGTTGGAGGTGCTATAGACACTCGTTTTCATCCATCGATTTTAAAAGGAATAATGGAAAAAATGACCAAAGGTCCATTGACAGGTTCTTACGTGAGAGATGTTCGTGTAATTTTATATGACGGCAAAATGCACCCAGTTGATAGTAACGATTTGGCGTTTAAAACCGCAGGAATGATGGCATTTAAAGAAAACTTTGTGAAAGCCGATCCGCAATTATTAGAACCTTTTTATCACATTAGAATTCAAGCTCCAGAAGAACTTACGGGTGCAATTATGAGTAATATTCAAACGCATCGAGCCAACGTAGAAAGTATGGACGCTGAAGGACAATTTACGGTGATAACAGCTTTTCTTCCTTTTGCAGAAATGCAGGAATTTGGAAGTGATTTACGTTCTATAACTCAGGGAAGAGCCAGATTTACGGCGAAATTTGATCACTACGAATCGGTTTCTTTTGATATGCAGAAAAAATTAGTTTCCGAATTTAAAAAAGAAGAGGAATTGGTTTAAAAATTTATTTAAATTATTAAAAAAAAGTTCCGCAAAAAAATTGCGGAAGTTTTCTATTTAAAATAATATTATTTATTTACCG
Organism: Flavobacterium psychrophilum; assembly: GCA_945860385.1. GTDB lineage: Bacteria > Bacteroidota > Bacteroidia > Flavobacteriales > Flavobacteriaceae > Flavobacterium > Flavobacterium psychrophilum_K. The sequence goes on from CAMAQD010000003.1 coordinate 36,809, forward strand.
AACGACTTTGAAACCCCAACTCCAAAAGCAAAACTATCGTAAGCGTTCCATTTCATATCGTAGACAAGATTGACAATGAACTCCCATTCATTCGGCAATTCTACAGCATATTCGGTACCAATTCTAGTTAAAAAAAGATTCTCTTCTTTTGCAAATTCGTATCCCATTCCCGCCTCAAAAGTAAAATGTTTTCCCGGTTTAAAACCTCCTACCAAAACGCTCGCAAAAGGTTCTGACCTTTCTAATTCATTGCCTTCTTTATTTTCTACGATAAAATCTTCAAAAATTAAATCGTTATGAAGACCTATTCTCCATTTGGGACTGAAAACGTAATTATAATCAAAAGCAAAAGAGGGAAAAGCAATCCATTCGGTTTTACCATCACGAATTCCGTCTTTAATCATCGTATGACTCAACAACCCGCTGATCGAGTGATAGGGTTTAAAATTCTCTTTCTTAGCTTCTGATTCTTGCGAAAAAGAAGAAGTAATAATTGCAAACATTAAAAAACAATAGATTTTTTTCATTTTTATATATTAAAATTAATTATTCAGTTTAATAGCAAAGTTAAGTAGGTTTTACCAATAATCCTTTCAGCCACAATCCCACCACCAAAGCAATGATTAAAAGTACTGCAAATAAATAGAAAATAGTAATTTCTGTACTTAAACCTAATAATAATGGTCCTGCAAAGGCTGCTGCTGACCAAGCCGTTAAGATGTAACCCAAAACCTGTCCGTAGTTTTCAGTGCCATAAATACTTTTCACAAAAGAAGGCATTGTTGCAAATCCAGCGCCGTAACCCGCAATAATAACATAAGTCAAGATTTGAAAAGAAATAGAATTAGTCGAAAAACCTGGTATCAAAGCAAAACAAACCACATTAATTCCGATAAAAATCATAAAAGTGGTCCAACAGCCTATTTTATCTGAAATACTGGACCAGAATAAACGTCCCAATCCATTAAACAATCCAATGATAGCCACAAACATCGTAGCTTGAGCTGCCGACATTCCTACTACTTCTTGCCCCAAAATCGCCGCTTTGGAGATGATGGCAATTCCGCCACAAACATTCAAAAATAACAATAACCAAAGTGCCATAAAACGTTTGTCTGTTAGGATTTCTTTTGGAGTCAAATCGATATGATCGTGGTATCTTAAGCTCGTACTTTCGGGATTTGCCAAATATAAAGCACTCAACAGCATACAAATTCCGTAACCAATTCCGAGTGTAGCAAAAGCTCCTGATAATCCCATAGAAGCAATTAAAGGCCCAATTAAAAAAGAAGCCAATAAGGAACCTAAAGCAAAAGACATAATGATAATTCCGGAAGCCAATCCCGGTTTCTCAGGAAACCATTTTACAACTGTATAAACAGGAACGACATATCCAAAACCTAAACCAATACCTTGCAAAACACCAAAAGTTAAATAAAACAAATAGATATTGCCCATATTTACAGCAAAAGCACTTCCTAATAATCCTAAGGTTAAAAATAATGTTGCTAGCAACCCTGCTTTGGTTGGCCCCACTTTTTGAGCAAATTTACCCATAAAAGCTGCCGTTAATCCTAAGAAACAAATGGCTAAACTAAACCCTGTTTTGGTATCGTGAGCATCCCAATGTAATTCATTAGACAAAGGTTCGATCCATTTGCTGTAAGCATAAATAGATCCGATGGACAGCTGCATAATCATTCCTGCCAACACGATTAAATATTTATTCTTTTTCATCTGTGTATAATAATTGCTTTTTAATGGAAGATGGAATACCTAAATTAATTTTTCTGTGTTTCAATGGTAATTGTCTAAAGCATTTCATTCTTCTAATTCTTAATGCGGTGAAATCTGAATTTATTTTATGGTAACGTTATCTAAATACAAACTAAAAATGGCTTTGGCATTTTCTAAGGCTTCGGTGGTTGGCGAAGGTGTATCGGCTAACTCATATTTCATATTCATCAACTCCCATTTGTGTTTTCCTAATTGGTGAAAAGGAATAATTTCTACTCTTTCAACGGATTTATAACCCGAAAAATGTTTCGCCCATTCGTGCAAATATTCTTCTTGATCCGTCAATCCCGGAACAAAAACATAGCGCAACCACATTGGTTTTCCTGTGCTTTCGCGGTGTTCGGCTATTTTTAATGTAGTGGTATTGCTTAAACTAGTGAGTTTTTTGTGCCATTCTGGATTGATGTGTTTGACATCCAATAGCAGCAAATCGGTTCTATCCAAAAGCTCTTTAGTATTATCGTCTAAAACTCGACCATTCGAATCCAAACAAGTGTTGATTCCTTGTTCATGCAAACGATCAAAAAAGTGAATTAATTTAGCTCTTTGTAATAAAGGTTCGCCGCCAGAAACGGTCACTCCACCTTCTTTTCCAAAATAGGCCTTTTGCTTTAACGCTTTTGAAACCAATTCGTCAATAGTAACCAATATTCCTCCGTGAATGTCTATCGAATCGGGATTTTGACAATACAAACAGCGAAATTGACATCCTTGAACAAATACCACCATCCGAATTCCGGGACCATCGTGAGTTCCAAATGTTTCTAAAGAGTGAATTCTCAATAAGTCTATTTCAGATTCGTTTAATAAATGGGCGTCTTGTTCTGGGAAGTACATAGGTATTTGTTATTAAAATTAAATTCTATTTCCTTAAGTAAAAATTTAAAGAAATAGAATTTATAAATATAGTCAGTTAATTGAAATTACATCGTATCATGAAATGTTCTGCTGATAACTTCAAGTTGGTGCGCTTTGGACAAACGTACAAAATTCACAGCATAACCCGAAACACGAATGGTCAATTGTGGATAGTTTTCAGGGTGATTGTAAGCATCTACCAAAGTTTCTTTGTTTAGGATATTCACATTCAGGTGATGTGCATTTCTTCCAAAATAAGCATCTAAAGTAGTAGTCAAATTACTCACTTGTTCTTCTAAATTGTTTCCTAATGATTTTGGAACCATTGTGAAAGTATAAGAAATTCCATCCTGAGCATCGTTGTAATTCAATTTACTTACGGAATTCAAAGAAGCAATCGCTCCATTTTCATCTCTACCGTGCATTGGATTTGCACCTGGAGCAAAAGCCTCTCCTGCTTTACGTCCGTCAGGAGTTGCACCCGTATTTGAACCGTACATCACATTGGAAGTAATGGTCAACAGTGAAAGTGTAGGAGTTGAATTCTTGTACGTTTTGTGTTTTCTCAACTCATCGATAAAGATTTTAGTCACTTCCTGAGCAATAGTATCTACCCTATCATCATCATTACCAAATTTTGGAAAATCACCTTCAATTTTAAAATCTGAAGTCAAACCAAATTCGTTTCTAACCGGTGTTACTTTCGCATATTTAATAGCTGAAAGTGAATCGGCAATAATCGAAATACCTGCAGCACCATAAGCGATATCAATTTTTGGATTGCTATCAATTAATGACATTTGCGCTCTTTCATAATAATATTTATCGTGCATGTAATGAATGATATACATTGATTTTGCATAGACGCGAGCTACTTCGGCCAACGTTTTCTTGAACGATTTCATTACAGTATCATAATCCAAAACTTCATCATCCATTTCAGAAATTCCACTTACCACTTGAACCCCTTCGGCTTCTTCTCTACCGCCATTCAAGGACAATAAAAGCGCTTTAGGCAAATTGGCACGAGCCCCAAAGTGTTGAATTGTTTTTCCAATTTCTTGGTACGAAACACAACAGGCAATTCCGTAATCGTCTGAACCACGATTATCTCTCATCAAATCGTCATTCTCATATTGAAGAGATGAAGTATCAATGGAAACTTGTGCACAAAAATCTTTGAAACCTTGTGGCAAACTTTCAGACCAAAGAATAGTCAAGTTGGGTTCTGGTGAAGCACCTAAATTATAAAGGGTTTGCAAGAAACGGAAAGAAGTTTTAGTTACTTTGGTTCTTCCATCGTGCAATTGACCTCCAATAGCTTCGGTAACCCAAGTTGGATCTCCACCAAAAATAGCATCGTAAGCTCCCGGACGAAGGTGACGAACCAATCTCAATTTCATTACAAATTGGTCAATATATTCTTGGGCTAGTTCTTCATCAATAATTCCAGCTTCGATATCGTTTTGAATATAAACATCTAAAAACGAAGAAACATTTCCAAGAGACATCGCTGCTCCATCTTGTTCTTTCACCGCACTTAAATATCCTAAATAAGTATATTGAACTGCTTCGTGAGCATTGGTTGCTGGTTTAGAAATGTCTATTCCATAAGAAAGTGCCATGGTTTTCATGTCCGCTAAAGCTTTGATTTGCTCTGCAATTTCTTCACGCAAACGAACTTTAGCATCACTCATTTCACCAGATACTTTTACTTTGTCTGATTTTTTTTCTGCAATCAAACGGTCGATACCATAAAGAGCTACTCTTCTGAAATCGCCTATTATTCTTCCTCTTGCATAATTATCTGGTAAACCCGTTAAAACGTGTTTTGATCTGAAGGTTTTAATTTCACCGTCATAAGCATCAAAAACGGCTTGATTGTGATTTTTGGCATAATTAAAAATATCTACCACTCTATCGGAAACTTTCAAACCTTTTTCCGCCACAGCCGATTCAACCAATTTGATTCCTCCAAAAGGTTTCATTGATCTTTTTAAAAGTTCGTCGGTTTGAAGTCCAACAATAGTTTCATTTTCTTTTTGAATATATCCGGGTTCAAATGATGTAATATTTGAAATAACCTCAGTATCAATGGCAAGACAACCATCATTTTCTCTTTCTTTCAAAAGTGATTCTTTACAAACATCCCAAAGTTGCGTTGTTTTGAAGGACGGGCCTACAAGAAAACTGGCATCACCTTCATACGACTTAAGATTTTGCAATATAAAATCGTGTACATTAATACTGTCTTTCCAAACTCCTAACTTAAACTCTAAACTTTTTACTAAATTTTCCATTTTTTATATCTCTAAAATTTATCTAAATTCTTTCCTTTATTTCTATGTTTAAATTTACGAAATATGTAAATAGAATATAGATTTTACGTTTTTTTTAGGAATAGATCAAAGTTTTACCTTATAGAAAACTAATTCAATAAATTATCAGTCACATAAATTTATTATCCTAATTTTTTAAAGGATTTTGAAGGAAAATTGTGAAAATTACGATAACGGTATAGCTTTTTTTATTTTTTATTTTTGACTCATTTTCTTCTGAAAACGGACTTGAAGACTGAATTTTTATTCAAAAAAATGGAATGAAATTGGTATAAACTGGAACAAAATTCATAGGAGAATCGATCCAAAAACAAACTAATTCCGTTAGAAATAGTAAATAAAAATCCCCTTTCAAAGCAAAACTTCGAAAGGGGATTTGATGAATTATTGAACAAATTGTAAAATAATTTATATTTTGAATTCCGTTTTGTGATTCTCTATTTGGTGTAAACCGTATTTTCCTGCTCAGCAACTCTAATAAAAGTCGTTCTTTTAGTCAATTCTTTCAATCGGGAAGCACCAACATACGTACAAGCACTTCGCAAACCGCCAAGAATGTCTTTCAAAGTAGCTTCAACATCGCCTCTAAAAGGAACTTGAACTGTTTTTCCTTCGCTTGCTCTGTATTCGGCAACGCCACCAACGTGTTTTTCCATCGCTGTGGTGGAACTCATTCCGTAAAATTGTTTGAATTTTTCGCCATTGATTTCTATCAATTCACCACCACTTTCGGTATGACCAGCGAGCATTCCGCCCAACATCACAAAATCGGCTCCGGCTCCAAAAGCTTTGGCCACATCGCCCGGCGTTTTACAACCACCATCGCTGATGATTTGTCCGCCAAGACCGTGAGCCGCATCAGCACATTCTATAATGGCTGAAAGTTGGGGATAACCCACTCCCGTTTTAACCCTGGTAGTACAAACTGAACCAGGTCCAATGCCTACCTTTATCATATCGGCTCCGGCCAATAATAATTCTTCAACCATTTCGCCTGTCACCACATTTCCGGCAATAATTACTTTATCAGGATATTGCTTGCGGGTTTGTTGCACAAAATTGACAAAATGCTCCGAATAGCCGTTAGCCACATCAATACAAATGAATTTCAATTGCGGATTGGCTTCGAAAATATCAGCTATTTTTTTGGAATCGTTTTTTCCTGTTCCGGTACTTATGGCAATGTAGTTATACATTTCGGGCGCTAGATCACGCAAAAAATCATTCCATTCCTGAACGGAATAATGCTTGTGGATAGCTGTAAAAAGTTTGTCTTCGGCCAAAGCTTTTGCCATTTCAAAAGTTCCTACTGTATCCATATTGGCAGCCATAATGGGAACTCCAGTCCAAACCGTTGTACTATGCAAAAATTTGAATTCTCTTTCTAAACTGACATGAGAACGGCTCTTTAATGTGGATCGTTTTGGTCTAATCATTACATCTTTGAACCCCAATTTCATTTCTGTTTCTATTCTCATTTCTTAATTATTTAATTGGTGTGAATTTCTTTCAAATTTACAAAATAAAGCGGAACAACACTATCTTTTGACAGGCTATAAAACACGAATTTCACTAATTAACACAAAATGAGTTGGTGAAAATTAGTGAAATCGTTATTTGAAATAGATACTTCTTAGAAAACGAAAATAGCTCTTTCGCTCATCATTTCGTTTACTTCATCGGCAACTGCTTCGATTACCGCTTCATTGGTATGATCAGCTATTACTTTATCAATCAAAGCAACGATAGTTTCCATATCTTCTTCAACCAAACCACGAGTGGTGATAGCAGCAGTTCCAACACGAATTCCAGAAGTCACAAACGGCGATTTATCATCAAAAGGAACCATATTTTTATTTACGGTTATTTCAGCTTTTACTAAAGCATTTTCAGCCTCTTTACCTGAAATTCCTTTGTTTCTCAAATCAATCAACATCATATGATTGTCGGTTCCACCAGAAATAATATCATACCCTCTTTTCACAAAAGCATCCGCCATAGCATTGGCATTTTTTTGCAATTGCAAAGCATATCTAAAAAATTCGTCAGTCAAAGCTTCTCCAAAAGCAACCGCTTTAGCTGCAATAATATGCATCAAAGGACCACCTTGATTTCCTGGGAAAACAGCTAAATCCAATAAAGATGACATCATTCTGATTTCGCCTTTTGGAGTAGTTAAACCCATTTTGTTTGGAAAATCTTTTCCCATCAAAATCAAACCACCTCTAGGACCACGCAAGGTTTTGTGTGTTGTAGTGGTAACAATATGGCAATGAGGTAAAGGATCATTCATCAAACCTTTTGCAATTAGACCCGCAGGATGCGAAATATCAGCTAATAAAATAGCACCAACAGAATCAGCAATTACTCTGAAACGCTCAAAATCCATATCACGAGAGTAAGCCGAAGCGCCTGCTATGATTAATTTTGGTTGTTCTATGGTAGCAATTTCTTGAATTTTATCATAATCCAAACGTCCTGTTTCCTTATCAACACCATAAAATGAAGGTGTGTACAAACGTCCGGAGAAATTCACTGGCGAACCGTGAGTTAAATGCCCTCCGTGAGACAAATCGAAACCTAAAATTTTATCTCCAGGTTGAATACAAGCATGATAAACTGCCGTATTGGCTTGTGAACCCGAGTGCGGTTGAACGTTAGCATATTCTGCACCAAATAATTCTTTAGCTCTATCAATGGCAATCTGCTCGATAACATCCACCACTTCGCAACCTCCATAATATCTTTTGCCCGGATATCCTTCGGCATATTTATTAGTTAAAACAGAACCAGCTGCTTCCATTACTTCGTCACTTACAAAATTCTCTGAAGCGATAAGCTCTAATCCATGAATTTGTCTGTCTTGTTCCTCTAAAATAAGGTCAAAAATTTGTTTGTCGCGTTGCATTTCTTTTATTTTAGTTAATTTGTCGCAAAAATACAAAAATTCGTTTGGTAAATAGTAAGATTATAATATATTTGATGAGTAATTCTTAACAATATAATTAACAATTTTATGCCAATACCAGCCAATAATACGAACAGAAAATCTTGGATAGAAGTCCCTGAAAACAGTGATTTTCCTATTCAAAACATTCCATTTGGCGTTTTTATTACAAAGGATGACGTAATTACCATTGGAACCAGAATAGGTGACTGTGCCATTGATATGGGCGCTTTACAGCAATTAAATTATTTTGAAGGAATCGAATTGACCGACGATATGTTCATGCAAGATACCTTGAATGATTTTATATCAGACGGAAAAAAAACTTGGCGTTTGGTAAGAAATCGCTTGGCAGAATTGTTTGACGAAACCAATCCAAAACTCAGAGACAACAAAGAACATATTGAAATTGTAATTTTTGATGTAAAGGACATCGAAATGCAATTGCCAGTACTAATTGGTGATTATACTGATTTCTTTTCCAATAAAGAGCATGCACTCAATGTAGGTAAAATATATCGTGATCCAGATCATTTATTGTCGCCCAACTGGCTTCATATTCCAGTGGCGTATCACGGACGAAGTTCCTCGATTATTCCATCGGGAATTCCGGTTCACAGACCAATGGGACAGACCTTGCCAAATGGTGAAAAAACACCTGTTTTTGGCCCTTCCAGATTAGTAGATTTCGAACTAGAAACCGCTTTTATCACTACCGATGTTAATGTTATGGGCGAAAATATCCCAATACATGAAGCAGAAGATTATATTTTTGGAATGGTTTTATTGAATGATTGGAGTGCGCGCGATATTCAAAAATGGGAATACGAACCATTAGGACCATTCTTATCCAAGAACTTTGCTACCTCAATTTCACCTTGGATTATTACTTTAGATGCCTTGGAACCCTTCAGAACCAAAGGTCCAAAACAAGATCCGTCACCGCTTCCCTATTTGCAACAAAAAGGCAAAAATAATTTCGACATTAATTTAGAAGTGGCCATTCAGCCTGAAAATTCCAATCCAACGGTTGTATCACGATCGAATGTCAAAAACATGTATTGGTCAATGAATCAGCAATTAACTCATCATACTTCGAACGGTTGTCGAGTTAATTCTGGTGATATGATGGGTTCCGGCACCATTTCTGGGCCAAATCCAGAGAGTTTTGGCTCTATGTTAGAATTAACTTTAGGAGGAAAAACACCGATAAAATTGAACGATGGTTCGGAACGCCGATTTATAAATGACGGAGACACCGTAATTATGAAAGGTTTTAGTAAAAACAATGGAGTCCGAATTGGTTTTGGTGAAGTTTCCACTAAATTACTGCCACCTTATGTCAGGAAATAAAATATTTTTGAATCTCAATTTAATCCGACATTTTATAAGTGTCGGATTTTTTTGGCATTATTATTGGCAATAAAAATAACAGGAAAAAGTCTTAGAAAACGACTGTGATAATTCAAAATTTAGGTAAATTCGTAAAAAATAGTAACATGAAAAAACTTTACTTTATATTCGCTTTTTTGATGCTAACCTCCTGTGGTGTAAAACAAACTCAAAATTTATTGAGTTCTGGTAATTATGACGAAGCCATCAATAACTCCATTTCGGGTTTACGCTCCAATAAAGACAAAAAAGGCAATCAAGATTATGTTTATTTGCTTGAAGAAGGTTTCGCAAAAGCCAAAGAACGTGATTTGAATACCATCAATCTATTGGAAAAGGAGAACAATCCAGCCAACTTCGAAAAAATATACAACACCTATATAACATTAAACGAACGTCAGGAAAAAATCAAGCCTTTACTTCCGCTAAAGCTTTTGAATGAAGGCAGAAACGCCATATTCCCTTTCGAAAATTACAATGACCCGATTGTTGAAAGCAAAAATAATTTGTCCGGTTATTTATATGCCAATGCCAAATCTTTATTGTCTACTACCGATAAAATGAATTTTCGCAAAGCATTCGACGATTTAACTTATTTGAACAAAATCACTCCCGGTTATAAAAATGTTTTCGATTTGCTGAATGAAGCTCAGTATAAAGGAACCGACTTTGTAAGCGTTTATACAAAAAACGAAACCAATATGATTATTCCAGTTCGTTTGCAAAATGAATTACTGGATTTTAACACCTATGGATTGAATTCTAAATGGACAGAATTTCACGGCAGCAAACAAAAAGGAATTAATTATGATTACGAAATGCTAATTAGTTTTAGAGAAATACTCATTTCACCTGAACAAATAAAAGAAAAAGAATTTATCAAGGAAAAACAAATAATAGATGGGCAAAAAAAACTATTGGACGTCAATGGAAAAGAAGTCTTAGACACTACAGGAAAAGTTGTAATGGTTGATAATCTCCGAAATGTAACGGTTCGAATATTTGAATCAAGACAATTAAAATCTTGCCAAATTCAAGCAAAAGTAGATTATATTGACATGAATAATCGTCAATTAATACAGTCGTTTCCTTTGACTAGCGAGTTTGTTTTCGAAAATATTTATTCCACTTACAAAGGCGACAGACGTGCTACAGAAACTAATTATTATTCCTATTTTGACAAAAGAGCCATTCCTTTTCCAAGTAATGAGCAAATGGTTTATGATACAGGCGAAGATTTAAAAAATAAATTAAAAAATCTTATCCTCCGAAATTCATTTAGGAACTAAGGGTTGCTTACTTTCTAATAAGTATGTTTATACAAATCACACAATTAATCTCAAATTTGTTGTAAAAAAAACTTAGTGTTCAAAGAAATTATTCGTAAATTTGCACCAATGAAAAAAACAAGTTTACATATAACTACTTTGTCTCGGACAAACAGATCTACGACTTCTCCCGAAGTACGGATGCTATCACTATAGTTTCCGAAAAAGTATTTCATCGTTTTATCCATTTTTCATTTCTCCTATTTTGAAATTACATTCTTTATCTTTTGGATTTTTTAATCCACAAAACAGTATCATTTTTTGCATTACAACCTATACTTTTATTTATGGTATGATGTACATTTGTACAACTTTTTTAGCACCTATAAATTTTTATTTATTTAACCTAAACTTCAACTCTTAAAATGAGAATATCTATAGTTATAGCCCAAGAAGAACATTATAAATATGCGCAAAAAATATGCGACACTATAGAAACTTCGGCTTTATTACGAGGTACTGGAATTGCTAAACGAACGCCAGACTACATCAAAAAAAAGATACATAACGGAGATGCTGTTATTGCTTTGGACAAAAATGGTGTTTTTGCTGGTTTTTGTTATATCGAAAGTTGGCAACACGGCAAGTTCGTAGCTCACTCCGGTTTAATTGTTCATCCTGATTTCAGAAATCAAGGTTTGGCCAAGAAAATAAAAACCTTTGTTTTCAATTATTCCTTAAAAAAATATCCTGGAGCCAAAGTTTTTGGAATCACGACCGGTTTGGCTGTTATGAAAATCAATTCGGATTTAGGTTACAAACCGGTTCCATTCTCTGAATTAACAAATGATCCCAGTTTTTGGAAAGGCTGTCAAACCTGTGCCAATTATGAAATTTTGAAAAGCAAAGACAATAAAATGTGCTTGTGTACCGGAATGTTGTATGACCCAACAGAAAAACAAAAAGATCCGCCCAAACATCCGTTCAACGTACGGATTTGGAACCGATTAAAAGAAATTAAAGCAGCTCTCTTCTTAGAGAATAAAGAAAAATAAACAATATACAGTTCAAATAGAATGAAATCGGAGAGTTACAAACTCCACAAAAACAAACAAGATGAAAAAAGTAGTATTAGCATATAGTGGCGGATTAGACACATCGTATTGTCTAAAATATTTAAAAAACGAACAAGGATACGAAGTTCACACCGTATTAATCAACACCGGTGGTTTTGATGATGCTGAATTAAAAGCCATCGAAGAAAGAGCCTACGAATTAGGAAGCGCCAAACACGTAAACCTGTCAATTTTAGACAAATATTATGAAAAAGCAATCAAATATTTAGTTTTTGGAAATGTATTAAAAAATAATACCTACCCTTTATCAGTAAGTGCGGAACGTGTTTTCCAAGCAATTGAAGCTATAAAATATGCCAAATCTGTTGGAGCAAATGCCATCGCTCACGGAAGTACTGGTGCTGGAAACGACCAAATCCGTTTTGATTTAATTTTCCAAACTATCGCTCCAGAAATTGAAATCATCACTCCTATTCGTGACTTGAAATTGTCTCGTCAGGAAGAAGTAGATTATTTAGCTAAAAATGGCGTTCATTATTCTTGGGAAAAAGCACAATATTCTATCAACAAAGGACTTTGGGGAACAAGTATTGGAGGAAAAGAAACCTTAAATGCAAAATTACCACTTCCTAACGAAGCCTATCCTTCTCAATTGACCAAAGAAGGAGAAGAAAAAGTAACTTTAGAATTTCTTAAAGGAGAGTTAGTAGCGGTGAATGGTAAAAAAGACAAACCTTCCAATAATATTGTAGTGCTGGAAAAATTGGCAAATGCTTACGCTATTGGTAGAGACATTCACGTGGGTGATACTATTATTGGAATCAAAGGAAGAGTAGGTTTTGAAGCCGCTGCACCATTAATCATCATCAAAGCGCACCATTTATTGGAGAAACACACGCTTGGAAAATGGCAACAATACTGGAAAGAGCAACTGGGAAACTGGTACGGAATGTTGTTTCACGAAGGTCAATTTCTGGATCCTGTAATGAGAAACATCGAAACTTTCTTGGAAGACACACAAAAAACCGTAAATGGAACAGTAACCGTTTCTTTGAAACCCTACCACTTTTCATTAGACGGAATTGAATCGGATAATGATTTGATGAATACCGGTTTTGGACAATACGGAGAAATGAACAACGCTTGGACATCGGATGATGCCAAAGGGTTTATCAAAATCTTAGGAAACGCCCAAAACATATTTTCATCTGTAAATAATGAAACCTACGAGTAATTAATTATTTCTTTTCAAACCATTAAGAAATTTAAGTTTCATTAAGGTTACTATTTTTAATTATCTTAATGGTTCAAATAAAATTTTAAAATTATGATTAGTATCGGAATAATTGGCGGATCTGGTTACACGGCTGGGGAACTTATCAGAATTTTGATGTTTCACCCCAACGCAAAACTTGATTTTGTTTACAGCACAACAAATGCCGGAAAACCACTTTCTTTTGCGCATCACGATTTGTTGGGCGATATCGAAATGAATTTTACAGATACGGTGAATCCCAATGTGGACGTGCTTTTCTTGTGTTTAGGACACGGAAAATCAATTTCATTTTTGGAGAAAAATCAGTTTTCTGATGCAACCAAAATCATCGATTTAGGAAATGATTTCCGATTGACAAAAGACAAAGACTTTAACGGAAAATCTTTTGTTTACGGTTTGCCGGAATTGAACAAAGCCGACATCAAAAACGCACAATACATCGCCAATCCAGGTTGTTTTGCAACGGCTATTCAATTGGCTTTATTGCCATTGGCAGCCAACGGATTATTGAATGACGATGTGCATATCAACGCCACGACAGGAAGTACCGGAGCTGGAGTTACACCTTCGGAAACGACACATTTCAGTTGGAGAAACAACAATATGTCGCATTACAAAGCCTTCAATCACCAACATTTGGGCGAAATCAACCAAACCGTAAATCAATTGCAAGCGGCTTATAAAAACGAATTAATTTTTGTTCCCAACAGAGGGGATTTCCCCAGAGGAATTTTTGCTACTCTTTACACAACCATCGACGAAAGTTTGGAAGATGTATTTGCCAAATATCAGGATTTTTACAAAGATCAACCATTCGTAACCGTTACGACTACCGACATCAATATGAAACAAGTGGTGCAAACGAACAAATGTATCATCAGTTTAATGAAAAAAGGACGCCGGATTTTGATTACTTCGGTAATCGATAATTTAGCAAAAGGTGCTTCGGGCCAAGCCATTCAGAATATGAATTTGATGTTTGGATTAGACGAAAGCACGGGATTGCATTTGAAACCAAGCGGATTCTAAAAATTTGTTTAAAGTTTCAGGTTTCTAACGAACTTTAAGCTTTAAATCTTAAACAAAAAACAAAATGAACTTATTTGACGTTTATCCTTTATACAATATCACGCCTGTAAAAGCGCTTGATTGCACGATTATCGACATCAACGGTGTGGAATATCTTGATTTATATGGCGGTCACGGCGTGATTTCCATTGGTCATACCCAACCGGATTATGTTGCCAAATTAAAAAACCAGTTGGATAATATTGGGTTTTATTCCAATGCGATACAGAACCCATTGCAAGTGGAACTGGCCGAAAAATTGGGCAAGCTTTCACATTACGAGGAGTACACCTTGTTTTTGTGCAGTTCTGGTGCTGAAGCCAATGAAAATGCATTGAAGTTAGCCTCTTTCCACAACGGAAAATCACGTGTAATTTCCTTTGAAAATGCTTTTCACGGAAGAACATCCGCAGCAGTAGCTACAACCGATAACAAAAAAATTGTGGCACCAATCAATGCCCAGCAAGTCGTTACTTTCTTGCCTTTGAATAACATCGAATTGGTGGAAGCCGAATTAAAAAAAGGCGATGTTACCTGCGTAATTATAGAGGGAATTCAAGGAGTTGGAGGTTTAGATCAAGGTACCACCGAGTTTTTTCAAGCATTGGAAAAAGTTTGCGAAAAATACGAGACCGTTTTAATTCTGGACGAAGTACAATCTGGTTATGGAAGAAGTGGGAAGTTTTTTGCACATCAACATCACAATATTAAAGCAGATATTATTTGCCTTGCCAAAGGAATGGGCAATGGTTTCCCGATTGGTGGGATTCTCATTTCTCCAAAATTCAAAGCCAGTTACGGATTATTAGGAACCACTTTTGGCGGAAGCCATCTCGCTTGTGCTGCCGGAATAGCAGTTTTGGATGTTATGGAAAAAGAGAAATTAATGGATAACGTGAAAAATATTTACGCCTATTTCCTGGAAGCCATCAAACAAGTTCCCGAAGTGATCAAGGTAAAAGGAAGAGGCTTAATGCTGGGGGTTGAATTTGATTTTGACGTTTCAGAATTACGCAAAAAGATGATTATCGACAAACATATTTTCACAGGAAGCGCCAACAATAAAAACTTATTAAGAATTCTTCCTCCATTGACTATCAAAAAGTCTGATATTGATACCTTTATAGTCGCGTTGAAAGAAGCTTTGGCAGAACTAAAATGAGTAAAAACAATAAAATATTACTAACAATAGGATCAATTATATTCGGTTGGGTTATGGCTGGGTTTGGGTTTACAACCAAATTAGGACATCCAATTAGTTCAATTTGTTTTATATCAGGTTTTATTTTATTGATTTTTGGTATCGTATTTATGATCATAACTATTAAAGAAAAATGAACACCATATTATCCATAGCAAAAAGAAATGCTGTTTTAACTAAAATGGCGGAACTTCTGGAACAAGAAAGAACCAGTATTAAAGCAATTAATCAACAGGATTTAAGTAATTATTCTGGCGATGATTTGGCTATGGAAAAACGTTTGTTGGTAGATGATTCCAAAATTGACGGAATGATTTTGTCGATGCAACAACTGGCAAGTCAGGAAGATCCTGTTGGTGTGGAACGATTCAATTTCACCCACGAAAACGGTCTGAAAATTACCAACAAAACAGCGGCTTTTGGAACAATAATGATTATTTATGAATCCAGACCTGACGTAACGGTTGAAGCCGGGGGAATTGCATTCAAATCGGGTAACAAAATCTTGTTGAAAGGCGGTAAAGAATCTTTATTGTCGAATTTGAAAATTGTTTCCCTTTGGCATCAAGCATTGGAAGAAAACGATATTTCTAAAGATTGGGTTGAATATTTGAATTATAATCGGGAGGAAACTCAGGCTTTTTTAGAAAATCCAACACAGAAAGTAGATTTAATCGTACCTCGTGGTGGAGAACAATTGATAGCTTTTACCAAAAAACACGCTACTTGTCCTGTGATTGTCAGCGGTCGAGGAAATAATTTCGTTTATGTAAACAAGGAAGCTGATTTAAAAAAAGCTTTGGACATTATTATCAACGGAAAAACAACAAATATTGGTGTCTGCAATGCTTTAGATAAAGTTTTGATTGATTCCAATTTAGAAAACTGGGAAGATTTTGCAACTGATTTGGTTGCTGCATTAAAGAAATATAAGGTTGAAGTTTTGGGAGACAAACGCTTTTCAAAAGCAACAAATGTTCCTCAAATTGAATCAGATTTGATTTGGTATGAAGAGTTTTTAAATTATAAAATTGTTATTGGAATTGTGGATTCCAACGAAGAAGCGGTTGCCAAAATCAACAAATATTGCGGCGGACATTCAGCTTCCATAATCACGACTAATGATACAGTTGCCCAAAAATTTATGGAGCAAGTAGATTGTGCGGCGGTTTATCAAAACGCTTCCACTCGATTTACAGATGGCGGTCAATTTGGTTTAGGCGGAGAATTGGCGATAAGCACGGACAAATTGCACCAACGTGGTCCAATAGGATTGCAGCATTTAGTTACTAATAAATGGTATATTTACGGAAATGGACAAATCAGGTAAAAAAAGAATATTATTAAAGTTAGGAAGCAACACGCTCACCAAAGAAACCGATCATATTTCGAGAGGAAAGATTGAGGATATTGGAATGCAGATTGCCGCTTTACAAGACGAATACGAGTTTATAATCGTAAGTTCTGGTGCCATTGCTGCCGCAAAACAGTTTGTAAAACTAGACAATCACGACAAGGATGTCTTCGTAAAACAAGCCTTGGCTTCTATTGGCCAGCCTCATTTGATGCGGATTTATCACGAAAATTTTAGCGATTTAGGCTTGCATACTTCGCAATGTTTGCTTTCGTATTCTGATTTCGAAAAAAAACAAACCAAAGTCAACATCGTCAACACGATAAATGTATTGGTCAAAAATAGTTATATTCCAATTATTAATGAAAATGATACCGTTGCTACGGATGAAATCAAGTTTGGTGACAACGATAAATTAGCAGCATTAACAGCCGTTTTGTTGAATGTTGATATTCTGATAATTGCAACTAACACCAACGGAATTTACACCAAAGCATCTTTAAAAGACGAATTTCCTAAAACTATAGAACTAGTTACAGACTTAGACCTTTTACAAAAAGAAATTGGTGATTCGAAATCGTCTCACGGAACGGGTGGAATGCAGTCTAAAATTGAAGCTTCAGCAATTGCCAAAGCAGCGAATATCGAAACCTGGATTATCAACGGCTTGGAAGATAATTTTATTTTGAAAGGGTTGAAAAACGAGATAGCATTTACAAAAATTATATAACAATGAACTTTATTTCCATACAAAACATAGATTCACTCGAAAATTGGGTGAAACAAGCGCTAAAAATTAAAAAGAATCCGCTTAAAAATAAAAAATTAGGCAAGAACAAAACACTGGTAATGTTGTTCTTTAATTCTAGTTTGAGAACGCGTTTGAGTACCCAAAAAGCAGCCTTGAATTTAGGAATGAACGTGATGGTGATGAACTTTGGCAGCGAAGGCTGGACACTCGAATATGAAGATGGAGCGATTATGGATCAAGGTGCTTCGGAACATATCAAAGAAGCGGCTGCAGTGGTTTCACAATACGCAGACATCATTGCCATCAGAGCTTTCGCAGGCTTGGTGGACAAAGAAAAAGACAATGCCGAGATAGTAATTTCTGGCTTTTTGAAATATGCTACTGTGCCTATTGTCAATATGGAAAGCGCTACGGGACATCCGTTGCAATCCCTTGCCGATGCAATAACGATGGCTGAACACAAAACCGAACACAGACCAAAAGTGGTGCTAACTTGGGCGCCACATCCCAGAGCTTTGCCTCAGGCAGTTCCAAATTCTTTTGTAGAAATGATGCAAAAACAAACTGAAATGGACTTTGTAATTACGCATCCAAAAGGCTACGAACTAAATCCAGAAATCACCAAAGATTCGAAAATTGAATACGATCAGAATAAAGCTTTCGAAAATGCCGATTTCATCTATGCCAAAAACTGGAGTAATTACAAAGAATACGGAAAAATCACAAATTCCGATCCGAATTGGACAGTAACTGCCGATAAAATGAAACTGAGCAATAATGCTAAATTTATGCACTGTCTGCCAGTTCGTAGAAATGTAATTGTTTCGGATGCAGTGATTGATAGTGAAAATTCAATTGTTATCGAACAAGCGAATAACAGAACCTATTCAGCTCAATTAGTGTTGCAGAAGATTTTAGAAAACAGAAAATAGATGCTACAAGATTTGACAACTTTTGGAAAGTTGACAAATCTAAATAAAAGGAAAATGGAAAATAAGAAACCTCTATCCATCATCAAAATTGGTGGAAACATCATAGACAATCCAGCGGAATTGTCACAATTCTTGGCCGATTTTTCTAAAATTGAAGGCAACAAAATTCTCGTTCACGGTGGCGGAAAATCGGCTACCAAAATGGCGCAAAGCATTGGTTTAACTCCGCACATGATTGATGGACGAAGAATTACGGATCAATCAATGTTGGATGTTGTCGTGATGATTTATGCTGGCGAAATCAACAAAAATATTGTGGCTCAATTGCAGGCCAATAACACCAATGCAATGGGGTTTTCGGGAGCCGACGGCAACTTGATCCAATCTACCAAAAGAAACCATCCAACTATTGATTACGGTTTTGTGGGCGACATACAAAAAGTGAATACTCCTTTGTTGGAAACTTTAATCAATAGTGGAATTATTCCTGTTTTCTGTGCCATCACGCACGATAAAAAAGGTCAATTATTGAATACCAATGCAGATACTATAGCCAGTGAATTGGCTATTGCTGCTTCGGAAGTTTTTGAAGTAACCTTGAACTATTGCTTCGAAAAAGCGGGCGTCCTGACGGATGTTGATGATGAAAATTCAGTAATCGAACAAATAAATGCTGCTCGATACGGAAAATTAAAAGAAGAAGGCGCAATTCATTCCGGAATGATTCCTAAATTGGACAACTGCTTTAATAGCTTGTCTAAAGGAGTAAAAAAAATACGAATTGGTCATCACAGCATGTTACAAAATAAGGCTTCATTGCATACTACAATAACTTTATGAAAAACATAGAAACCCTAACTCGAGAAGCCATCGCGCTATTAAAATCACTGATTGAAACTCCTTCCTTTTCGAGTGAAGAAGAGCAAACCGCGCTTTTAATCGAAAATTGGTTTACACAAAATAACATTCCGTTCGAAAGGGAAAATAATAATGTTTGGGCTTTCAATCAACATTTTGATAAATCCAAACCGACGCTTTTACTCAATTCACATCACGATACCGTAAAACCCAACCAAGGTTATACGAAAAATCCGTTTGAAGTGATTGTCGAAGATGGAAAGTTATTTGGACTCGGAAGTAATGATGCAGGCGGAGCTTTGGTGTCGTTAATGGCAACATTTACTCATTTTTATGCCGTTGAAAATTTGCCATACAATATCGTAATGGTCGCTTCTGCCGAAGAGGAAAACAGTGGGAAAAACGGCTTAAATAGTGTTTTAAAACATTTACCAGAATTGGATTGCGCCATAGTTGGTGAACCCACCTTAATGCAATTGGCTATAGCCGAAAAAGGATTATTGGTACTGGATGTTATCATAAAAGGCACGGCAAGTCACGCCGCACATAACAATCCCGACAATCCCATCTACATTGCAATGCCCGTAATTGAATGGTTCAAAACCTATCAATTCGAGAAAATATCTGAGGTTTTAGGTCCAGTAAAAATGACCGTAACCCAAATTTCCGCAGGAAAACAACATAATGTAGTGCCAGCTGAATGCCATTTGGTAATCGACATTCGAGTGAATGATTGTTATAATAATACTGAAATTCTAGAAACGGTAAGAGCAAACGTAAATGCCGAAGTTACACCGCGTTCAATGCACTTGAATGCTTCATCTATTCCTGTTTCGCAAGGACTGGTTCAAGCCGGAATCGCTTTGGGAAGAACAACATACGGCTCGCCTACGCTTTCGGATCAGTCGGTTTTGAGTTGTAAGTCTTTAAAAATGGGACCTGGCGAAACCCTCCGATCCCATTCGGCAGACGAATTTATATATGTAAACGAAATAGAAGAAGGAATTCAATTGTATATCAGAATACTGACGGATTTTTTTACTAATAATTAGGAGCTGTTTCCCGCTATCCGTTGCAATCCACGCAAAAAAGCGTGGGATTTTCACTGCTATCGGGGCTAGGGCATTTGGGAGACAAAAAATTAAAAATACTTAGAGCTTCGTGAATCTTTGAGTACACTTTGTGAATCTTTGCGAAATAAAAAATAAACCTATGAAACTTTGGGAAAAAGGAATACCAACAGATAAACAAATAGAACATTTCACCGTTGGAAACGACCGTGAATTAGACTTGGTTCTCGCCAAATACGATGCTTTAGGTTCTATCGCTCACGCTAAAATGTTGAATCAAATTGGGCTTTTGACAGAAGAAGAAACCGATTCTTTGGTTTTGGCTTTAGAAGACATCATCACCGAAGCGGAAAAAGGCGAATTCGAAATCGAAGACAGTTTTGAAGACGTACATTCTAAAATCGAGTATCTGTTAACGGAAAAATTAGGCGATGCCGGAAAGAAAATCCACACCGCGCGTTCCCGTAATGACCAAGTTTTGGTGGATGTGAATTTGTATCTAAAAGACGTGGTAACCGAATTCAAATCACAAGTAAAAACCTTGTTCGATTTGTTGATGGAATCTGCCGAAAAACACCAAAACGTGTTGTTGCCCGGTTACACACATTTGCAAATAGCGATGCCGTCTTCTTTCGGAATGTGGTTTTCCGCCTACGCCGAAACCCTAATTGACGACATCACGATGTTAAACGCCGCCTTGAAAATCGTAAACCAAAACCCATTGGGTTCCGCAGCAGGTTACGGAAGCTCCTTCCCTATCAACCGCACATTTACCACTCAGGAATTAGGGTTTGAAACCTTAAAATTCAATTCGGTAGCCGCACAAATGAGCCGTGGAAAATCAGAGAAAACAGTGGCGTTCGCAATGAGTAGCGTGGCTGCAACCTTAGCAAAATTCTCGATGGATGTTTGTTTGTATATGAGTCAGAATTTTGACTTTATCACTTTGCCAGCTCATTTAACGACAGGTTCCAGCATTATGCCACATAAAAAAAACCCGGATGTTTTCGAGTTGATTCGTGGAAAATGCAATAAGATTCAAGCCTTGCCTTATGAAATCACCTTAATCACAAACAACTTGCCAAGCGGTTATCATAGAGATTTACAATTATTGAAAGAAGGATTGTTTCCTGCCATTCAAAACCTGAAAGCCTGTTTGGATATTGCCATTTTCTCTATCAAGGACATCAAAGTAAAAGATAATATTCTGGCTGATAAAAAATACGATTATCTATTTACGGTGGATACTTTAAATGAAATGGTTGTGGCAGGAATGCCTTTTAGAGATGCTTACAAAGCCGTTGCAGAACAACTGGAAAACGGTACTTTCCAATCGCCAAAAACTACCAAACACACCCACGAAGGAAGTATCAACAACCTTTGTTTGGAGGAAATTGCAGCAAAAATGAAATTGGCTTTTTAACTTTTTTAAAGCAAAAAAATAAACCGAAAATTCGCAAATTAGATTTGAATCTTTAATTTTCGAATTTGCGGTTTTTACAATAAGGCATTTAACCTAGAATTTAATATTCCCTGTTTTAAGATAAATGGTTGAATTTTTGATGGAGTTACCAATCGCATTAATAAGTGCTTGCTCAAATGCAAAAAGACCTACGCTAGTGCTTCCTTTTGATACAAAATCTAGTACTTTTTTTCGTGTTTTGATGTCGTAAATCTGAAAATGAGAATTTACAATACAACTTTCACTTTGACCACCTCCTGTCATTCCCATACCACCTCCAGCCATTGGCATCATCATACCAGGATTCCCTTGTATACTGTTTGTAATTTCGTAATCCGTAATTCTAATCAAATAATCGGCAGTTGTATTTGTAAACAAAGAATCTACTTTCTTTTGTTGCTCCTGATTTACTGTGAAAGTATCGTTGGAAACCAATTCTAATGATTTGTCATATTTAACCTCACCAAAAATATTCTCATTTTTCAATCTAATTGCAAATAGACTATCAAACTGCTGAATAAAATCTTCTTTTTGTTTATACTTTTTACTAAATGTTTTGGTAAATTCGTTTACCATTACTTCATCACTACTTACTAGTAGTGCAATTTTATTCGTGCCAAAAAGAAATTCGGAACTATTATAGGTTTTAACTTCAGTAATTCGAGTTGCTGTACAAGACGATAATAATTGAACACTTATTACTGCTACTATCAACAAATTATTTATTTTCATTGCTGCTATTTTTTTTTATTGACTATTTATAAATTATGATAAAGATTGTTTACACTTTTGTTTTCAACTCCCCAGCATCAATATCGCTGTGGGAAACATCATAAACCGATTTCCCATCCTTAATCAACAACAATTGTGGCGATTGATGGTACACTCCAAAACGGCTTGCAATTTCATTGGAAATGTCTCGATGTTCCAATAAATCTAAAAAATAAACAGCAACCGTATCGTCTAAATCATACTCGGATTCAAAACGCTTCAACGCCATTCTACTGATACTGCAACGTGTGCTGTGTTTGAAAATAACAACTGGTTTTTGACTCGAAAAGGCAACAATCTCATCCAACTGTCCTATTAAAGTCAAAGGAATCCAATTGATTTTACTTTCCGAAGAATTCTGATTTCCTGATTTTCCAAAAATATAATTAAATACACTCATTTTGTCGTTTTTTAAGTCATTTTGTCGTTCGTAAATCCCTTATCTACAGTCAAAATGTCGTAACTTTAGGGGTGGAATAACATTTGACGATTATTTGCCGAAGATACAATAACTTTAAATTGAACACAAGCACATCAACAAACACATTCAACTTTAAATAAAAAGTAAAATGAACATCAATAAATTTACGATCAAATCACAGGAAGCCATTCAGCTTTCACAGCAATTGGCACAAAGTTTTGGACAACAACAAATAGAAAACGAACACATTCTCAAGGCCATTTTCGAAGTCGATGAAAATGTGGCACCTTTTATTTTGAAAAAACTAAATGTAAATGTTCCGTTGTTCCAACAAATTTTAGACAGCACCATCCAAAGCTTTCCAAAAGTTTCCGGTGGTGAAATTATGCTTTCGAGAACGGCAAACACAACACTTACCGAAGCCGAAATCATTGCCAAAAAAATGAACGATGAATTCGTTTCCATTGAGCATCTAATCTTAGCTATTTTTGGTTCAAAAAGTAAGGTAGCCCAAATCCTAAAAGACCAAGGCGTAACCGAAAAAGGATTGAAAGCAGCCATTGACGAACTTCGAAAGGGAGAAAGAGTGACCTCAGCATCAGCAGAAGAAACCTATAATTCCTTAAACAAATATGCCAAAAACCTCAACGAATTAGCCAGAAATGGAAAACTCGATCCGGTAATTGGTCGTGATGAAGAAATTCGTAGAGTATTGCAAATCTTGACACGTCGAACCAAGAACAATCCAATGCTAGTTGGAGAACCCGGAGTGGGTAAAACTGCTATTGCAGAAGGTTTAGCACACCGAATCGTGGACGGTGACGTTCCCGAAAACCTGAAAGACAAAATCGTGTTTTCACTCGATATGGGAGCACTGATTGCGGGAGCAAAATACAAAGGGGAATTCGAAGAACGATTGAAATCAGTAATGAAAGAAGTTACTGCTGCCGAAGGCGATATTGTGCTTTTCATTGACGAAATCCACACTCTTGTGGGAGCTGGTGGTGGCGAAGGCGCAATGGATGCAGCAAACATCCTGAAACCGGCTTTGGCTCGTGGCGAATTGCGCGCCATTGGGGCAACGACTTTGGACGAATATCAAAAATATTTCGAAAAAGACAAAGCACTCGAACGTCGTTTCCAAAAAGTAATGATTGAGGAACCCGATACCGAAAGTGCTATTTCCATCCTTCGTGGAATCAAAGACAAATACGAAACACACCATAAAGTACAGATTAAAGACGATGCGATTATTGCAGCGGTCGAATTATCGCAACGCTATATTACCAACCGATTTTTGCCTGACAAAGCCATCGATTTAATGGACGAAGCAGCTTCTAAAATCCGAATGGAAATCAATTCAAAACCCGAAGAACTCGACGTTTTGGATCGAAAAATTATGCAATTGGAAATTGAAATTGCAGCCATCAAACGGGAGAAAGATGAAAGCAAACTCAAAGCCTTGGGAATGGATTTGGCGAATCTGAAAGACGACCGAAACGAAGTCTTTACCAAATGGAAATCCGAGAAAGATGTGGTCGATAACATCCAAACTGTAAAAACCGAAATTGAAGACTTCAAATACGAAGCCGAACGTGCCGAACGCGAAGGCGATTACGGAAAAGTAGCTGAAATTCGTTACGGAAAAATTAAAGAAGCACAAGAAAGTTTGGAAGGGTTCCAAAAACAATTGGCCGAAGATCAAAAAGAAGGTACTTCTTTGATAAAAGAAGAAGTTACTAGAGAAGACATTGCAGAAGTCGTGGCCAAATGGACCGGAATTCCCGTGATGAAAATGTTACAAGGCGAAAGAGAAAAACTCCTTCATTTGGAAGCCGAATTGCACAAACGTGTTGTAGGACAAGAAGAAGCCATCGAAGCCGTGAGCGATGCCGTTCGTCGTAGTCGTGCAGGTTTGCAGGATATGAAAAAACCAGTGGGAACTTTCCTTTTCTTGGGAACTACAGGAGTTGGAAAAACCGAATTGGCCAAAGCCTTAGCCGAATATTTATTCGACGATGAAAACGCCATGACCCGAATCGATATGAGCGAATACCAAGAACGCCACAGCGTAAGCCGTTTGGTGGGTGCACCTCCGGGATATGTGGGTTATGACGAGGGCGGACAATTAACCGAAGCCGTGCGTAGAAAACCCTATTCTGTAATATTATTAGACGAGATTGAAAAAGCGCATCCCGATACTTTCAATATCTTATTACAAGTTTTGGACGAAGGACGTTTGACTGACAATAAAGGACGATTGGCTGATTTCAAAAATACGATTATCATTATGACTTCCAATATGGGAAGCCAGATTATTCAGGATAAATTTGATAATCTAAAAGGTAGCATAGAAGATACCACAGAAGCTGCCAAATTAGAAGTGCTGGGTTTATTGAAACAAACAGTTCGTCCGGAATTTATCAATCGTATTGACGAAATTGTGATGTTTACACCTTTGACCAATGCCAATATCGCTCAAATCGTAGGCTTGCAACTGAAAAGTGTCAAAAAAATGTTGGCGCTCCAAGGCATTACTTTAGATGCTACATCAGAAGCGATTGACTATCTTTCTGAGAAAGGCTACGATCCGCAATTTGGTGCCCGACCAGTAAAAAGGGTGATTCAAAGAGACGTACTCAACCAATTATCGAAAGAAATTCTCTCAGGAACCATAACTACCGACAGCATCGTTTTGATTGATGCTTTTGATGGGAAGTTAGTATTTAGGAATCAGAGTGAGTTGGCATATTAATTGTCATTGCGAGGAACGGGCGCCATCGCATTAAAAAGGACAAACAAGTTGAGCAACTTAGTGGGATTGCCGCGCTATCGCTCGCAATGACACAGAAAAGCACCATTCGACAGATTGGTGCTTTTTTTATAAATAAGAAGATTTTACTACTATTACTTTGCACCTGGCGGACAATGTAATTTTAAATAGTTTGTAAATAATGTGGACAAGTGCTCTGACGTTCCTACTCCTTCATCAATGCTATGAGATCGATTCGGGTAAGGCATAATTTGAAATTGTTTGTTGTATTTAACCAACTCATTTATTAACATTTCTGCATTTTGATAATGAACATTGTCATCCCCAGTTCCATGAATATATAATAAATTACCTTTTAAATTTTTTGCATAAGTGATTGGTGATCCGTTTATAAAATCATCTTTATTTTCTTGCGGTAACCCCATAAAACGTTCTTGATAAATATTATCATAGGTTAGTTGGTTTCCAACTGCGGCGATTGCTATTCCGGTTTTGTAGATTTCGGGATATTGAAATAATAAATTTAACGTAGCAGTACCGCCACCGCTCCAACCCCAAACCGCAACTCTTTCTGGGTCAACAAAATTCCATTTCAATATTTCAGTAGCAGCCATAGCTTGATCTTGAATATTAATTCTTCCAATTTTTCTATAAATTGATTTTCTCCATTCTCGTCCTTTTTGAGCAGGAGTACCTCGATTGTCTAATGAAATATAGATATATCCATCATCGGCCATATCACCATTGTATAAATAATTCTGACTTGAACCATAAGAATCCGTTACAGTAGTTGCGGCGGGTTCCGTATAAACATAAAAAACTACAGGATATTTTTTTGTAGCATCAAAATTCTTTGGTTTTACCATCCAACCGTCCATCTCAACTCCGTCTTTTGTAGTAATTTTAAAAAATTCTGTTGTTGGTTTTTCTTGTAACTGGCTTAGTTTTGAAGTTATACTTGTTCTTTCATTTATTGGTTTTTGATTTTCTACATATATCATTTCACTTGATGGTTTTGTAAAATGGTTGGAGAAACTGTGAGAAGCATATTTCCCATTGGTTGAAAAATTATAATCGTGTGTTCCTTTTAAACTGGGAGAACTTACTAATTCAAGTTTGTCTGAGCCCTCCAATTTGGTTCGATACAAATATTTTTGAGTAGCATTATCTGGAGAGGCCAAAAAGTAAACATAACCATTTTCACTATCGGTATGTTTAACATCTATGACATCAAAATTACCTTTGGTTACCAATTTTTCTGATTTACCATCCAGTGAAATTGTATATAAATGTCTCCAACCGTCTTTTTCTGAAGCCCAAAGAATACTTTTGTTGTTATTGGTCCAAGTAAAATTATTCGTATAGTAAATATCATAAGGATTACCTATAACAAAAACGTCAATCCATGCTGCATCGCTTTCTTTATTGATTAATTTCGCATTCCCATTTGCAGCTTCTGCAACATAAAGAGTACTTTGATTTTGTTTGCGATTCAATTGTTGAAGCAACAAATTGTTGGTATTTGGAATAAAATCCATTCTGACAATATAATTTTGATTAGCCACTCCCGGAACATTTATCCAAGTGGTTTTTGCGTCAATTATGGTAACCACTCCCACTTTACAAATGGAGGGATCTTCTCCAACTTTTGGATATTCTATAGGAATCACTCTTGGGTATATAGATTCTGTATTGTTTATCATTGTAAACTTTTTGATGTTGCTGGCGTCTATTTGCCAATAAGCAATTGATTCGCTGTCAGGACTCCATCTAAAACCGTCTCTACAGTAGAACTCTTCTTCGTAAGCCCAATCAAAAGTTCCGTTAATCATCGTAACAGAACCATCGGTTGTCAAAGCCTTTATTTTCGAAGTTGCTAATTCTTCAACATAAATATTTTGATTGCTTACATAAGCTACTGTTTTGTTATCAGGCGAAAACTTTGCAAACATCATAGAAGATTCAGCTAAGCCTTTACCTAATTGAGTAAGAGTCCCTTTACTTAAATCTAAAACCCAATAATCGCCTTTTGTATTTAAACGCCAAACTTTAATAGTATTGGCAAATAGTAAAACTTTCTGTTGATCATTTGAAAAAGAAAAATGACTTATTTCTAATGGAGTTGTAGCACCTCGAGGAGTTAGTTGCTTGGAACTAACCAATACTTTCGATGAATTTTCAGGTAAACTATATTGTTTGATTTCATTTTTTTCTATTCTATAATAAGAATTTCCATCGCTCGACCAATTTTGAGAATATGAATTTAATGAAATTAAGAATAAAAAAATTAAGAAGATTTTGAATTTTGATTGTATTATGAAACTAATTTTATTCTGATTCATATAGTTGATT
The DNA here is from genome assembly GCA_945860385.1 of Flavobacterium psychrophilum. Classification (GTDB taxonomy): domain Bacteria; phylum Bacteroidota; class Bacteroidia; order Flavobacteriales; family Flavobacteriaceae; genus Flavobacterium; species Flavobacterium psychrophilum_K. The sequence goes on from CAMAQD010000003.1 coordinate 64,775, forward strand.
ATTTTATTTGTTACTAATTTAAAATTAGGATATTATGAATGTAAATATAAGTTAAACTTTAAAAAAGAGATTTATTAAGTGCTAAAAAAATTTATTAAGTTTTGAGAAACCATGCTTCAGCACGAATCCTTTCTTGTGATTTCTTGCTCAAGTCTTCGAAGTGTTCTACAAAAGCACTGGTGCTAGGCGAAGCCTCCCGACTTCGACTCCACTGCAGCAAGCTAATAAACTTTCCAAACTTTTTTTGGACCTTTTCAAAAACTACGAATGCAGATTCCAATAGCCGTTAAAATCACAAATCGAGAATAGGCTCAGCAAAATGATTTTCTATTCATTATTCTAAATTAGTATGTAAATAATATAACTTTTAAAAATAGTTATACAACAAAATTAGTCTGTTACTATTTGACCTTTGCACCTAACAATTATAATAATAAAATTTTATGAAAAAATTACTATTTCTGTGTGTAGCTATCGCTTTTACCTTTACTTCAAGGGCACAAACAGAAGATAAAAAATGGAATATTGGATTACATGGAGGTGTTACACAATATAGTGGCGACTTAGGCCGCGATTGGTACAAAACCGATAATTCAATGTATGGTTTTGGTGGTTTATCAGTTTCTAGATATTTAGGGAAATTATTTGACGTCAACTTATTATTGTCAAAAGGAACCATGGGTTATAATAATGGTACGACACCAGGTTTTAAATCTGATTTTAATGCAGCCTCTATTAATTTACGTTTCAATATTGTAGCTCCAGAATATATCATAAGACCTTATGTATTTGCTGGCGTTGGTGCTATTCTATTTGATAACCAACTTAATTTTCATCAAGAAAAGTATGATTTTATGCTGCCATCAACAGGTGCTGGTATTAATATCAGACTTACACCAGTTGTAATGCTGAATCTGCAGGAAACATTTTTGTTCTCTAACCACGATGGCCGCGATGGTATTGACAATGCTGGTGGTAAAATGGATAAAAAAGATTCTTATGTAACTCACATGGTGGGGTTGACTTTCAATATGGGTAATTCTGTTGATACCGATCAAGATGGTGTTTCAGACAAAAAGGATACTTGCCCAGGGACACCTGCAGGAGTTGTTGTTGACAAAATGGGTTGTCCATTAGACAAAGATGCCGATGGAGTTCCAGACTATTTGGACAATTGTCCAGACATTGCAGGTTCAAAAATGCTAAATGGTTGTCCAGATAGAGATAATGATGGAGTTGAAGATTCAAAAGACCAATGTCCAGACCAAGCAGGAACGGTGACACTTAATGGTTGTCCTGATGCCGACATGGATGGTGTAGCTGATAAAGATGATCAATGTGCTAATACCAAATTAGGAACTAAAGTGGATGCTAAAGGTTGTCCAATGGATAGCGATAACGATGGTGTAACAGATGATATCGATCGTTGCCCAAATATGGCTGGAGTTGTTGCACTAAAAGGTTGTCCTGATGCGGACGGAGATGGTGTAGCGGATATGGATGATAAATGTCCAAACGCTAAAGGTACAGCTGCAAACAATGGTTGTCCTGAAATTACTAAAGCCGATATTGTAAAAATAACCTATATCGGAAGCAAACTTTTCTTCGAAAATAATTCAGACAAATTAAAAGTAGCTTCACTTTCGCAATTGGATGCACTTATCCTGATTTTAAACAAATATCCAGGAGCTAAATTATCCATTGAAGGACATACAGACAGCGTGGGTAAAGATGATTTTAATATGACTTTATCTCAAAAACGTTCGAATTCTGTAAAACAGTATTTAATGAGTAAAGGAATAGAAGAGTACAGATTGGTTGCTGTTGGATTTGGAGAAACCAAACCTGTTGCAACTAATAATACTACACTGGGTAAAGCTAAAAACCGTAGAGTAGAATTGAAAACAAATTATTAAATAGTTGTTAGTACATTGTACTAAGAGTGGTTGTCAAGAAATTGGCAACCACTTTTTTTTTGACTTTTTGCTATATTATAAAAACCAATTTTTTAAGGAATTTTAAAAATTTTGTGTATCCAAGTTCTTGTGTTTCGTCAGATATATGCAGCATCTCGACTCATAACTATTTTCATTTTTTGGAGCAAAAAAGACTCTTAATAAGATCTGCTTTTTTTGAAATATTCTTATTTTTCTATTAAAAATAGATTCAAAAATTTACTAAAATTTACTAAAAATGTAATATATTTGAAAGAAATTGATTAAAAATTGCAAATTGAAAGTCTTAACAAAATAGAAAACAACTATCTAAAAAAAATAATATGGCAAATTTCATTCTCCTAGCACAAATTATCGTCGCAGCATCCGTTTATTTCGTTTGGATATTTCGCTATTTTAATGTCATCAAAGAATTTCATCAATTTGGGTTGAGTGATTTGACTCGAAGTTTTATCGGTGCGACTAAAATATCTTTAGCAGCATTATTACTTGTCGGTATTTGGTATCCTGTAATAATTCCTTCCGCTTCCGCACTTATGGGACTACTTATGATAGGTGCACAATATTTTCATTTCAAAATTAAAAATCCATTCATTAAACACCTACCTTCATTAATTTTATTGCTTTTGTGTATCTTTTTAACAACAGTTACTTTAGGTCTACTATAATTATGAATATACTTACTGTTTGTGTCTTAGCTTCTAGTTTTTCCTTTTTATTTTATGGAATTTCCTATTTCATTTCACCTCATATGAAAAGTGAATTCGAGCGCTTTAAATTAGAAAGATTAGGCCTTCTTGTTATCGTTTTAGAGATTGTAGGAGCTCTTGGTTTGCTAATAGGTCTATGGTATAAACCTCTTTTATTATTATCCTCTGGAGGATTGGGATTGTTAATGTTACTTGGATTAGTCGTTAGAATAAAATTGAAAGACAGTCTCTGGATTTCATTGCCAGCACTGTTTTATATGGCTTTAAATGCTTATATATTTTACTTGGCACTGCACTAAAATTAAATACAAAAAATGGTGTAATTATTTTTTGATAATTACACCATTTTGAATTTTTAATCTTCATCTGTAAAATTAATTTACAGCGAAAATCTTTTTTTTTGAAAAACTATTTTTTAATAATTTTTAAGTTTTGAATTCCAAAAGAGTTATTTATTTTTAAAAAATAAATTCCTGACTTAAAAGCACTCATGTCAATCTTGTGCGAACTCCGTACCATTTCTTCTATTAGCTTACGTCCCAGAATATCGGTCAAAGTAATTTGGTTCTGATCGTCTAACAACTGCAACTGTACAAAATCTTCTGCCGGATTTGGGTAGCAAAATTGATTTAATTCGGATGCGGTTTCCACTCCCAATGAACAAGTATTACCGACCACATAAGAAAGATATTTGGTCACAGCCAAACCTCCTGCAAAAGCAAATTTACAAGCATAGTTAATAGTAGAACCAATCGTTTGTCCAGTGATAGTTTTTGTAAAAATCTTTCCTGAAACTTTAGTCATCGGTGTTTCGCCAAAAGGAGATTGTTTCCACAGATAAGCTATAACATCAGCTTTATCATCTAGCAACTCGAAAGTTACTGTAACATCATTACCGATTGTTTGGAAAGCATATTTGTATCCCACTGAAAACGATCCGTTCCCGGGTAGGGCTTCAGAACCAGTACCTGCACATTCTGTGTTTGTATTTGCCGTTGTTGTGGCATTTAGAACTATTGGACTGTTAACTGCTACATTCCCTATTAAATCGCTTGCCGAAACAGTAAACGTATAATTTGTGTTGGGAGAAAGTGCAGTTATCAAAAAAGATTTTTGAACTCCCGAAGCATTTGATGTTGAACTTGAATTTGTCCCATAAGCAACATTATACACTACGTTTCCAGAATTGTCAGTAGCATTCAACAACAATTCGATAGAAGAACCCGTAATAGCTCCAATACTGGCTGTAAAATTAGTTGGCGCTTGTGTATCGTTTGTGCTTCCGCAATTAGCACCTACCACATAGCTTACATATTTTGTAACAGCCAATCCGCCTGCAAAAGCAAATTTACAAGCATAATTAATAGTAGATCCCATCGTTTGTCCAGTCAAAGTTGCAGTGAAAATCTTTCCTGCAACATTGGTCATTGCTGCTTCTCCAAAAGGGGATTGTTTCCACAAATAAGCTATTGGATCAGCTTTATCGGTATCTAACAATTCGAATGTAACGAACACCGTCGTTCCTACAGTTTCAAATGTAGATTTGTATCCAATTGAGAAAGACCCTTGTTGAGCAACTTTGGATGTTTCGATGCACACCATTGCTGGTGCAATAGTAACATTCACAATTTGCGAGGCGCTCATGCCTCCGGTATCATCGATAGCTTTCGCTGTTAAGTCATAAGTTCCAACGACTGGATTCCAAGTGGCAGCATATGGTGCAGTAGTATCAGTGCTTATTAATGTAGTTCCTTGATAGAAATCTACTTGCTGAATTGTGCCGTCGAAATCACTAGCATTGGCAGTAATACTAACTGGTTTCCCTTCTGTAAATGTAGCATTATTTGCAGGTGTAATCAACGAAACCGCAGGTAATGCATTGGCTGTACTAGTTACTAAAATCAATAATTCGTCACTATCGGTACGTAAATCAGCATTGGTTACAGTCAATTTTAAGCTGTAAATACCTTCGACTAAACCACTAATAGCTGAATTAGCAGATGCAGGATTAGAGAACTGTGCAACTGACGGTCCGTAATTTTGTGTCCAAGAATAGGTTAACGCTTGGCCTCCTGACTCAGTACTTGCAGAACCGTCAATCGTGGTGGAAGTTGACGGCAATATCACTTTTATATTTGACCCTGCCACAGCAGTTGGATAACTATAAGCTAAATCGCCAGTTCGGGCAAAAGTCATTTTAGCCAAGTTAAATTCGCCTGCTGAAAAAGCAACTCTCAATATATGTTCACCAGGTGTTAGTGGAATATTGGCTACAGTTTTGGCAGCCCAAATATTCCAAGATGTTGTAGAAGTTGAAGGAACTGTAATAGCAGTAGAAATGGCTTTTCCGTCCCATTCCAAATTAAATGGACCTCCGCCAGCCGAATTGCCTGAGGCATAACGAAAATCGAATGAGTACAACCCCGATTGGGCCACATTAACAGTATATTCAAGCCATTCTCCAGAGGCGATGTGACCTACAGTAGCTCCTTCAGAAACATTACTTATTGCATCAACGGCTTCATCCATTCTAAAATCGCCCATGTTAGCGGTAGTTCCATCCAAATAAGCAATATTTTGTCCTTTTCCACCTTCAAAAGTATCGAATTTCCCAGCTTCAATAACTCCCGGAATAGCCCAAGCTGTTCCACCGTATGGCAATTGATTTCCGACTTGGACATCAACACTATTAGTAACATTTAATTTAACTGTATCTTCGTAAATTTTTGCATAAAAAGAATGCACTCCCAAGGTCAAATTTGAAGCATTCCAACTATAAGGAGCGGTTGTAACTATTCCTAACGAAGTGGTTCCATCCATAAACTCCACTTTGACTGGAGTACCGTTTGAAACAATAGCATCAAGTTTTACACTTCCATTCACATATGCTTGCTGGAAAGAAGAAATCAATATTCCTGTAATTTTGGAATCTAAGCTTGTAACCATTTTCCGAGCAGGCACATCTATTTTATATCCTGTAGAAAAAGTAACTGTAATTGGTACACTTGAATAGTTTTGTGCCACATAATTAGTCTGACCATTTTGAGTGAATGCTGCTGCAGTAGAACAATTAGCTGTAATAGTTGAACTCACTCTTCCTAAAGCATTCATTGCATGCAACCAATGGTAGGTTTGAGCGTCGGAAATACCAAATTTTATTTCTCTGTTCGGATAGGAATTATACAATCCAATTGCTTTTGGAGGATCTATAAAAGCAAGGTATTCCCACATTATGTCGTGCCACAGATTTGGATTTACTTCATTACTAAGGATTCCAGTATTGGCTTCAATTTCATTCCAAAGTTTGGTAACGTAAGCTGTATCTTGTCCTAAATATAGAGAACCACCTTGAATCGGATACAATTCAATTCCATAGGATGCTGCAATATCTCCGGTCCAAAAAGTTCCATTATCAAAGTTATTTCCCCAAACACGGGAAACCAAACTCTTCGTTTGAGAGGGTGGAAAATTACGGTCTTTTGTATCCAAATAATATTCTTCGATTCCAGTTTGCTCTGTTGTATAGAGATAAATACCCAAATCTCGAATGGATTTATTCCCAGTAGCTTCTCCCCATTGAATAAGAGATGTGTTGAAATTCATACTTTCAGAACTAGATTCTTGATTATTTCCTTGTGGGTTATTTGCAAAACCATCTACCCAACAATGACCCGCATAAGGACTAAAGTTACGCAAATAAGGAAACATTGTATCATTACGATCATAAGCAGCAGCATCACGAACGATTAAATCTACCATTCCGCCCCATTGTGCTGCCCATCCTGGACTAAATTGTTCCACAAAAGCAGCCGCTTGAATAAAGTAACCCCAATGAAATTGTTTATCATTTAAACCACTATCCTGACCATATCCAGCAGGATAACCTATAGCCGAGCTCCAAGTAGAATTATAATAAAACAGGAAAGCTACTTCCCCATTTTCGGCTTTAAACCAGTTTTCAAGTCGGGTCTTAATAGTTGCCAACATTTTATCTCGGGCTATACTATTTCCCATTTCATTGGCGATACGAGCCGTCTGCATCAATTGATTAAAAACTTGACCTTCGTTATACGAGTCCGTCCAAGTTGCCATAGTGCTGTTTTCTAAAGAGGTAATTTTTTCTATTAAGGCTGTTGGTGTAAAACCACTACTGTAATTATCGACGTAAGGCAAAGTTGGAAGTATGCCGTGAAAAGTGTTTTCGACACTAAAACTATTGCCCGCCATTGTTTTCATTTCGCCCCTAATAACAGCGTACGCGTATTTGTCAGGAACCGCAGAACCTGGTGCTAAATGAGCCCATTGATGCGGAAGTAAACCGAGTAACATATTAGTTTCAACACCTTCTTTCACTTCGGTTTGCACATTAAAATCAGTGTGCATTACAGAAGTTGATTCATTGTAAGAATAAGTGGCTGTTGTCTTTACAGGGAAAACATAAGCATATTTTTTATATTCATTAGCGACCGTATCTACATTTGATGCGGTAAGCGGAATAAATGCCATCGACCAATAATTCTTTCCATTCAAAGTTGAAGTATAAACAGCTCCATTTTGAGTCCAGGTACTTCCTGCAGGTGCATAAACTGCAAAATCAGCACCATTTTTCACATTGGTACAAACTAGCATTTCGTTAGAGATAACAACTGTTCCTGAGTTTATAATCACTTGAGCAACATCACTAGCGTTTTTGGTAAAATAGAGAAAAGGCATTCCTACTCCTGAAGTTGTTTGAAAATTATGTGTTCCATCATTCCAATCCATTGTTACCGTCCAATCCGAGTAATCAGCGACTTTAATATTCGGAGCATTCATTCCAGTTACACCCACTACCATTGGCAACAAATCATCAATCACACCCTTAGGAATGTAACTCACTACCAGTCCGCTGTTGGTAGTTTTCATCGTATAAGGATAATTAAAAAGGTTCGAAGCAGTTCCATTTTTGACCAAAGCAGACCACCAGTCGCTGGTAGGAACAGGCTTTCCAACCGCTGCACCGGTCAAAAAGGGTATTCCAGAAGGATATTGATTTCTGCCGGCTACATCATAACCCGGGTGTGTAGTTCTGTAACTTCCACTTCCAACCGGAACAAACTGTGCATTTGCATTTGTTGCAAATAAAAAACAAACCACGATTGTTGTAAACAAAAAAATAATTCTACGTTTCATTGTAATCTTAATATTAAAATTTTTGAATAATTAAATAGTCTATATTTCAATAGAGCATAAAACTGCTCCTATTCTTTAATAAATTTTGAAGTTGAATCTTTACCCTCAATAGTTGTTGAAACGACATAAACACCTTTCGGCAATTCGTTAATCTGTAAAATAGTTTTATTACTTTTTGGATTTTTTGTCAAAACTTCCTGTCCAATGAGGTTGTAAATCGATACTTTTTGAATCGTTTCATTTGCTTCAATCGTCAATTGGTTTGAAGCAGGATTTGGATAGATATTAACTTCCGAAAATAAATACGCAGGCGCCGACAAATATGTCGAAAAAGCTACATCGTCAAAATAATAAGTTGAATTTGGGCCTCCGTCTCCCTGAACACCAAAATCAAAGAAAAAAACAATTTTTGTATCATTATTGTTTACAGGAGGAAATAAAGTGGGAGAATTATAATCAAAGGTTAATTCTACCCATTCATTGGCTTTGGGAATAATTACATCCGTTTCAAAAGCACCATTATCAAAATCAGTTGGACTGCCTTCAAACTTCAATAAAAGTTTTTTTCCAGCAACTGGAGACCATACTTTTAACTTTACTATCTTATTGGTAGCAGAGAAATCAATTGGACCAGCCATTTGAATAACGCTTCCACCGTAAGTTTCGCCAGGTTTTTTTATCATTTGAACTACTGTCGGACTTGAGTTTACAGCGTCAGGAAATGGATTGGAAAGTATTTTTGTTGTTCCGCCTCCAAAATCAAGAAATGGATAGGACAAAGTTGTTGATTCAAAATCTAATGGCAATGTTGGTAAATCCAAAATAGGTCCAGGACCTACCGATAAAGTCAAATCATCAAACAAGTAAGTTGAATTTGCGCTTCCATCCCCTTGTTTTCCATAGTCAAACATAAAAACAATTTGGTTATTCAAATTGTTTACTGCGTCTCCTGATAAATCAAAAGTCAATTCTTCCCACACATTAGCTACTGAAATTGGTGCAGATTCTTTTTGAAAAACAACACCTCCTCCTTCAAACTTGAGCAATAATTTAATGCCAGCTTTGGGTGAAAAAACTTTTATCTTGAATAACCTTTTGGTGGTTAAATCAATTGGGGCAGCCATTGTGATTTTGCTACCAGCCCAAACTGCACCACTGCCTTTAACTAATTGAATAACGTTAGCACTTGCATTTATTCCTGAGATTTGTGGATTTGCAATTTTTGTTGCCACACCTCCATCAAAATTTGTAAAAGGATAAGGTGTAGTAGTAGATTCAAAATCCAAAGGGAAACTTTGAGCAAATCCCATTGAAAAAATCATTAGGAAAACCAATGTTGAAAAAAATTTAATTTGCTTATATTTTTTATTTAGATTCATTAGAGCAACATTATATAAGTACTAAAATTGTAAATAGTCTTCAGAACTAAATGCTATTTTTTAATAATTTTCATAGTTTCGATACCAACCGAATTATTTATTTTCAAAAAGTAAATTCCTGATTTTAAAGCACTCATATCAATAGTGTGATTCGATTTTACAGATTCTTCAAGTATTTTACGACCCAAAATATCGGTTAAAGTAATTTGATTTTGCTCATCAATTAATTGCAATTGTAAGCTGTTTTCAACTGGGTTTGGATACGCAAATTGTTTCAATTTGGATGCGGATTCTAATCCTAAAGGACAGTTGCTTCCTACCACATAAGAAATATATTTTGTAACCGACAAACCTCCGCTAAAGGCAAATTTACATGCATAACTAATTGTTGAACCCAAAGTTTGTCCAGTAATGGTTTGGGTAAATATTTTTCCCGAAACATTTGCCATTTGTGTTTCTCCAAATGGAGTTTGTCTCCACAAATAAGCAACAACACCCGTTTTGTCAGTATCTAAAAGTTCAAAATTGATTTTCACATCAGTACCTATTGTTTCAAAAGTATAATTATAACCAAGAGAGAAAGCAATACCTTGAGATGATTGTGTATCTGTACCTGAACATTGCAAAATAGTTTTTGTAGTAGCATTCAATACAATTGGATTATTGAGAGCTACATTTCCACTAGCATCAGATGCGCTAACAGTAAAAGTATAATTGGTGTTTTCAGACAAATTAGAAATTACCAATGATTTTTGCGTACCGGAAGGACTAAAAGTCGAAGCTGTTCCACTAGTTCCATACGTAACATTATAGGTGACATTTCCTGAATCATCAGTAGCATTTAACAATAATTCAACAGAAGACCCTGATATAGTTCCAACAGTTGCAGTGAAATTTGTAGGTGCTTGCGTGTCTGGAGTGATATTTTGATATACTCGTATATAATCAATATCCATAGTAGTTTGAGTGAAACTTGGATCTATTGGTCCAGCGATACCACCCATTGCAATGTTCAATAAAAAATATTGTTCTTTATCGAACGGCCAAGTACTTGCATTTTTAACTGCTGGATTATAGGTGTAATATTCTACTCCATCAACAAGAAATGATATTTGGTTTGGTGACCAATTCATAGAATAAATATGATAATTATTAGAAATATTATCCCCTACAACTACACCACCAATGTTAGAAGTGTTCCCAGAAGAGGATGGAGTATGCAAAGCGCTTTGAACGTAATTATCTGGTTTAGAACGAGTAATGCCATATTCCAATATATCTATTTCGCCACAAGCTGGCCAATTTGCAGTGCCATAAATAGCATCAAAAAATCCTCCATCTTCATTTACATTTTTTCCAAGCAACCATAACGCCGGCCAAGTTCCAGCATCTTTTGGAATTTTTGCTCTAATATCGACCCGACCGTATAAATAGGCAAATTTAGAATTCAATCGTGCTGAGGTATATTCCTTCGTTACTGATTGATTAGTGTAACTCTCTTTTTTGGCAACTATTTTCAGACTCCCATTATCAACATAAGAGTTATCTATTCTATCGGTATAGTGCTGCACTTCCCCATTAAACCAGTTTCCACCAGAGGGCAATTGTGTTTGATGAAACCAATTAGTACTGTTGACTGGACCATTAACTGTAAACTCATCGGACCAAACCATATCTTTATAAATAACGTCTACTTGTGCAATACAAAATTGACTAATTAAAAGAAAGGAAAATAATATATGAATTCGAGTAATTTTTTTCATGATTTAGGTTTTAGCTATTGATTTATTCTGTAAAATTTAATTTTTCATTCTTATCCCAAATGCCCCAATAGGCACCCACTTCTCCTTCTGGCCCCACTTTCCAGGATTCATCAAAGGAAGAAAAGTAAAACATTTCTATGTCATTTTGTTGTGACCAACTTTGAGAATCGATAAAATATTTCATCGCATTTTCATTTGATGCAACAGCTCCTTTCAAAGATCCACCTTGACTTGGCCAACCTGTTTCGGTAATAATGATACGTTTGTTTTGACCAGCGTATTTTGCCGATTCAAACATACTAACCATGTGATTAAAGGAATATTCTACAGGGCAACCCTCCCAATAAGGATAGCAATTCGTTAAAATAACATCGCAAACTGCGGTAATATTTGGTCGATGCGAAAATTCATAATAAGCATCTACATAGCCTACAGGAATTGAACTTGGTATTGAATTTCTAACCCTTTCTATGAAACTTATAAGTTCCTCTTCGGTTAAATCTTTTCGGTACATTACTTCATTTCCGACGGCTGCAATATCAACATATCCTTCATTTGCAAGTTGTATTAGACCTTCTATTTCCCTTTCGTTGATTTCAGGATCATCGCCTAGCCAAGCTCCAACTAATGTTTTTATTCCAAATTCATGTGCAATTTTAGGAATGAACTCATTCCCTTCTGTGCACGAAAACGAGCGAACCCATTTGGTGTATGGAGCAATTATTTTCATCCTGCGTCGCACTTGTTCTTCCGAAATAATATCCCCTGGTTTTTGTCCATCTTCGTATAAGCTGAAACAAACACCATGCATTCCTTTTTCTAAAGTTTCTTTCCAAATTTTAGATAATTCTTTAGAAGAAACATCCGAAATTTGAATTTCTTGATAACTATTTTGTCCGTCTTTGCTGCTTTTATTATCTTCTAATGAAAAATAATGACCTTCTCTAAATGACATACTTTTAATTATTAAATTTTAAATTTTCGTTTTTGTCCCAAATGCCCCATCCGGCACCAACTTCTCCTTCTTGTTTTATTTTCCAAGATTCGTCAAATGATGAAAAATAGAATAGTTCGATTTCGTGATTTTTAGCCCAATCTTGTACCGCAATAAAATATTTCATTGCATTCAAATTAGAAGGTACAGCGGCTTCAATATTTTCTCCTTTGCTAGGCCATCCAGTTTCTGTAATGATTACTTTTTTTCCGTTGGAAGAAAGCTGAGTCAATTCCACCATTCTATTCAAATAATTCAGCGCAAAATCATTATCAGCACCTTCCCAGAACGGATAACAGTTGGCTAAAATAATATCGCAAGCATCAACCAAAGCGGGTTTATCTAAAAACTGATAATAAGCATCTACATAACCTACTGGAATCGAATTTGGTAATGCAGCCCTAACTCTTTGGATGTATCCAATTAATTCTTTTTCCCCCATTTCTCCCCGATGTAATACTTCATTTCCAATAGCAGCGATATCAACTAAACCAGCATTTGCCAATGAAATAAGCGATTGAATTTCTCTTTCATTTCGTTCCTTATCAGCACTTATCCAAGCTCCAACAACGGTTTTCAAGCTTTTTGTGTGTGCTATTTCAGGAATTAATTCATTACCTTCTGTACAGGAAAAAGTTCTAATCCAATTGGTATGTGGAGCAATTAAATCCAGTCTTCTAATAATTTGATTTTCGGATAGAATATCGCCTGTATCTTGCCCTTCGACATAAGGGCTAAAACATAATCCATGTATTCCGTCATTTAAAATTTCTGAAAATTGTTTCCTTAATTCAGCTTCTGTTTTTGAATTTAAATCAATCCCAATTTTAGAATTCAAAGTACTTCCGATTTTTTCTAAAGAAAGTAATTTACCAGAAAGATAAGCGGATGATTGTTTTTTTACAGGAAGTTTCCTTGAGTCTAACTCTTTTTTAATTTCTCTCGCTTTTTCCTCTGTTAGGTCATAATTTCTCATTACCCACATCGCTACCAAAGTACCAAAAATTGGAATTCCTGAGAAAAAAAGTCGTAAACCAGTAACTGCTCCCTCTGCTTGTGTCGCTGCCCCTGGATGGAAATCTACAAAAGACATTATTATACCCGTTAACAGTCCGGCAATAGCAAAACCAAATTTTACCATCCACCAATAAATGGCTCCAAAAATTCCCTCTCTTCGTTTGCCCGAAATCAACTCATCCATATCGCAAACATCTGCCGTCATTGACATCATTAAAGTAAATAAACTTCCAATACCAAAGGAAAAGAATGGTAAAGCGAATATAAACATATATGGTTTTCCGGGAATGAAAAGAAACCAAAGCAAAATATATCCAAAAACTGAAATTCCTTGACACACTAAAAATGCTTTCTTTTTTTCCATTTTTTTAGACATCCAGGAAACTATCGGAATTACAACAAAAGTGGTTGATAAAGCACCTAAACATCCGAAAAGTGTTGGCCAAATACCGGCATCTGCTGAACTTCCATTAAATAAATAGTAAACAACGATAAAAAAAGTAAAACCAGCAACGGTATTAAAAGCATTGAAAATAAAGAAAGTAGCAATACAGAGTTTTCTGAAAGGTCCGTTTTTAAAAGCTTCAACAAAACTTGAAAAAATTTCTTTTAAACTTCCACCCATTGTTTTAAAAGTAAGTGGAGAAAAATTTTCTTCGTTAACAGTCGATTTGCTTTTAATAAAAATTGCTGGAATCATTGCCAAAATCATACAAGAAATCCCAACCCAAACAGCCAAAGTTCTGGTAGCGGTATCTGCATTTGGAAACCAACTTGGATCATACATGACCACCCAAAACCAAGGCGCAATTACCCATGCCCACTGACCAATCCATTGCGAGATTGCCATAATACTTGTTCTTTCGTGAAAATCATCACTCATTTCATAACCCATTGCCACGAAAGGAACACTAAAAATGGACAGTCCCAAATAAAATATAATTGACCATATTAGAAAATAGTAGAAATTATAATCTATGCCGCTTTCTCTGTATAATTGCCACATAACAATAAAAGAAATTCCCATAATAACTGCCCCAATAAACACATATTGTCTTCTTCTTCCCCATTTAGAACGGGTATTATCTGAAATGAAACCCATAATTGGGTCAATAAAAGCGTCTAATATTCTGGGTAGGAAAAAAGTAATACCCCACATCCAGGTTGGCATACCTAAATTTTCAACCAGTACAACCATAAAAATACCCAAGGCTGCCGGGAACATTTGATTGGCTAACATTCCTAATCCAAAAGCGATTTTTTGACTCATTGGAACTAATCCCGTTGGGTGTGAATTATTTTTTGACATAGTATAAGTGGTTTATTATTATAATTATATGGTTATCACGGTTTAATTAATATGGTTTGCAATGCTTTGGCACTGATAGAAATAGTTGCCTTTTTGTTGTTTTGATTGATTTCTACAGCAAATTCTTGTTCTGTAGGATTGAAAATTACTACTGCTGTACTTCCGTCAGGATTTTTTACAGCAGTTGACATTAATTCGGTATTGTTGATTTTGCAACCAATTTTTACGGCCCCCGGCCTCATAAATTTGCTAAAATGTGCCATCGTATAATACAAAGGTGTAAAATAGACTTCATCTTTTTCTGGATCAACAATCACTGGCGCAACACACCAATTTTTGAACCAATTAGGGCCTCCTTGCGTGTCCAGGACCATATTCCAATCGACCCAACCATCGACCCAATTGTTTAAACATCCGATAATATCTGTAGCGTAGCGATTAACCGGAGCATATTTTGGGTGCAAATATTTGTCTTTTTCAGAAGCCCAATCCCAACCCCAATCGGTAGCTTCTTTTTTCCAATACCAAGCATCATCATTCCAGTGTGGAATCTCAGAATCTACACAAGCTTCGGTTTGAATTAAATATTTATTAGGTGCTTTTTCGTGTGCATATTGCAAGGCATCAGGCAAATAATCATATGTGCTTTCGTACCAATGTATGGCAGTTCCAGCAAAATATTTAGATGACTTTTCATCTTTGAACATTTCATCAACCCATTCTTTTAAACCACCTCTATTTTGGTCGTAACCTAATATTTTAACAGCTCCCCAACCGTCTTTTTCTAATTTTGGACCTAAATGATTCTGAACAAAATCGGTCATTTCTTTTGGCGAAAACAGTGTGCTCTCCCAGTTGTTGCCGTTGCCGTGTGGCTCATTGATAACGGTAACACCCCAAATGTTGATTCCTTCCTTTTTATAAGCTTCTAAATATTTTGAAAAATATAAAGCAAACGAATCATTATATTCAGGCAATAATTTTCCACCCACATATTTTTTGTTGTCTTTCATCCAAGGCGGTGATGTCCAAGGCGAAGCTATGATTTTAAACCCTTCTTTTGAAATGGCTTTCGCGTCTAAAATCATTGGAATTAAATCCGATTTATCATCTTCAATAGTGAAATTTTCTAATAATTTGTCATTTTCCACTTTAGCATAAGTGTAATTACTTAGTGAAAAATCACAGGAAGCAATATGCGTTCTGGTTAGTGAATAATTGGCCCCGTCTTCGCTGAAATAGGCATCCAAAATTTTCTTTCGGTTTGTTACACTTAATCGATTGAGTAACGAAGCAGAGGCTTCTGTAAATGAACCACCAAAACCGGTAATAGTTTGAAATTTTTCTTCTGGATTTAAGGTTATTACTACTCGGGCTTTACTTTCTGAAAACTCCGTAATTTTTTTTAATGAATTCCCTTTGGCAGAAGTTTCATAAACTTCAGTTTTTAATTCTTTGGTTACTTTACAACTATTCATTGATAACGTGATACTAAAAATTAGTACTAAAATTTTGAGACGATTAAAAAGGAATTGATTTTTTTTCATCACTAAATTAATTAATATTTAACCTCGGAGGTGTTTTTACATCCTGCCACAATGCTTTTTCATCACCGTTATAGGTTTTTGTAATGGGTTTTCCATCACGAGTTAGATTTTTGAAAACTCCTTTATCCACCATTTCCCAAAGGGAATATTTGGCTTGACTCTGCAAATTGATTAATCCAAAATGATTTTCTGAACCTTGAGGATTTCCGCTGTCTTTCCATTGTTCGTCAAAAGCTTCAAAGTAAAAAAGAGATATTCTTTCTTTATTCGTCCATTCTCTCATTAGTTTATAAAATTGTGCCGATTTGTATTCGTCTGTAGCTTTTGAACCTGAATTACCATAGAGTTCGCTCGATAAAGAGGACCAGCCTGTTTCTCCAATAGCTATAGGTTTTTCTATCCCTAACGATTTCATATAATTAGAAACACTTTTAATTTGAAATATCGCATAATCTCTTGCGCGAAGCATTGCGGCATCAATTTTTTGCTTTTCGGATAAATGAATTTCACTTTCAAAAACTCCCCAAAATACCGGATGGTAATGCGTGTCATGCATTGGATAAGTATGCATCGAAATATAATCGACTGCTTTTATGAGTTGCTTTAGGTCTTCTACATGGTATTCCTTGTCGCCACCGCCCCAAGAAGCAAAATTGTCTGAAGTGGTTACCCAAAGAGATGCCGGCAATTTTTGTTCTTTTTTTAAATTTTGCAAATGATTTACCCATTTTAAAATGATGGCAGGTTCAACATAATAACTTGCTGCCCATTTTACCATAGCTTCATTTCCAACAGCTATAATCTTAATAATATCCGGATATTGATTTGTTAATCGCACTGCTTCAGCAATTTCGATAGCATTTCGGTCACTCTCGACATTGTGAATCGGAGGAAGCGCCGTCCAGGCATTTTTGCAGTCAATCCAAGCACCTAACATGACATACATTTCAAAATTAGAATCTTCTTTCTTTAATTCCCGTATGGCAACCAACAAATTTGAAACCTCTTTATTATGCACATTATAGGTTCTCAGCACTTTAATATTCATTGCCGAAAGTAGTTTCAGGTCTTCCTTCAGTTGAGCAATAGTTGGTTCAGTGTCTCTTGTTTTCTCCCTAAATCCGCCATAACAAATGGCTTGATAATTTGGATTTCCTATAATATCTTTGGCTGTTATTTCTGTTGATTTTTTTGAATTCATAAGTTTGCTACTACACGAAAATAATAGTGTAATTGTTGAAAGAAGTAGTACAAATTTTGATATTTTGTTCATTTACTTAAATGTTAATACTTACTTTTAGTTGGCTAATTTCTCCTGTACGGTGAAATATTTTTTGACTCATCTCCAAGTTCAACGTTAAAGATGGAAAAGTTTCTGTTTGGTCATTATTGAACACCACTTCAATTTGATTTTGTTTCCCAATTTTATAAATTACGGGCACTTGACATAGCGTAAATGCCAAACTTCCTATTTCTAATTTTAAGGAATAAGGTTTGTTTTCTAAATCACTAAAAATCACCGTTTCCCCTTGCTGTAAAAATTGGTTTTTATTCAATAAAGCAGGATCAAACGTTAGTTTACCTTCGGAAACATTAACCCCTAATTCACCTTTTCTGGTTAGGATATCTTCTTTTACTTGCCCAGTCATTCCTGGTTGCTGTGCACCGCGATGCCCAGGTGTATGCGAATATGGGTCAGTTGGAAAAGCACCATAAACTTCTGGCGATTTATGAACACCAATACCTTCTCCAATTTCTTCATAATGCGCAGACAATGCTGCATTTAGAGATTTGTCTTCATTGTCGACATAAGCTTTTTCGATTACTTCCAACACTGCCAAATGCAATTTTGAAACCATGTGCCAATAGATGGAACCCAATCCTTCGTAACCATAGAATGTTCCTGATCTTCCTGTAAAAGCTTTATGATTGAAAACATCTTCAAAAATCTGTAAAATTGAATCAGATTCTTTTTCAACTAAAAGTTGATATTCTTCTTGCTTTTTTAATTGTGCTAAAGAAGCTTTTAAATCGTTGGCATTATGAAAGTTTCCATTGAAATGATAATTGCCTTTGCAATCCATATTGACAAGTGAATGGTTAGCATTAGCCATTAATTTTGTCAATAAAGTTGATTTTTCGATACTCGATTTAGGAATATTATTTTTTTCTAAAAATTTAGGTAAATCTTTGTTGGGATACAGAATATAACTGTTTTGATCTGGACGATATAAAGAACTATTTCTTAGAGCATCTAATATTTGTAATGATTCACTTGCTTTTAAATATCCAGAACTAAGCGCTGCTACTTGACCTTCGAGCATTTCGCTAAGATTAGAAATAACAATACCATCTTTTGTAATAGACATCAAATTATACGCTTGGTACAATTTATCAGGTCTTTGATTGGCACGAATGGAATGTTCAATAAATGCTAGAGATACTTTTGTAAATGTTTTTAAACCAGCCATCGAATGGGTTCTTTTCTTGCCCCAAAATCCACTATTATAGACTTGAAAACGATAATCTGAAGCAGCTTTTCCTAAACGGTCTAATATTTTTCTTCGGGACTGATCATCAATTTTTCCAGAAAGCAACTGTTGATTTTCTACCAAGCAATCTCTAACTTCGTGATAAAATTCTACCATTTCATTAGAAATTTTGATAGTTTCTAATTCAGAAGATTCTAATATACTTTGGAACGTTTTTAAAAATCGATGCAAATAATATAGTGTGACCATAGAAACCCCATTTCCTACCAAAGCATTGTTGGCATCGTTCCATTCAGGACGTTGAGTGTTCATCCAGATTCCTCCTTCAGGGATGAAATTTGACATTTTAGCCAGAACTGTGGCTAGAATTTTTTCAATAAAATTTACGTGATAAATTTCATCTGAATTACTTCGGATTAAAGCTCCATCAGCACCAATTTTACTGCGTTCAGCCATAATTTTTTTCTCCCAATTGTGACTGTATTCAATAGTGTCTTTTGGGTTTTTTAAAATATCTTGATACGCTTTTATGGTGTATGGAACAGCAGCATATACAAAACATTCTTTTTCAAAATACGAATTCAATTTTCCAGGATGGTACTTTTCTATGAACTCTAAAAATTTCAACAAATAAATGATTTGATGATCTCCCCAATAGCCAATATATGACCACGGATTATCCGGTTCTATGGCTTCCCAATCAAATCCACTTTTTGTAACTCGGTAAGGATTATACCCATCAAATGTAGAGGCGTTAAGGAATTTAAAAATCATACCTTCGATAAAATCAGGATAAGCGTGAGCCAATGCTTCCCAGTTTTGAAAAATATCTCTCCAATTCCCTTCGTAATCCAGAATTTTTGAACCGTCAACTTCGCTTCGTGTATTAATCGAAAATTTATTCCAAGGACGACTAGGATCTCCGTGTCGGCGGCTAAATTTTAACGGCAAATATTCTGTACAAAGTCTTACTAAATCTTGATCTTCGAAGTTTTCAATTACATTGAGCAACTCAACATATGAAAACTGGTCTTTTAAATTTTGAAGAAAGTTTTGATTTTTATTAAAAACGTCATTATTTGCTTTGGCTAAATACTGAGAAAAATCTTTTTTTCCGATTTGATAATTGTGATCAAAAATACCACCACGCATAATGTTGAAAAGTGTATTGGCAAAATGACGAGTGTCAATAAATTTATCGGCCGTAAATTGCAATCCATCGGCAGAAGCCGTAAGCGCAATAAGATTTTGTTTCCCTAATTCAATATCATTTTCAAGTTGTCTTTCCAGCGTTTTATCGTGAATAATAGACTCGGTTAGTTGAATAACTTGTGATTGATTTTGATTGACATTAGCTATAATGTCCCATTTTTCGGTAGAATTTTGAGACAAATACAATTCGTTTGAAATAAAATAAGCACCTTTCTCTCCTTTTATATCGCTTTCAGCTGTAAGTGGTTGTAGTTTTCTAAAAGCAGGAAGTTGTTTTGAAGACAGCAAATATTTTGGATTGTTCATTCCTAATGACCAAACCACATTGGCCTTGAGCGCTTCACTCGGTTCTGCTTTATCGACGATTATTGCACTTAGTGCAAAAATACCGACACCACTTTCTGCGTGCAATTCGCTTCTTTTATAGGCATCAACGAGATTGCTTGTACTGGATTGCAAATCACTATTTACGCCTTGTGGCATAATATTTTGAACACCATCTAAAACCGTGATGTTATACCCTATTTTGGAATTGTTTATGATTTCCGATTTTTTTACAAAACCAAAAAGATTACTAGAATTCCATTGGTATCTGAAAGTCAGTTGTAAATCATTATGAATTTCTTCGAAAATGACTTTGTTTCCGTAAAAATTTTTATAAATATTTCTGCTTAAATTATAACTTTGATTGAACCGCTCCGAAAAAGGTTCCCAAACCATTGCTTTCTCCTCAAAACGAATTTGAAAAATAGATTTACTACCTGTAATATCAGCAAACTCGGTTATTTTATCGTCTGTATAATAAGGAAAAAGAGCAAATTCAGCGTTTTTTCTACCCGCAGTTAGACCACCATTACTGGAAATAAACATCCAATGATCTGAATCACTGACAATGCTCATAAAAAAAGGACGCATTTTGTCGCAATTGGATATTTTATAGAATTGTTCGCCTTCGATTGTAATTATATCAATAGCGACAGAGTTGTTTGAATTATCCATTAGATGTTCATTTAATGAGGTTGAACTTTCTCTCATTGTTATTTTTAAAAAAAATTGGTGTAATGCGTTTGGATTAGTGCACTTAAAACTAAAACAATCATTTACAATAGACTTATAAAAAGTCTATTGTAAACATTGTTTTGTAGAATTTAAATAGTTTTATATCTACTTTTTGACTCTACATTCCTTAAAATTTTTGTCTATATGTAAATAGATGCAAAAGCTAAATTTCGTTGATTTGCGTTTTTTACTCGTAAACTCTAATATAATCAACTAACATTGTTTGCGGAAAAGAGGTTTCACTATTTGGAGCACCTGGCAAATTGCCTCCAACAGCAACATTTAGTATAATATAAAAAGGTTGATTAAACACCCATTCGCCTTTTACATCTTCTGGAGTAATTTGATTGTATAATGCTCCATCAACATAATAGTTAATATAATTTTCTCCCCACTCTATTCCAAAAATGTGAAAATCATTATCAAATCTATCATTCGGTAAAGTGTACGTTTTTGATATCGCTTCACCACCTGAATACCCTGGCCCGTGTACAGTACCGAATACTTGAGTTGGTTTACTACCTAAATATTCCATAATATCAATTTCGCCACATTGCGGCCATAATACGGTATCAGAATTTGCACCTAACATCCAAAATGCTGGCCATACTCCTTTTCCATAAGGTAATTTTATCCTTGCTTCAATTCGACCATATTTTTGTTCGAACTTCCCTTTAGTCGTAATTCTTGCAGAGGTATAGGAAGAACCTAAAAACAATTCTTTGCGAGCTGTTATCTTCAGATTTCCATTCTCAATCACAATGTTTTCGGGTTTGTCAGTGTAATATTGTAATTCATTGTTTCCCCATCCATTTGTTCCAGTGCCGAGGTTATAACTCCACATATTAGTATTAGGTGCACCGTTTGTAGTAAATTCTTCTTGCATTACCAATTTAGTTTTGGTAATAACAGTCTGTTTCTCATCTATTGAACAACCTACAAATAACAAAGAGGTAGCAGCAAAAAGAATACTATTTTTAATTAATTGAATTTTTTTATTCATTTTGAATTTTTTAAAAAAGTTATAAATAAAACTTATTATTTGTAATAATAGATATTGTCAACATAGAGAACAGAACCATCCCCACCTTCTAAAATAAGCTGAGCCAAATGAGCTCTACTTAATAATCCTGGCATACTTGAAAAAGGAATATCTATACCTATCCATTTATTTGTAACCAAGGTTGGAGCAGTGAAAGTTGTAGAATGTCTTGTATCATCTCCACCACTGTAAACTCCATCTGCACCAAAATCTACAACTAAGACTCTAAGTTCCCTTCCAGGAGCAATAGGTCCAGGGAAAAAGACATCTAAATGCACGTGAGTCATTGCAGTTGCGTTTATTGTTGGACTACTATATTCTATACCTACAAAATTAAAAATGGTATAATTTAAAACATCATCTCCTCCCACAGTAAAATCATTTGAAACGGTAGTTTGCCAAGGTTGCCAATATCCATTATAATAATTTACAGGTACATTTGTATATGCATTGGAAAAAAGAGAAATTACATTTGCTGCATTTCTAGTAGGTACTGGTGAATTAACAAAAATACCCACGCATTTAATAGTCAAACTTCCTAGTGCTACAGTATCTCCAAATTTTGCAGTAATAACAGCTGTACCAGCACTTAAAGAGGTTACTACACCACTTGCATCTACGCTTGCTACACTTGGATTTGATGAAGAAAATGTTAAATATGCTGAACTAAGAGATACAGCTTGATTAATCCCTGATGGCAAATTAAATGTAGCGGCAAAATTATCAATTGTTGATTTTACTCCCACAAAAGTTGTTTGCGATGCATTTTTAGCATTCATAATAGAAGCTTGTCCGTGCGCAATCGTTCCTAATTTTTCGAATTTAAGTTCGTCTATCCAAAAAGTGTATCCTTTACCATTTGTATCAGTGGTATTGGCGGCATATCTAAACATTCCCTTTTCTAAAACTAATTTTGAAGCGTCTGGAATAGGAATAATAAATTTTGTCCACGTTGTTCCGAGAGTTATATTTCTAACAGTTGTAATATATTTATTTGGAAAAAAATCTTCTCCAAAACCAAACTCTGCGACTGTAACACCCTGTGAAGATTTTGCCCAAAAAGTAAGCGCGTCAAAACCTCTTAAATCACGACCTGCGCCATCTATTCTAAAAATACCTCCAGCATAATTTCCCTCAACATCATTTGAATTGGGTACATCAAAACGCATGGAAGCAGTGCCTTTGTAACTAACTTTTTGATCCACTGTCCAAGCATTAAGTTTTGATCCAACAGGATTATCTGGACCTGCTCCATACGGAAAATAAAAATTAGTCCCCAAACCAACTGGAGAATCTATAAAAATTTCTGCTAAACTTGATGCTTTCGCAGTTTGTAAATCAGCATCGTCATTCTGACATCCCAAAACAAGTAATAAACTCATCAGGACAAAGGCTGATTTTTTTGATTTTAAAATTGAATATGTTTTCATCTTTTTAAATTTTATTAGGTTAATTACCAATATTGATATGTAGGTAGGTTCTAATTTCCCATTCTTGACCGTTTGAAAATCCAACAGGACTTAATACTGGCACAGGAGGAAAAGTATTTTCTGGTACGAAAGTCGGTGAATATCTATTAGAATATTGATCTAATGAACGCCAGGAACCACGAATTCCTAAGCTAGTGTTTGGAAGAATGAACCAATCTGGTTTTCCTATATTGAAGGAGATATCCGCCATTAATTGTAAAGGATAAGTCAAGTTGAAATCTCTATGATAATCAAATGGTCCCCAGTCGTTTACTTTTACAAATGAAGTCAATTTTACTTTTTTGTAAATCATTCTTAAATCTAAACCATAACGGTCTATAGTTCTTGCATCACTACCGTTGCCTTGAGCAGGTCCTCCATAAATTGTACCAATAAAACCTAAATCAGGGCTAATTTTTGAAACAATTCTTGCATTTGTTTCCCATAAATCCTTTGCTGGTGGAGCGCCTTCAAAAGCAAAAGTAGATCTATCCGCTAAAAATCCAATTGCTGCATCTTGAGTAGTTGGCAAATGACGGAAAACAAATCCTGCACTCACTAAAAATTTTGAATCTTCAGAACGATCATTATCCCAATCATAAGCATAAGTCCCCGGAGTTGGGTCATAAGTAAATAATAATTCGCCAGCTACTTGTTCTCTATTGGCTCTAACCACGAATGGATCATCTACAATGTTTCGCGGTCTTCCAGGAATTGGAACATCAGTTGTTATTGGACCTTCTAAAGGTTTTTGCCATAAAAAGTTGGGTGCTATTTGTAATTTTCCTAAAGTATAAGTCATACCTGTTAAAAAATTATATTGATTTCCACTTCCGGTATCCTTAAGTCTCCAACCCGTAAAGGTTTGGGTAAGATCCGCCCCACCTCCTGCTACTAAACCTTGTGCTGCTGCTGAAGCATACCAATTAATTTGTCCACCGGTGTAGGTTAATTTCATTTTTCCTCCTAAGTTATCTTTGGATTCAATTTGATTGATGTACACTTGCTGATTTGCTCCTTCACCTCTTACTACTTGATAATCTCTACCTTCAAGTGGTTGGCCTGCCCAAATACCACCTAAATCAACAGCAAATTTTCCAAATTTTCTGTTTAAATGCAATGTAAAACGTCTGGTTTTGGGTTGTGGGATTGCATAGGAAGTTTGCGTATTTGTTCTTTGTGTTAGATCTTCGTGGAAAATACCTGTAAAATCAAATTTTCCTATTGTTTTAGAATATTTAAGTAAAATAGCTGGATTCGCTCCCCACCATAGTTCTGGTCCCATAGCTAATTTAAAACCTTTAAACATTTTCTTACCCTCAATTTCTAAACCATATGGAGCTTTTCCACTATATATATCTAAATTAGGTCCATAATTGGCTTCAGGATACAAGCCAAAGAAATCGCCCTCGTAACCCCAATGGTAATGACCTGTGCGATAAAATCCGTCTAATTTAAATAATTTATCATCCCATTTGTAACTAGCTCTGTAAACTTGTACACGATTATTATCATCTAAAGTCACAGGCCCATCAGGACTATCTACAGTTAATGGACGTCCTCTGTTTTCATAAAATATTTCATCAATTGGGTTTAACGCAACATTTCCTAGTACGTTAAATTCAACATTTGCTGTCATATTTGATGTTGGATTTCCTTCTACACCAACAAAAAAGGATTGCATATTATCAAAACCCAATTGATTTGGATAAGTTGTACTATTTGGTATAGGATCTTCTGGGGTAGTAATTAAATCTCCACCTGTGCTGAAAGTAGTGATTTCAGCCGATAATCTAGACAATCTAATTTTTGAATTTTTTGAGCTTTCTAAAGCTGCTTTATCTCCTCTAGCTCTCAGTGTTGCATCTAAAATTTGAATTTTATCAAAATGATTTTGAATGTCTGACATTGATTTACCAGTGGTTAATGGATTTAACTGATGGATATCTTTTAACACATAATAAGCTGATCTAGGATATAAGGTATAGTTACCATTTACATTCGTTGGACCTTTAGCACATATACCGAACCATTCTTCGTTCATATTATTTTCTCCTTTTACGTAGTCAAATGCGTATCCACCATTAGACCAAGAAGCATTTGTATCGTGAACGTCTAATAATTTTGTTTGACCAAATTTCCACCAACCATCACTAAATTGAAAAGTAAATCCACCTAAACTATTACCGCTTTTACCTACACCAGCAGCATTTTCATAAATTTCTTTCCAATTCCCTTTGAGTATAGCTGCTTGTTCATTTTGAGCTTCTTCACTTGTAACAGCATTAAAAGCATCTGAACCAAATTCTGTCAATAAAACAGGTTTTCCATATTCATTTTTGACACGTTGATATAAATCCCCAAAAGAGACACCACGATACGCATTAATTCCCAAGATATCAACAGCTGGGCATTCTTTTGCAATAATATCTAAAAAGAGTAAATCTCCATTACAAATTGCAACAGGATGTGAATTATCTATCGCTTTCATTGCTACGGCAGCTTCATTAAATAACTGATACAATGCCTTGGCTCGAGGAGTTGATTTTCTATCTTCTATAGGTATGTCCTCAGTTTCTGCCCCATCCCAAAACAAACCATAATTGTTTTCGTTACCCAAAAGAAATAAAAGCAAGCCTTTAGTATCCTTATATTCGGTAACCATTTGTTTAGTTTCTTGCAAAAGTAAGTTTCGAGTTGCTGCATCTGAATATTCAGTGTTAACCACCCAAGCTCCATTTAATGTCAGACCATATCTTCCAAAAGAATGGTTTAGCATTGTATAAATTCCATGCTTGGTATAAATGTATTCTATCCATTTTTTTGGTATTCCGGTATAAACTCTTATCGTATTTACTCCCATATTTTTTAACAGACCCATCTCATCATCCAAAGCCTTCAGAATGACATCGTCTTTTTGTTTCCACAAACTATAACTGAAATTTGTTCCGATAGGAGAATAATCCCAGTTCATCCCATTGACAATGAGATCCTGACCATTTACTTTGAGTTTCAAGCCATCATTGTTTTTATCAATTTGAACTTTGTCTGCTTGCGCAAAAGATGAAAAAGTAAAACTAAAAAGCGTGAGTAAAAAAATAATTTTTTTCATATTATTTATTGAATTAAAGTGTTTAATGAAATTATAAAATTGAATTGTAAAAAAACAGATTTATTAAAAATACATTTTGGTAAATTTATCTGATAAAACTAAAGAATCTTCAAAAAGAACCACAACAAAAAACATACAATTCAAAAAAAAGTATACTTAATGTTGAATATTTAAAAGAAACAATGCGTTTATTGACAAATTAAGCTTGCCTTCCTATAAAAATTCGCATCTTCAAAAGAATAAAAAACGATAATGTTGTACTAATGTATAGTTAAAATAACAACAAGATCATCGAACTATACAGATAAGATATACTCTACAAGACCTTGCGAGTGATGTAAATCCATCTTTTTACGCAAACGATATCTTTTAATTTCAACACTTCGAAGTGAGATATTGAGTAAAGGTGCAATTTCTTTAGATGAAAGGTTTAATCTAAGATAGGCACAGAGTCTTAAATCATTCGGAGTTAAGGAAGGATGAGCTAATTTAATTTTCTTCAAAAAGTCCTTATCTGCATTATCAAAAGCTTCTTTAAATACCTTCCAGGAATCCTCCTCAGTAATATTTTTATTGATAGTTCTTATAACTGATTTCACACTTAAACTACTACTTTCTGAGGTTTTCTTTAGATCTTCTTTGATAAAAGCAAGCAACTCATTCTTGCTGTTTAAACTCATCGATGTTGCTGCTAGTTCCCGGTTTTTCATATCTACATCAAGAATAAGCTTTTCGTTTTCTAATTTCATCAGTTGCTGCTCAATTTCGAGTTCTTTAATTTCTAGCAATCTGTTGTTTTCCTCGATTAATTTTTCTTGTTGTGTATGATAATAACTTCTGTATGCTTTATGAATATAATAAGATATTACAATCAACAGTAATAAAAAAATAAAAATTGCCAAGTTAGTTCTATAAAAAGGTTTTAAAATAGTAAAAGAATATACTGCTGTGTTATCGATAGAAGAATTAGCAAATTTAGCCTTTACTTTAAAAACATAATCCCCAGAAGAAAGATTCTTGAAATTCACTGTTGGTTTTGTGCTCCATTCGCTCCATTCGTCCTGAAATCCTTCTAATACATATTGATATTCTGCTTTAATGTATTTATTGTATTCTGGTACGGTATAATTAAATGAAACATTATTTTCGTCATATTTAAACTCTCCATCTACATTGAATGCCCTGTTAATTGGATCTTCGCTTAATTTATTTGTTGTAATTTCAGAGATAGATACAGCATATTTTTTAGAAGCTAAATCACTAATGTTCAATATGTAATACCCGTCAGTGGTTCCTATCAAATAATCGAAATTTGTGATATTTGAGTAACATTTTCGTAGCCAGGCATTGCATTAGTAAGTGAAGCCGGAATAGGAATTGCATTTTGTTTAAGCTGATTGCTCAGTTTACTCATTGAAAAATAGTGAATGCGATTTTTTGAAAACAACCAAATCTTATTGGAATTATCAACAATCATTTTGCCCGAAGTATATTCATCATTTTCAAAAACAGAACTCAATAATTGATCTTTTTCAAACTGTTTAGTTTTAGAATTCAATTTAAAAACACCTTCTTTATAAGCATAATAGATGGTATTATTACTTTTTACTAATCCTGAATTTTTTCCGCTCTTTGGTGAAGAATAGGTAAAAATGGACCTAGTATTTAGCAATTTAGAATCCAATTGCAATCTAAAAATACCTTGCTTTTCGTGACTAACATATACTCCTAATGAATTATCCATTTCAAAATATCGGGAAGAATAATCAAACCCCTTTATTTTATTTCTAAAAACCCACTGATTATTTACTTTCATCAAAACTGAAATACCAAAATAATTCCCCTGCAACAAAAGTGATTTTTGATTGGGAACTGTTTGAAATTTCCAAGTTCCTGACATTGAAAAGATATTTCGTGCAGTTGTATCGTCAATAACAAATGTTCCTGAATCATGACCACAAAATAAAGTATTGTCATATTCAAATAAAGACCAAACCTGCCCCTTAGTTCCAGTTATCAACTGAAACTCCTCGTTGCTTTTATTATTTTTATAAAACAACCCTTGATTCGTTCCTATATAAAGTTTTCCTTTATAAAGTTTTGCAGCGTAAACTGTCCCCAAATTACCCGTGTCATCTGTACTGCTATGTATAGGCGATTGAAGATTTAAGCAATTAATCCCATTGTCAGAACCCACCCAAAGATTTTTATCATAATCCTCATATAAAGACAAAGCGGTATTATTAGTCAATCCCAAAATTTGAGTAATGTGGTATTTCAAATTGCCTTCTTTTGTCAAAATGTAAATTCCTTTTGAGACTGTTCCGATAACAAGACTTCCATCAGATAGTCTAATGCTGCTATATACGCTTGTTGAGGCTAACTCTTCATCTATAGCGGTAGCATATTTAGACAAAATAGTGTTGGCTAATTTATAAAAACCATTAAATTCTGTTTGAATCAAAATTCCTTCATCAATAGAAAACACATTAACAATTCTATTTTTTTGAAGAATTGGCGCACTAGAAACTAATCGACTTTTTCCGCTCTCAATTTCATAAAGTCCTTCATTTAACGATTGAAAATAGATAGAATTATTTGTCTTATATGATTTTGTTATACCCTTTTTTGCCGCAACAATAGTAAAATTTCCTTTTTTTGAATCATAAATAAAAATCCTGTTCAATGACTGAAAAACTACCCAATGATCGTAACTTATTATATTCCAAAAGATTTCGTCAGTTAGTAATCTATTTTTTATAGATTTACTCAAAGAAGTATATTTTAGTCTTCCATCATCCTGTCTTTTCCAGAAACCAAATTCCATGTAACAACCGGAATAAATTCTATTGCCTATCACTTTTACAGAACGAATTATGGTCTCATTAGGAGACGGATACAGTTTCCAACTAGAACCATTGAATTCTAAAAGCCCTTCGTTATTGGCAAAATAGAGATGCTGATTTTCATCTTGAGAAATCATCCAGTTTTGATTTCCACCCTCATAAATTAAAGCTGGGTATTTAATTATTGGAGGTAACTCCTGTGAAAAACTCAGCGAAAACTGGAGCAAAAAAACACAAGAAATAAATCGAAAAAGAATTTTTTTTAGCATTTCAAACGGAGATTAAAATAAAAAGTGGAATAAAAATAAAAAAATAAAAACAAATATAAAATAATAAAGGCACGTTTTTGTTAAAACGTGCCTTTAAAAACAAAACTATTAAACCTAAAAAACTATTCTTTAATTACTTTTGAAGTACTTAAATTACCATCAATCTCAGTGGTAACCATATAAACTCCTTTTTGAAGGTCGTTAGTTTGCAAAGTTACAGCATTCGCATTAGGACTTGCTTTCATAACTTCTTGACCTAACATATTGTAAACAGTTACATTTTGTATTTCACTATTAGCTTCAATACTCAATGTGTTTTGAACAGGATTAGGATACATTTTTACGCTTGAAGTTTCAAATTTTTGAGTTCCTAAAGTGTTTTTGTGAAAATAAAGGTTATCATAATAAACAGTTCCCAAATTGGATGTAATTACAAATTGAGCTAAATCATTTCTACTAGCATTACCACCACCTGCAATAGTAAAACTTGATAATGGAATGTCATATGAAATCCAAGTTCCAGGATTAGGATTAGGCAAAGGAGGATTACTCGCATTAGTAAGAGATTTCTCTATAGCATTAGATTCGCCACTACCTCCATTAAAATTAACAAGTTTTAAATTAAAACTTTTGTCTAAAGTTTCAGTTGATGTCCATATGTCAATATGTAAAGTTGTAAATGTTGTTGCATCGAATCTACCACCTAAAAATGCAATTCCTTGGAATCCCATGCCTGTCATTTTATTTGTATCATCACCTACTATCTGAACTAAAGTAGTATTTGCAGAACTCCATGAAGTATCATAAGTATTGTCATTTGATGGCTGACCATCTACTCCTGCATAATTAAAAGTAGTAATAGGCGTGTAAGCATTACTAAAAATTGATTTCACATCAGCAGCAGGTCTGTTTGGTGCTGGTGGAGCTGCAACTGTAGGAGCAAGTTCAACAGGTGGTGCAACACCAATACCTTTTATGTTATCAACATAGAAAACTCTAGTATCTTGTGTTCCGAAATTATTCGTGGTATTATTCCAATTATAATAAATAACGAAAGCAGTATAATCACCATTTGCAATTTGTGAACCATCTAAAGCTAAATTGAAAGTAAATGTTAAAGTTTCCCAACCAGTACCAGTGTGTGAAACTTTTGTTGTTGAATCAGGTGCCGATGCTAAGCCACCAATTACTTTTGGTGCAATTGTTATAGGAGTTGTGGAATAAACATCCATAGACATCGTTTTGTCTGTAGTTAGTCTCACGTTTTGAGTCAAACTAATGTTTATACCTTGCCAAACCGCTGTACCAGCGCCAGTTTGTGAGGATAACATTGCTACTTGCCCAGTACCAGAAGGATTAGGGGCTAATGCAGCGGCAGCACCACCAAAAGGCCCACCAAGACCGCCTGCTTCAAAATTCTGAACGACTACTTGCTGCGCAGAAATTAATGAAGTAATCATTAATGTAATTAAAAGCGTAATTTTTTTCATGATTTTATATTTTTAAGTTATTTTCAAATTTAGTCAACCATATCCATAGTTGTTGTTTTATTAAACTATATAAAAACTATACAAAATAAAATAGAACGAAAACGTTTGAAATCGCTGAATTTAAAGGCTTAAAGCAGTATAATCAATGTTTTTTAATTTGTTTAATACTAAGTTTTGATGTAGTAATGTTAAGTTAAATTAATGGTTTTGTTAAATTAAAAAATAGATTATTAGTTTATTTGATGTACAAAAATGCTCAAAACATTATTTTTTTGCAATAAAATTCACATATTGATAAATTTCAGCGTAAACTCCGAAATGACTTTTATAAATTTTTCGTAATCTTTTAAATCATAACAGAATAATTATTCGTAAATTTACGAACATAATATAAAGTGTAATTATGGAAAAGACTAAAAAAGATTACTTTACTGACCATCAAACCGATTTAGCTCGTTTTTCTAAAGCATTGGGTCATCCGGTTAGAATTGCCATTTTGCAATTGCTTAACTCTCAATCTTGTTGCTATCACGGCGATATGGCAGAGGAATTGCCCATCGCAAAATCAACACTTTCTCAACATTTAAACGAACTTAAAGACGCTGGTTTAATTCAGGGAACTATCACGCCTCCAACTGTAAAATATTGCATTAATAGAGAAAATTGGGAATTAGCCAAAAGCTTAATGAACGAATTATTGACCTAAAAAAATTTCATTCAACTATTCGTTGTTTTGCGAATACCGAACAACTAAAATAAAATTTAAAATAACATATTAATGAAGAAAACAATTAAAGTATTAGGACCAGGTTGTCCAAAATGCAAAACAACATTTCATAATGTTGAAGAAGCAGTAAAACAATTAGGCATCGAAGCTGAAATAATCAAGATCGAAGACATAGAAGAAATGATGAGATACAACATCTTGACCACGCCCGTTTTGATGATTGACGATGTGATTAAAGTAAAAGGTAGAATAGCCCAAATAGATGAAATTAAAGAATTTTTAAAATAATAAATGATGGAAAATCAAACACTGGTTAAAGAAATTTGTCCAACAACAACTCAAAAATGGGTAGCAAATGGAGCTCTATTGGTAGATGTTCGCGAGAAAGACGAGGTACCACAATTGGCTTATGATGTGCCAAATCTACTGCACATTCCTCTAACGCAATTTGAAGAACGTTTCACAGAAATCCCTAAAGATAAAGATGTGGTAATGGTTTGTAAAAATGGTGGCAGAAGTTTGAGAGCTGCAGGATTTTTAGTCAATCACGGTTATGTTAACGTAGTAAATATGAAACACGGCCTGATTCGTTGGACTCAAAAAGGATTTCCAACCAAAGGCGATACTTCTTCGATTATGGAAAATACATCAACTTCCTCTTGTTGCAACACATCATCATCTGACAGCAATAAATCGTGTTGCAGTACCGAACCAAAAACCGAAGGAAGTTGTTGTTAAAATAAAATTTTAATATAGGAAAGCTATGTTCGACTGGCTACAATATTTTGCCGATTGGCTGATTTATTCCCTCTTTGCAATTGAGCAGCACACCAAATTAGGAGATGCTTTGAATTTCTTCATATTTGATACTCTAAAAATTGCTTTATTGCTTTTTGTAATCACTACAGTAATGGGAATTGTTAACTCCTATTTTCCTGTTGACAAAGTACGTAATTTTTTAAGTCGCAATAAACTTTACGGTTTAGAATATTTGTTTGCTTCCACTTTTGGAGTTATCACGCCGTTTTGTTCTTGTTCATCCGTTCCTTTATTTATCGGTTTTGTCAAAGGCGGAATTCCACTTGGGATTACTTTTACGTATCTCATTACTGCTCCATCAGTCAACGAAGTGGCGATTGCTATTTTTTTAGGAGCTTTTGGCTTTAAGATTACGGCCATTTATGTTGTGACAGGAATCGTTTTGGGTATCATCGGTGGTTTTACTTTAGGCAAATTAAAATTGGAAAAACACCTTTCACCTTGGGTTCAAAACATCATTGCCAATGCCCAAACCGAAGAAGAACTCGAAGAAGATAAACAAACATTGGCACAAAGATTTCCGGGTATTTTAAAAGAAGCTTACGATATTGTTAAAGGAATTGCTCCCTACATCATTATTGGTATTGCCATTGGCGGATTGATGCATGGGTTTATTCCAACGGATTTTTTTGAAGCCTATATCAGCAAAGAAAATCCTTTCGCAGTACCTCTTGCTGTTATTTTAGGTATTCCAATGTACAGCAATGCGGCCGGCGTTATTCCAGTTATACAAGTTTTGGTCGCCAAAGGTGTACCGCTGGGAACCGCCATCGCCTTTATGATGGGAGTTGTGGGCTTGTCATTACCCGAAGCAATGCTTTTGAAAAAAGTAATGAACTGGAAATTAATACTGGTTTACTTTGGAACTATTGGCTTTTTTATGATTCTATCAGGCTATTTTTTCAACCTAATTTTATAATTAAATTAAAACAAAATGAAGAAAATTATTTTAACATCCATTTTTGCAACGCTAATGTTGCTATTTGTTTCCAATATTGGAAACGCTCAAACCAAAAAAGCAACGACTGTTCAAGTGATACAATTTCACTCCGAACACCGTTGTATGACCTGTAACAAAATCGAAGAATTAACTAAAGTTGCTTTGAAAAAATATCCAGCAATTCCGTTTTCATTAGTTAATGCTGACGATAAAAAAAACGAGAAACAATGCACCCAATTTCAAGCTTTCGGAAGCTCTTTGTTTTTGTACAACACCAAAAATAAGAAGATTAAAAACTTAACCGAAATGGCTTTTATGAATGCCGGTGACCAAGATAAATTTATCAAGGAATTCAATAAAAATATGGATGCTTTCTTAAAATCATAGTATGGAATGGTTGACTGAACTGGCTCAAAATAGCGAATTACCGCTTCTTGCTGCTTTTGCTATGGGATTAATGACTGCGGTCAGTCCGTGTCCTTTGGCAACCAACATAACGGCAACGGCCTATATTGCCAAAACAATCAGTAGCAAATCCAAAGTACTATTAAGTGGATTGCTGTACACTTTCGGCAGGATGTTTTCCTATACAACCATTGGCGCATTGATTTATTTCGGATTGAGTACTTTTCAATTGGCGAAATTATTTCAGGGAAATGGCGAAAAATTTATTGGTCCGATGATGATAATTATTGGTTTGATAATGCTCGATATCATCAAATTGAATTTTCTGTCCAATGGCACTATAACCGACAAACTTTCCGAAAGATTCAAGGATCAAGGGCTGTTGGGTTCCTTTCTTTTGGGCGCACTGTTTGCCTTGGCATTTTGTCCTTACAGTGGCGCTTTGTTCTTCGGAATGCTGATACCAATGACGCTTTCTTCAGAAGCTGGATTGGCAATTCCAATAGTCTTTTCGTTAGGAACTGGTTTACCTGTGTTGATTTTTGCGTTCGTTATCGCTTTCAGTATCGAAAAATTAGGCAGGTATTTTAAAGCCATAACTAAAATTGAAAAAGTGATGAGAGTAGTTGCAGGACTGACATTCATCATCACAGGATTGTATTACATCAATATTTATTTCAAACTGATTTAAATAATTGTTAAGTTTTAAAAAATATTTTTGTTTGTCTTTATACTAATCGTAATATTGCAATATAAAAATATAACGATGGGAGCTTCCAAAACAGAACAATTTACAGATCAACAAAATGAATTGGCGATATTAGCCAAAGCACTAGGACATCCTGCACGAATCGCTATAATTGAATATTTACTCAAAGTAGATACGTGCATCTGCGGCGATATAGTAAACGAATTACCTTTAGCGCAACCCACAGTTTCACAGCATTTAAAGGAACTTAAAAATGCAGGATTAATTAAAGGAAACTTCGAAGGAGCAACCATTTGTTATTGCATCGACGAAGTAGGTTTCGAAAAAATAAAAGGTTTTTTCCAAGATGTTGAGAAACATTTGGAGAAAAGTAAAAATCAATGTTGTTAATTTAAATTTTAAATAAAATGAAACTATCACAAGCAAAAAACATCTTGAAATCAGCAGAAGCGGTGAATTTCCTTTTGCCTGACGGAACATCAATAGCAGAACATTTTCACGTAACCGAAGTGGGTTTGATCACTAAAAACTTCATCGATTGTGGTGGAACGGTTCGAAAAGAAACGGTCGTGAATTTCCAATTGTGGGAAGCTAATGATTTTGAACATCGTTTGAAACCACAGAAATTACTTAACATCATCGAATTGTCCGAAAAGGTTTTGGGCATCGAAGATTTTGAAATTGAAGTAGAATACCAAGCACAAACTATCGGAAAATACGATTTGGATTTCAACGGAAACGATTTTGTTTTACTGAACAAACAAACTGCTTGCTTGGCTCAAGACCAATGTGGAATTCCTACGGAAAAACAGAAAGTGAGATTATCGGATATGAACAACGAACCAAGTTGCTGCACTCTCGGAGGAAGCTGCTGCTAATTTTGAAATAATTAAAATACTATAAATGACATCAACCAAAACCATCCTTTTCCCAGAAATTGAAAATGTAATTAATACTCTAAATTTTAAAAGTATTTCAGCAGAAAGAAAAATAGTTTTACAACCTCTTATCGATTTTATCCAAGGAAAAGCAAACAACCAGCAAGAAATTCGCTTGAACCTGATTTGTACACACAATTCCCGAAGAAGCCATTTATCGCAAGTTTGGGCACAAACTGCAGCAAATCATTATGGAATAAAAAACGTATTTTGTTATTCAGGTGGGACAGAAGCTACTGCTATGTTCCCAATGGCTGCCCAAACATTAGCCAAACAAGGCTTTCAAATTAAAACTATTGCCGAAGGAAACAATCCTGTTTATGCAATAAAATATGCCGAAAACGAACATCCAATTATTGCCTTTTCGAAAACTTTTGATGACGATTTTAATCCAAAAAGCAAATTTGCTGCGATTTTGACTTGTTCCTCAGCTGATCAAGGTTGTCCTTTTATTGCTGGTGCCGAAGTGCGAATTCCCATTACTTTTGAAGACCCAAAAGCCTTTGACAATACGCCGCAACAAGCCGAAAAATATGAGGAAAGAAGTCTGCAAATTGCCACCGAAATGTTCTATGTTTTCTCTCACATAAAAAAATAATATGTCAGCAAATAATTGTGCACCAGTAGTGGAACGAAAGAAATTAAGTTTTCTAGATAGTTACCTCACGCTTTGGATTTTCTTAGCAATGGTAATAGGGGTTTCTATTGGTTATTTCATTCCTTCGAGTGGTACTTTCATAAATTCTTTTTCGAGCGGAACTACTAATATTCCGTTGGCAATAGGTTTAATATTAATGATGTATCCGCCATTGGCTAAAGTGAAATACGAGCAAATGGGAGAAGTGTTCAAAAACACAAAAGTTCTCGGAGCTTCCTTATTTTTAAACTGGATTGTAGGTCCAATCCTGATGTTTTTCTTGGCCTTGTTATTATTAAATGGTTATCCCGAATATATGATTGGGGTAATCCTAATTGGGCTGGCTCGTTGTATTGCGATGGTCGTTGTCTGGAATGATTTAGCCGATGGAAACCGAGAATATGCATCAGGTTTAATCGCCTTGAACAGTATTTTCCAAGTGTTGTTATATAGCGTTTATGCCTATGTTTTTATCACTGTACTTCCACCCTATTTTGGTTATACCGGTTTTGAAGTAAACATTAGCATTGGTCAGATAGCTGAAAGTGTGGGGGTCTATTTAGGAATTCCGTTTGCTTTAGGAATTATCAGCCGATATACTTTAATTGCACTTAAAGGTTCGGAATGGTTCGAAACCAAATATGTGCCTTTTATCTCTCCAATAACATTGATTTCATTACTGTTCACCATTGTTTTGATGTTCAGTTTGAAGGGCGAATTAATCGTCCAAATTCCTTTAGATGTCTTACGAATTGCACTTCCTTTGGTCATCTATTTTGTAATAATGTTCATCATTAGTTTCTTCATTGGAAAATATTTTGGAGCCGATTATTCGAAATCTACGGCTATAGCTTTTACGGCTACAGGAAACAACTTTGAGTTGGCGATTGCCGTTGCTATTGGCGTTTTTGGAATTAATAGTGGTCAAGCTTTTGCAGGTGTCATTGGTCCACTGGTAGAAGTTCCTGCTTTAATAGCATTGGTAAATGTAGCTTTTTGGTTTAGAAAAAAATATTATTCTAAAACCGAATAATATTCAATAAACGAAAAACAGTAAAGGCTCTTTTAAACTTTAGATTTTAAAAGAGCCTTTTTTTTTATAAAAACACAAGAATTATTCTTTTTCCTCGACTTCTTCTTTGTTCAAATGCCAAATGATTTCAGCTATAAGTCCAGTCCAACCTGTTTGATGATTGGCCCCTAACCCTTTTCCTGTATCTCCATCGAAATATTCAAAAAATAAATTATTTTTATTGAAAAGTGGATCTTTTTGAAATTTTTCATATTCACCATACATTGGAATTTTCTCATCCTCACCTGGAATAAAAAGGTCTAGCAATCTCCTTGCAACTCCTTTTGAGGCTTCTTTTAAATTCATTTCATTTCCTGAATTAGTTGGAAACTCAACTTTAAATCCTTTGCCGTAATAGTTATGAAATTTTTCTAAAGAGTCCAAAATCAGATAATTCATAGGGAACCAAATAGGCCCTCTCCAGTTGGAGTTTCCGCCAAACATATCTCCAGTGGCTTCTGCTGGGGTATAATCGACTTGAATAATTCCACCGTGGTGTTTAAATTTATAGGGGTGCTGTTTATGGTATTTAGACATAGAACGAACACCAAAATCAGATAAAAATTCCTCTTCATCAAACATTCGTTTAAGAATCATTTTCATTCTATGCCCTCTAAGTGTCGAGAGTAATCGTGTTTCTCCTTTTCCGTGAGTAAACCAACTAGAAACTAAATTTGCCAAATCAGGACGATTTTTCAAAACCCATTCCACTCGACGCTTGAATAAAGGTAGTTTTTCTAATAAATCCGGCGTTAGTACTTCTACTGCAAATAGTGGAATTAATCCCACCATCGAACGAATTTTTAATAATTCGGCATCGCCATTTGGTTTATGAAGCATATCATAATAAAACTCATCCTCTTCATCCCAAAGACTAATGTGATTATCTCCTAAAGATTGCATTGCTCCAGATATATGAAGAAAATGCTCGAAAAATTTAGAAGCCATATCTTGATAAACCGGATTTTTTAATGATATTTCGCAAGCTATTCGCAACATATTTAAACAATACATTGCCATCCAGCCTGTACCATCAGCTTGCTCCAGGTGTCCTCCAGAAGGTAAGTCATACGAGCGATCAAAAACTCCAATGTTATCCATGCCTAGGAATCCACCACCAAAGATATTGTTCCCGTTTTCGTCTTTCAAATTTACCCACCACGTAAAGTTAAGCAGTAATTTATGAAAAATACGTTCTAAGAAAATAGTGTCTCCAACACCTCCATTGGCTTCTTTATCAATTTCATATACTTTCCAGGTTGCCCAGGCATGAACTGGTGGATTCACATCCGAAAATGACCATTCATAAGCTGGGATTTGACCGTTGGGATGCATATAATATTCACGAAGAATCACCAATAATTGTCTTTTGGCAAAATCAGGATCCAATCTAGCTAAAGGCAAGGTGTGAAAAGCCAAATCCCAAGCGGCAAACCAAGGATATTCCCATTTATCAGGCATCGAAATAATGTTGGAAGTATATAAATGTTTCCAGGTACTATTTCTTCCTTTATTTCTTCCTTTTTCAGGTTTTGGTGTCGAAGGATCTCCTTTTAGCCATTCATAAACATTATAATAATACCATTGTTTGGTCCAAAGCATTCCTGCGTAAGCTTGCCTCTGAATAGATTTTAATTTTTCGTCAGTTACCCCTTTTTGAATGAGGGCATAAAATTCGTCGGCTTCCTCAATTCTTTTTTGAAAAATGGTATCAAAATCTACAAAAGCATCTTCGGGAGTAGTGTTGGTAAAGCGAAGGCGATATTCTTTTTTGCCAAGTGCAGGAATAATATCATCATAGTGAACTGAAGCTTTTGTGCCAATGGCTTCTGGATTTACACTTTTCCGTTTTTTACTGATTATATAATCATTAATCCCATCTTTGGCGTAAGGCGACAAATTTGGCGAACCATATAATTTTTCGTAATTGGTCTTATTGTCACAAAACAAAATATTTTTTGCTTTTTCCGCATATAAATTAAAATGCCCTACTAATTTGTGATCAACTTCTATTAACGATTTACCGACACCTTTTAATGTAGGTTTATCTTTGTAGTTTTCGTAACCCCAACTCCAAGTATTTCTGAACCAAAGGGTAGGTAATACGGTGATTGGTGCTTCAACTTTAGAGCGATTCTCTACCGTAACTTTGATTAAAATATCTTGCTCATCGGCTTTGGCATATTCAATTGTAATATCAAAATACTCATCATTATCAAAAACTCCTGTGTCAATTAATTCATATTCGGGTTCCAGACGAGACCGTTTTTGACTTTCGGTAATTATTTTTTCATAAGGGAAAGCCGCGTGAGGATACTTATAAAGCATCTTTTGATAGGAGTGTGTTGG
This sequence comes from Flavobacterium psychrophilum, assembly GCA_945860385.1. Classification (GTDB taxonomy): domain Bacteria; phylum Bacteroidota; class Bacteroidia; order Flavobacteriales; family Flavobacteriaceae; genus Flavobacterium; species Flavobacterium psychrophilum_K. The sequence goes on from CAMAQD010000003.1 coordinate 104,208, forward strand.
AGTCGCATCCTGATAATAATAAATTTCTTTGACATCCTCTCCGTGATTGGATTCGGCTGGGGTTAACCCAAAATATCGTTCCTTTAAAATGCGATCTTTATGATTCCAAAATGAAAAAGCAAGACAAATATGTTGTTTATTATCTGAAATTCCTCCAATACCTTCTTCTCCCCAACGATAAGTTTTAGAACGAGCCATATCGTGAGTCGTGCTTCCCCAAGCGTAACCACTTTGAGAATAATCTTCTCTAACCGTTCCCCATTGACGATCTGTCAAATAAGGGCCCCACTTTTTCCATCCTTTGTTATCGGTTCTTAACTTTAATCTTGCTTTTTCTGCATTCGTTTCCACGTCTTTTTCTGACATCTCTTTTTATTTTATTCGGAGTCGCAATTTATATAAAACGAGGGTAAAAACAACTATAGATTTAGTAAAAATTGGAAGATAAAATAAGCAAAATGGTATTTATCACTCGTTTGCTTATCGAATTAATAAAAATTTAAAATTTATTATATTTCAATACTTAATGAAGCAATTTTAACATTTAATATGCTAAAGATTTAGTGGTCATAATTTTTAATTTTTTGGTTATTGGTTCAAACTTTACATTATTAATGATTACAATTATTCGGTTATCAAACTGTTTTTTACAGTAACTTTGTAACATCAATTTTGTTTAAACAATAAATACAAAGTAAAATTATGGGATTTTTTTCAGCATTAATAGGCAATGCAGGAGCAGTAAGCCAAGAAAGTTTAGTAAAAGATTATGGTAAATTATTAATTGAAGGCGAAGAAATTGAACTGGGTTTCAAACTCATTCGCGATGTATTTATCTTTACCACCAAGCGTTTGATTTTGGTAGAAAAACAAGGCATAACTGCCAGCAAGATTGAATACAAATCCATTACTTATAAAAGTATCTCCAGATTTAGCATCGAAACAGCAGGCACTTTCGACTTGGAAGCAGAACTTAAAATTTGGGTTTCAAGCGAAACTAATCCAAGTATTGTAAAACAATTTAACAAATCGGTTAATGTTTATGACGTTCATATGGTTTTGGCGTCACACGTTTTGGGATAAAAATTTTAAGTCAATTTCTGTTTAAAAAGCTCGAACCGTTCTAAATCTGATTGTAAATATTTTTTAAAATCTCAGCTGAGTATTTACTTGATATTTTTTTTATGAAGGATGGAAAGTCAATGTGTGCGGTCTCGTCTGCAACGTCAGAAATAGTTCGAATAATACTAAATGGGATTTCATATTCATAACAAACCTGAGCAACTGCAGCTCCTTCCATTTCTACACAAAGTACATTTGGCAGTTGTGAATTTAGCTTTTGTTTTTGTTCATTAGTGGAGAAAAATTGGTCACCACTAGCAATATCTCCAATGAATAATTTTGGCTGCGAAATATTGAATTCAAGCAAATCCCGTTCTCCAATAACTGAATGCAAACTTTTATTTTCGAACACTTCATTTATAGCTTTGGAAGCAATATTTAAATGGGTCGAATCTGTTTCAAAATAAGTTTTGGAGAGCAATGGGATTTCATATTGGTTCATCAAAGGTCTTGCATCCATATCATGTTGAATCAATCTTTTGCCCAAAACGATATCGCCAATTTTTAAGTCGGAACTTATGGCTCCCGCAACACCTGTAAAAAGTAATTCGGTAATTTTAAATTCGTGAATTAAAGTGATTGCTGTGGTTGTAGCTGCTACTTTTCCCCATCTCGAAAATACCACAACCGTTTCTATTCCGTTGATTTGGCCTGAAAAATAAGTTCGTTTTCCCATTGAAATGGCAACGCAATTCGAAAGCAAAGCTACAACTCCATCAATTTCTTCGGGCATCGCGCCCATAATTCCAATTATTTTTTTACTCATCTAAAACAGCTATTTCCTTGTGCGTGAATTTACCAAAAAAATTAGTGAAATTCGTGTATATTTATTTCAAGTCAAAAACACCTTCCAAACCTTTGTCAGAGCTTCCTCCTACCATAATTTTAAAAGTTCCCGGTTCTATTAAATAATTGCCGTCGTTGTCAAAGAAACCCAACTCTTTGTCGGTCAAAATCATTGTTACTGTTTTAGTTTCACCTTTTTTCAATTCAATTAATTCGAAACCTTTCAGTTCTTTCACAGGCCTCGCATAACTGGCTGCGATATCGTGAATGTACAATTGAACCACTTCTTTTCCGTCATAATTTCCAGAATTGGTTACCTCAACGGAAACTTTTACCACTTCTCCTTTGGTGAACGCCGTTTTGTTAATTTTCAAATTTTTATAATCAAAAGTGGTATAACTCAATCCAAATCCAAAAGGAAATTGAGGCGAATTCTCCACATCTGTATAATGTGACCAAAACACGTTGCCAGCATCATTGCTTGGTCTTCCCGTACTGTAATTATTGTAATAAATGGGACATTGACCAACATTTCTTGGGAAAGACATTGGCAGTTTTCCACTCGGGTTATAATCTCCGTACAACACTTGAGCAACGGCATTTCCAGCTTGAGTACCCAACTGCCAGGTTTCAACAATCGCTGGAATGTTTTGGGCAGCCCATGGCAAAGCCAGTGGTCTTCCATTATTTAAAACTAAAACTACATTGGGGTTTACTTTAAAAATTTCTTCCAATAATTCTTGTTGCAAACCCGGTAAATCAAGATTAGTTCTGCTTCGAGATTCTCCAGATTGATACCCATTTTCGCCTAAAACCAAGACAACTACATCGGCATTTGCTGCTACTTTTTTGGCTGCCTCAAACCCGCTTCTATCTGTAGTATTAAAAACCAATTCATTAATAAATGTGTTTTTTCCAACGGTTAAATCTGCTCCCTTTTCATAAGTCAATTTATTGTCTTTGTATTGCTGCATTCCTTCTAAAACAGAAATAGCTGAGTTATCATCTGCAGCCAATCTCCAGCTTCCTAATGGACTGCTTTTGTCATTGGCCAAAGCCCCGATCAAGGCAATTTTTTGTCCTGATTTCTTTAACGGAAGTAAATTATTCTCGTTTTTCAGCAAAACAATAGATTTTTTTGCCATATCCAAAACTCCGTCGTTATTGGCTTTGCTTCCAATAATGGCTTTTTCTCTGGCTTCGTCACAATATTTATAAGGGTCGTCAAATAAACCCAATTCGAATTTTACGCGAAGAATTCTACGAACGGCATCGTCAACCAAAGCCTCATTTATTTTTCCTTCCTTAACAAGTGTAACTAAATCATTGACATAATTATACGATTCCATATCCATGTCAGACCCCGCTTTTATTGCTTTTTCCGATGCTTCTTTTCCGTCTTTTGCATAACCGTGATTTACCATTTCTTTAAGAGACCCCCAATCTGTAACCACAAATCCATCAAATTGCCATTTCCCTTTTAGAATGTCTCTTTGCAAAAAGCTACTTCCTGTTGCAGGAACTCCATTCAGAATATTAAAAGAATTCATAAAAGTTCTAATTCCAGCATCGTTCGCCGCCTTGAAAGGGGGAAAAACAATATTATACAATGTCGAACTGCTTATATCAACAGTATTATATTCTCTTCCAGCTTCGGCAAAACCGTATGCAGCAAAATGTTTGGCGCAAGCCGCAATAGTATTTACTTTCGACAAATCTGCTTTTGTATCCCCTTGAAATCCTGTAACTCTGGCTGTTGCAATTTTACTACCAAGAAAAGGATCTTCGCCAGCACCTTCCATCACTCTTCCCCAACGAGCGTCTCTATAAATATCGACCATTGGAGCAAAAGTCCAATTTATTCCTGATGCTGATGCTTCATCTGCAGCAATTTGAGCAGATTTTTTTATCGCTTCCATATCCCAACTTGCGGCTTCTGCCAAAGGTATCGGACTCAAAGTCTTGTACCCGTGAATCACATCGAAACCAATAATTAATGGAATTCCCAGTCGAGTTTCCTCTACAGCAATCTTCTGTACTGCTCGAACTTGTTTGACACCGCGAACCGATAGCATAGAACCCACCCATCCATCACGCAAATGTTTGTATTTCAATTCGGCATTTCCTCCCTTTGGTGCCGGACCGGTAACTTCCCAAAAACCATTATACTGATTCATTTGGCCTACTTTTTCCTCAAGTGTCATTTGTTTCATCAACAAATCAATACGTTCTTCGATCGGTTTAGTTTGGTCTAAATGTGATTTTTTTTGGGCATTTATAGTTCCAAATGCAATGAGACAAAAGATTCCCGAGAAAATTAAATTTTTATTAATCATAGTTATAAGTATTGACTTAGTTATTGAAAATTATTTGCTGACGAATTGGCCATAAAGAAAAATCTTAATTAGATGAAGTTATTTTGATTTTTAGAAAAAACAAATTAAAGAAAAAAAGCAACAAGAATTTTTGTTAATCATTTAAAAAAATAAATTTTAATGGTGTAAAAATAAAGTATTTTTAATGAAAGAAAAGATTAAATAATGTGAAAATACGATGAATAAGCGCAACGAAATATACTCTTATCAAAATCAACTTAATACTGCTAAATACTTAATTTTTACTAATTGTAGCTATTTGAATTTCCAAAACCCTTTTGGCATAATTCTCAGCTAAAATTCGCACTTTAGAATGATTAAAAATATCGCTTTTTATGATTTCATTAACATAAAATTATACTAAATTTTTTAACTTTAATCAATATTTGAATACGATATTATCATATTATTAAAATAATGTCAATTATTTTAATAATATTACAAATTACACAATTATAAAAAGAATCGCTAAGAATAGATTAATGAAATTTTCACCTCAAAAATATTCATTACCCGATGTTTCAATGCAACCGTTTATTGATGCAAATGAAATATGGAATATTCTCCAAAATACTGCGTCTTCAAAAACAGCCGTCGAAAAAGTAATTGCCAAATCATTATCCAAACAAAGACTCAGTTTAACCGAAGTTGCTGTTTTGATAAACGCAACCGATTCTGAGTCTAATAAAGCCATAAAAGAAGGAGCAAAAACCTTGAAAAAAAACATTTATGGCAATAGAATTGTACTTTTTGCTCCTTTGTACATTGGTAATAAATGCCAAAATAATTGCTCTTATTGTGGTTTTCGAACTTCCAATAAAGAAGCTATTCGAAAAACGCTTGATGATCAGGAAATCATCAATGAAATAGAAGCTCTTGAGGATAATGGACAAAAAAGATTGGTTTTAGTGTATGGTGAACACAAAGAATATACCCCGGAATATATTGCTCATACTGTAAAATTAGCTTATAGTGTAAAAAAAGGAAATGGCGAAATTCGCAGAGTCAACATCAACGCGGCTCCAATGGATATTGAAGGTTTCAGAATTGTGAAAGAAGCTGGAATTGGAACTTTTCAAATTTTTCAGGAAACGTATCACCCAGAAGCTTATAAAGCTTACCATTTGGGAGGAAAAAAAGCCAACTTCGAAAACCGATTGATCTCTTTAGACCGAGCTCAGGAAGCCGGAATTGATGATGTTGGAATTGGCGTTTTGTTTGGTTTATATGATTGGAGATATGAAGTTTTGGCCTTGGTTCGTCATACCAATCACTTGGAAGCCTGTTACAATGTGGGACCGCATACTATTTCGTTTCCTAGGATTAAGGAAGCATCAGGATTTGCAATTAATCCAAAATATCTGGTTTCTGATGAAGATTTTACCAAACTCATCGCTATTTTGAGATTGGCTGTTCCCTACACTGGAATGATTCTCACCGCCAGAGAACCGGCTGAACTTCGGGATGAAATCATTCAATATGGTGTTTCTCAAATCGATGGAGGAACCAAAATAGAATTAGGAGCTTATTCGAAAACGCTAAATTCCGAACAAAATCTCAATAAAGGCCAGTTCAAAGTCAATGATGAACGTTCCCTGAATGAAATCGTCAATGAATTATTAGATAAAGAAATGATTCCATCGTTTTGTACTGCTTGTTATCGATTGGGAAGAACTGGCGAACATTTTATGGAGTTTTCAGTTCCCGGATTTATTAAAAAATGCTGTACCCCAAATGCAACTTTGACCTTAGCTGAATATTTGATTGATTATGCTGATGAAACTACAGCAGAGAAAGGTTGGAAACTGATTCAAAAAACGGTTGAAGAGACCGAAAATAAAAAACTTAAAAAATCGCTGAAGGAAAGAATTGAAAGAGTAAAAGCTGGTGAACGAGATTTGATTTATTGAAGTTTGGTGCATTACAATAAGTAAATAATTGCCTTATGGATAAAGGTAAAGACAATAAACCACACATTGGAATCTACGGAAGGCGCAACGTAGGCAAAAGTTCGTTTATCAATGCGTTGACAGGAATTGATGTCGCAATCGTTTCTGAAATCGCCGGAACTACAACAGATCCAGTTAAAAAATCTATTGAAATTTTCGGAATTGGCCCAGCCATCTTGGTTGACACCGCTGGCATTGACGACTTTGGTGATTTAGGCGTGAAAAGAATTCAAAAAACAATCCAAACCCTTGAACATATTGACGCAGCGATTTTATTGATTTCTGAAAATGTCTTTGGTTCGTTTGAACAAAAACTAATCGAGGAATTCAACCATTTTGAAATTGAATACATTATCGTTCACAACAAGGAAGACCTGGAAAAACTGACTGATGAAACGGCTATAGAAATCAAACAATTTTCGAAAGCACCGATTGAAATTTGCAGTATCAAGAAGTCTCAAAATATTGGTGAAGTCATCGAATTAATAAAAATTACCATTCCCGAAACTTCTTATCAAAAAAACACTTTGTTGGGTGATATCATCCAAAAAGATTCCATCGTTATGCTCATCACCCCAGTAGATTCGGAAGCTCCCGATGGCAGAATGATTTTACCTCAAGCAATGGCAATCCGAGATGTTTTGGACAATAATGCAGTAAATATTGTACTCCGAGAAACCGAAGTAGAAACTTTTTTCCAAAAAACACAAATTCAACCCGACCTTGTTATTACTGACAGTCAGGCATTTGAATATGTCAATAAAATTATTCCAAAAGAAATTCCTTTGACCAGTTTCAGTATTGTATATGCACATATGCGAGGGCCATTTGAGGAATATGTCAAAGGAGCCGAAAAACTTTCGGAATTAGAAAATGGCAATCGAATTTTGATCTTGGAATCTTGTGTTCATCAAGTCAGTTGCGAAGATATCGGACGATTTAAAATTCCCAATTGGATTAGAAAATTCAGCGGTAAAGCATTGGAATTCGATATAGCAGCAGGACTTTCTGCAATTGAAAGACCGATTACTGACTATCAATTAATTGTCCAATGCGGTGGTTGCATGATTACCCGAAAACAATTATTCAACAGACTAAAACCTGCTTTGGAAGCCGGAATTCCTGTGACCAATTACGGAATTGCAATTGCTTATATGAACGGAATTTTAGACCGAGTTGTAGAGCCTTTTCTCCAAATTTCAAAATAAAAAACAAACCATTGAATGCATTTTCAAAAATAGTGAACCAAGATTCTTTCAACAAACAAGACCTCATCACGATGCTAAATGCTGACGAGGAAGACCGAATTTTATTGTTTAAAAAATCAAGAGAAATCACAGATTCCTTAATTGGAAATAAGGTGCATTTGAGAGGTTTGATTGAATATTCCAATGTTTGTATCAAAGATTGTTTGTATTGTGGCATTCGAAAATCCAATAAAAACATAAAACGTTATACGCTTTCCGATGAAGACGTTTTTCAATGTGCAATTTATGCTTTGGAACATAATTATGGAAGTATTGCCATTCAATCTGGCGAGCGAACCGACAAACTTTTCATTACCAAAATCACTCAATTACTAAAAGAAATAAAGAAAATAAGCAATGGAAAATTGGGAATTACACTCTCCTTGGGCGAACAAACTTTAGAAACTTACAAAGAATGGTTTAATGCAGGAGCACATCGCTATTTGTTGCGCATTGAAACCTCTAATAAAGAACTTTACACTAAAATTCATCCCAATAATAACTTACATAATTTTGATAAACGTTTAGAAGCCTTGCAAAATATCCGAAAAGCTGGTTTTCAATTGGGAACAGGAGTTATGATTGGTTTACCGCATCAAACAATAGAAAATTTGGCCGATGATTTGTTGTTTTTGAAAGCTTTGGATGTTGATATGGTGGGAATGGGACCTTATATTGAGCATTTTGAAACTCCTTTATCTGAAGCACATCATCAATTAAAAACCCGTCAAGAACGCCTGGATTTGACCTTCAAAATGATTGCTACCTTGAGAATCTTAATGAAAGACATCAATATTGTTGCTGCCACAGCATTGCAGGCAATTGACAAAATGGGTCGTGAAAAAGCCATTCGATATGGAGCCAATATCTTAATGCCGAACATTACACCTGGAAATTTTAGAAATAATTACAAACTCTATCAAGATAAGCCTTGCACCGATGAAAATACTACAGATTGTAACACTTGCATTGATGCCAGAATGAGTATGATTGGAAGTCAAATTGGCTATAATGAATGGGGCGATTCAACACATTTTACAAAATCAAAAGTTTAAAATATTAAAACATTTTACAATGGAAACCATAAAATCAATAGCCGATTTGAAGAAAATTAGAGCTTCAATTCTAGAAGCCAATCAGAAGCAAATAGTAGAAAATGGCAATAAAAAATTGGTCGAAATTAAAGTTGCGATGGCTACTTGCGGAATAGCTTCAGGAGCAAAGGCAGTAATGGATTTCTTTATTGAAGAGTTGCCCAAAAGAAATATTGTGGCCAATGTAAAACAAACGGGATGTATGGGATATTGTTACGCCGAACCTACTCTTGAAATCACCATTCAAGATGAAAAACCAGTTGTTTTTGGTTATGTAGATCTAAAAAAAGCGGATGAAATCATTGAAAAATTTATCAAAAAAGGCGAATTGGTCGATGGAATTATTCCAATAAAATATGAATTAGCCAATTAATCAAAAAGCATAATACAAACTCAAAATAATTTCAAAATGAGTAATAGGTACAGAAAAAATTTACTGGTATGCAATGGTAGTTCTTGCCAGCAAGCGTCAGATGCTGATTTAGTAGCTTATATCAATTTCAAATTAAAAGAATATAACCTTGAGGACGAAATCAAAGTCGTGCAATCGGTTTGCTCCAATAAATGTTCTATTGGGCCAAATATGATTGTGTATCCAGATAATGTGGAATATTCAAAGGTGACCAGATCCGACATTGACGACATCATTATTGAACATTTGTTGAACGACAGAATTGTTGAACGATTGGTTTTCGATAAAGAAAACGGAAATGGTGTTGCTCCCAAAAAACAATACCGAATCGCACTCCGAAATTGCGGTTTTATCGATCCAGAAGAAATTAATGATTATATCGAAAAAGACGGTTACGATGCTTTGGCAAAATGTCTAACAGAATATACGCCACAAGAAGTTACCCAAGAAATCATCAAAAGTGGACTCAGAGGTCGAGGTGGTGGCGGTTTTCCAACGGGTTTAAAATGGGATATTACCAGCAAGAGTATTGCCGACCAAAAATATGTAGTTTGCAATGCCGACGAAGGTGATCCGGGAGCTTTTATGGATCGTTCCGTACTCGAAGGTGACCCACATTCGGTTCTTGAAGCCATGGCAATTTGCGGTTATTGCATTGGCGCCAATAAAGGAATTATATATGTCAGAGCTGAATATCCATTGGCAATTAAAAGATTAAAAATAGCTTTAAACCAAGCCAAAGAATATGGATTATTGGGTAAAAATATCTTTGGAACTGATTTTGAATTTACCATCGACATTAAATATGGAGCTGGAGCATTTGTGTGTGGCGAAGAAACTGCACTCATCCATTCGATGGAAGGACTTCGGGGCGAACCCACTTTAAAACCTCCGTTCCCGAGTGTTTCTGGCTATTTGAAAAAACCAACCAATGTCAATAATGTTGAAACTTTTGCCAATATTCCCGCCATTATCAACAAAGGAGCGGATTGGTTTGCCAGTATTGGAACAGAAAAATCCAAAGGAACAAAGGTTTTTGCATTGGCTGGAAAAATCAATAATGTAGGTCTGATTGAAGTTCCAATGGGAATTACTTTGAGAGAAATAATCTATGATATTGGAGGTGGAATTGTTGATGGAAAAAAATTCAAAGCAGTTCAAACGGGAGGACCTTCTGGCGGATGTTTAACTGAAAAACATTTGGATTTGCCTATCGATTTTGATTCACTTACAGCTGCTGGTTCAATGATGGGTTCTGGCGGAATGATTGTTATGGACGAAGACGATTGTATGGTTTCGATGGCTCGTTTTTACCTAGAATTTATCGTCGAAGAATCTTGTGGAAAGTGCGCGCCTTGCCGAATTGGGAATAAACGTTTGCACGAAATGCTAACCAAGTTATGCGACGGTAAAGGAACGATGGAAGATTTGGATTTACTTCGTAATTTAAGCGTTGTGGTCAAAGACACCTCATTGTGCGGATTAGGGCAAACATCGCCTAATCCTATTCTTTCGACAATGAATAATTTCTATGAGGAATATTATGCTCACGTGGCTGAACATCGATGTCCGAGTGGTCAATGTAAATCCTTTATGCGCTATTATATCAGCGAAGAAAATTGTATTGGCTGTCTGGTTTGTTACCGAAAATGTCCTGTTGGCGCTATTTCTGGAGAGAAAAAGAAAGTACATGTGATCAATCAGGAACTATGCACCAAATGTGGAATCTGTATGGAAAAATGCAAGTTTCACGCTGTTTACTTAAATTAATTCTATACCAAAAAGCTTTATGGATACCATTAGCATAAAAATCGACAATAAGAATTTTCAGGTTGAAAAAGGAACCACAATATTGGATGCTGCCAAAAGCGTGGGGATTAATATTCCAACCTTGTGTTATATGCACTTACACGATTTAAACACGACTCACAATCCAACTGGTTGCCGAATCTGTGTCGTAGAAGTCGTCGGTCGTAAAAATTTAGTTCCCGCTTGCGCCACGGAATGTCTACCCGGAATGGAAATAAAAAACCAAACCATCAGAGTATTAAACAGTAGAAAAACTATATTAGAACTTATCCTGAGTGATCATCCGACTGATTGCTTGATTTGTGCCAAAAATGGAGATTGCGATCTTCAAAGTATGGCGCAACAAATGGGCATTCGCGAGATACATTACAAGGGTGAACAATCTCATTATATCAAAGATACCTCACCTGCCATCAAAAGAGATATGGACAAATGTATCGGTTGCCGAAGATGCTTGACGATGTGCAATGAAGTTCAGACTGTTGGAGCTTTATCAGCTATTAACAGAGGATTTATGTCGGTTGTTGCTCCGGCTTTTCAAATGAATTTAGAAGATAGCGTTTGTACATATTGTGGTCAATGTGTGGCGGTTTGTCCAACGGCAGCTTTGACCGAAGTCGACCATACTAATTTAGTAATTAGAGCACTTGCTGACCCTACTAAAACCGTTGTTGTGCAAACTGCACCTGCTGTCAGAGTAGCTTTAGGCGAAGAATTTGGTTTTGAACCAGGCACAATTGTTACCGGAAAAATGACCGCAGCTTTAAAAGATATGGGTTTCAATTATGTATTTGATACAAATTTTGCCGCCGACCTTACCATTATGGAAGAAGCAACGGAACTTCTCGACCGATTGACAAGACATATCAATGGTGATACAACGGTAAAATTGCCTTTACTAACTTCTTGTTGTCCTGCTTGGGTGAATTTCTTTGAGCATCAGTTTCCAGATATGAAAGATATTCCCTCAACGGCTCGTTCCCCTCAACAGATGTTTGGTGCTATTGCAAAAACCTATTTTGCCGATAAATTAGGCATCAAACGAGAAAATATGGTTGTAGTTTCTATCATGCCTTGTCTTGCAAAAAAATACGAATGCAGCCGAGATGAATTTAAAACAAATGGAAACCCTGATGTCGATTACGTTTTATCAACCAGAGAATTAGCCCGATTAATCAAGCAAGCCAGTATCGATTTTAATAGTTTAACGCCTGTAGAATTTGATCATCCAATGGGAGAATCCTCTGGAGCCGGAGCAATTTTTGGCACAACTGGAGGCGTCATTGAAGCCGCTGTAAGAACTGCTTATGAAACTTTCACAAAACAAAAATTAGATAAAGTCGATTTCAAACAATTGAGAGGAATGGATTGGATTAGAGAATCAACTATTGATTTCAATGGAACCCCAATCAAAATTGGAATTGCACACGGTTTGGGCAAAGCCCGCAAATTGTTACAGGAAATTAAAGATGGAAAATCGCAATATCATGCCATTGAAATTATGGCTTGTCCCGGCGGATGTATTGGTGGCGGAGGTCAGCCTTTGCATCATGGAGATTCCAATATTTTATTGGCCAGACAAAAAGCATTGTATGCTGAGGATAAAGCAAAAGTCATTCGGAAATCTCACGAAAACCCTTCCATTCAAAAGTTGTACGAGGAGTTTTTGGAAAAACCGATGAGCGAAAAAGCGCATCATTTGTTGCACACTAGTTATTTTGACAGAAGTACTCACGTGGAAATTACCAAAGATTAATTTAGGATTCGATAATTAAAATAGTAAAGCAATGATGACAATATGCGAAAGTAATGTCGCCAAAATAGAAGCCATTTGTAAAGAATTTAATCACGATAAAGGAGAATTAATCAATGTGTTGCACCAAACGCAAAACACTTTTGGCTATTTACCCGAGGATGTGCAGGAAATTATTGCCGAAAACCTGCATACTTCATTGGCTCATGTTTATGGTGTGGTTTCATTTTATTCTTTTTTCACAATGACTCCGATGGGGAAACATCCCATAAATATTTGCAAAGGAACTGCCTGTTATGTTAGAGGTGCCGAAAAAATAATCGATGAGTTTAAAGCATTATTGGATATCAATATTGGAGAAACTACAAAAGACGAAAAGTTCTCATTGAGTAGTCTCAGATGTATTGGCGCCTGCGGATTAGCACCAGTAGTATTGATAGGCGACAAAGTGTATGGTCGTGTTACGCTTGATAGTGTAAAAGAAATTCTGGATGAATATCAATGACTAAAAGAGGATAAGGTATTAAATATCAAGACCTTTGAAATTATCAAAAACTTCAAAGGTCTTGTTTAAAAAATCAATGGGTTACTAATTCAAAATGATTTTTAATATTATTTTAAAGCTGTAAAACAGGTTCCACAACTTTATAAGGAACAATGCTATTCATTCCCATTGTAATCGCTTCGAGATTTAAAGGAATTAAGTGATGATAACGTTCAGAGATGGATTTTTTCAAGCCTTCAATCACATTTTCAATTTTTATTACGGGTTTTTCTTTTAAAAAACCTCCTAAAATCACCATATTAAAGATTTTTTTATTTCCCATTTCGGCCGCTAATTTTGTGCCTTCTATCTGGAAAATTTTAATATCAGTTCTTGTAGGATGGTGAGTAATTCCGTTAGGATCATAAATTAAAACACCACCCGGTTTTACAGATTCCTCAAATTTATCCATCGATTGTTGGTTTAAAATAATCGCGGTATCAACAATTTTCAAATATGGAGAACTTATTCTTTCGTCACTTAAAATTACGGTAACATTGGCTGTTCCTCCCCGCATTTCGGGGCCATAAGAGGGTAACCAACTCACTTCCTGATCTTGCATTATTCCAGAATAGGCCAAAATTTTTCCCATTGACAATACTCCTTGCCCACCAAAACCTGCGATAATTATTTCTTCAGTCATGATTTATACTTTTAATTTACCCTCCACTTTTATATCCCCAAGAGGGAAATAAGGAAACATATTTTCAACCATCCAATCATTAGCTTCATTAGGAGTCATTTTCCATCCCGAATTACAATTAGAAAGGATTTCGATAAAGGAGAGTCCTTTTTTCAATCTAGTGTTTTCGAATGCTTGTTTGATCGCTATTTTGGCTTTTCGAACGTGTTTATGAGTATGAAGAGCGTGGCGACTTACCGAATAAACTCCGGGAAGATTCGCAATTAATTCGGTTATTTTTAAGGGCGAACCCATTGAAGCGATTTCTCTTCCATAAGGTGAAGTCGAAGATTTCATCCCTTCAAGAGTGGTTGGTGCCATTTGTCCTCCAGTCATTCCGTAAATACCATTATTGATAAAAAAGATGACCATATTTTCGCCTCTGTTGCAAGCGTGAATCGTTTCGGCAGTTCCAATAGCAGCTAAATCACCATCACCTTGATAGGTAAAAACATATTTTTCCGGCCAGGTTCTTACGACCGATGTAGCGACAGCAGGCGCTCGCCCATGTGCCGCTTGAATCATATCGATATTCATAAAATCATATGCCAGAACAGAACAACCAACAGGCGCAATGCCAATGGTATCCTCTGAAATACCCATTTCATCAATGACTTCCATAATTAAATTATTGGCCGTTCCGTGACCGCAACCCGGACAATACGACAAGGCATTTCCTGTCATTAATTGTGATTTACAGAATACTTGATTCTCTGGTTTTATAATGTCTAAAACTTCCATTGTTGATGATTTTTTGTTCTAAAGCTGCTACAATTTCTTCGGGAGTATGAATAATTCCTCCTGTTCTTCCAAAGTGTTCTACTGGCACTTTGTGTTCAACCGAAAGTCTTACATCTTCTACCATTTGACCTGCATTGAGTTCTACACTTAGAATTCCTTTGACTTGGTCAGCCAATTCGAATAATTCTTGTTTTGGAAAAGGGAATAATGTTATTGGTCGCAATAAACCCACTTTTATTCCTTTGGCTCTTGCCAATTCAACTGCTTTTTGTGAAATCCTAGCACTTGAACCATAAGCCACTAAAAGGTATTCAGCATCTTCACAATTTATTTTTTCAAATCGCAAATCTTCTTTCTCCATTTGCGCGTATTTCTTTTGCAATCTGTGCACTCTGGCTTCCATTTTTTCGGATTGCAAATCGAGAGAGGTAATAATATTGCGTTCTCTCCCTTTTCTGCCAGTCACTGCCCAATCTCCGTATTTTTCGATTAATTCTGCATCGGTTAATCTCGGTTTTTGGTCCTTTAAAACCACTTTTTCCATCATTTGACCAATTAATCCATCGGAAAGGATCAACACTGGAGCACGATATTTAAAGGCTATATCAAAAGCATCTTCAACAAAATCGGCCATTTCCTGAACCGATGCTGGTGCTAAAACATACAGTTTATAATCGCCGTGTCCTCCTCCTTTTACGGATTGAAAATAATCGGCTTGCGAAGGTTGTATCGTTCCTAAACCAGGTCCACCACGAACCACATTTACGATTACGGCGGGCAATTCGGCTCCAGCCAAATAAGAAATTCCTTCCAATTTCAAAGAAATTCCTGGGCTTGAAGACGAGGTTAATGCTTTTTTACCAGTACTTGCCGCTCCATAAACCATGTTGATAGCTGCTATTTCGCTTTCGGCTTGTAAAACAACCATACCAGTTCTGTTTTCAGGACGTTCGGTCATTAAATATTCAATAATTTCTGTTTGTGGAGTAATTGGATAACCAAAATACGCATCAACGCCTGCTCTAATTGCAGCTTCGGCTAATGCTTCGTTTCCTTTCATCAATTTTAATTCAGACATTATTTTAAAGGTATAAATGGTTATGTTGTAACTTTCACGCGATAAACTGTGATGGCCCTGTCAGGACAAACAGTACCGCAATTAGTGCAACCGTTACAAGCTTCAGGGTTTTTCATATAGGCATAATGATAGCCTTTTCTGTTGACGTCATTTGACATGCCAATCACATTTTCCTGGCAGACAGGAATACAAACTTCACAGCCTTTGCAAACTTGGGTATCTACAACTATAGCTCCTTTTACTTTTGCCATATCAATAAATTTACATATGATTACTCTATCATAATTTTATTATTCTCAAAGATATAGATTATCTATTGCAATAAAAATGATAAATATCATATTTAGCAGACTTCGAGTTAATCAAATTGATGACAATTTTACTATAAAAAAACCCACTAAATGCAACATTTAGTGGGTTTCAATATTAAGTTAATGAGGTAACGAGATTAAGAATACATGCAAATTATTTAGCACTAACAATGTTCTGTAAATTCTTTTTAAACTCTGCACTTTTTTGGGCAGAAATAGTATAAATCACTTCTTTAATTCCTGTAGCGACAGTAATCTGCTTCAAATCCAATTTCAGCGCTAATTCTGGGGGACTGTTCATTTTGAGTGTACAAGCCCCGTCAAAATAGCCATCATCTTCAATCGTTTCAATTTCAGAAACTTTTGTTCCATCACTAAAAACAGCCGAAATAGTCATTTTATTATTTAATGCAGTAGTATAAAAACCATCCATAACCAACATTAAGTGATAGGTGTTTTTCAACTCCGAACCTTTAAACTCGTGTCGGGTGATATTGTATTTTAATCCTTTAGCTAAAGTTGGAAATTTCACTGTACAATCCAAATCAAAACTTGCCACATCGCCAGCTTGATTAACCGTTGTTACTATTTTTGCTTCTTGGGCATTTATAATAAAGCTTGTTATTAAGAATGCTAATGATACTGCTAGTTTTCTCATTTGTTATTCAGTTTTTATTTATTTCCTTTTTCAAAATCAGCAACAAACTGTGCCAATCCTATATCCGTCAACGGGTGTTTCAACAAGCCGTAAATAGCCGAAAGTGGTCCGGTAATCACATCAGCACCAATTTTGGCACAATTTACAATGTGCATCGTATGACGAACCGAAGCGGCCAGAATTTGAGTTTCGTACCCGTAATTGTCATAAATCAATCTAATCTCTTCAATAAGAGCCAATCCGTCTGTAGAAACATCGTCTAAACGACCAATAAACGGAGAAACATAAGTAGCACCAGCTTTGGCAGCCAATAAAGCCTGACCTGCTGAAAATACTAAAGTTACATTCGTTCTGATTCCTTTATCCGAAAAATATTTGGCAGCCATAACACCTTCTTTGGTCATTGGCAATTTCACCACAATTTGTTCGTGTAAATCAACTAATTCTTCTCCTTCTCTTACCATTCCTTCAAAATCCAAAGCGTTTACTTCGGCACTTACATCCCCATCTACAAGGTTACAAATGTCAACATAATGCTTCAAAATATTGTTTTTTCCAGTAATTCCTTCCTTCGCCATCAATGTTGGATTGGTAGTAACTCCATCCAAAACGCCTAATGCTTGTGCTTCTTTAATCTGAGCTAAATTCGCTGTGTCAATAAAAAATTTCATATAATTGTGTTTATTTATGTTTTCTGATTATTTTGGGCGTGACCCAAGGGTCGGGCTTTCCGTTGCAATCTTTTATTTTTTAAGAAAAAAATAAAAGGATTTTCACTTCAATCCCTCACGCAAAAGTAAAATACCTTACAGCCACTGGCTGTTCTACTCTTAATCTCAAATCTCACGCAAAAATCGGTGCCAATTTACAACTTATAATGATTCATTAGCATTTTTTCATAGACTTTATCAGGAAGAATTCGCTTCAAAACAATCGAGAATTTTTGCATAAAAGCACCTACCTTATAATGAATTCGTGGGTTTGGATTTTGAATAATTTTATAAACTGCTTCCGCCATTTCATTCGGATTACTGCCACTATCTAAGTGTTCGTCCATCAATTTCAAAGTATTTCCGTACGGAATTTCGTAAGCTGAATCCTTTATTAAAGGCGCATGAAAACGTCCCGAAGCAATATTCGTAGCAAAATCGCCTGGAGCCACATTGGTGATCTGGATTCCAAAAGATTGAACTTCCATTCGCAAAGCTTCGGTGATTAATTCCAATGCTCCTTTAGAAGCCGAATAAATACCCCGATACGGCAAACCCATATAACCAGCAATAGAAGTGATATTGATTATTAATCCTGATTTCTGAGAACGCATTTGTGGCAAAACGGCTTTCATCACTTCAATCGGTCCAAATAAATTAGTCTCAAAATTATTCTTGATTTCTGCTGTCGGAATCTCCTCAATCGGCCCCGTAATTCCAACACCAGCATTATTAATAACGATATCCAATCGACCGGAAGCGGCAATAATTTTGGCCACAGCCGTATGAATCGTGTCTGAATTTCGAACGTCTAGAGCGACCAAAGGAAATAGTGAGTTAAGAATTCTTTCAGGATTTCTGCTGGTTCCATAAACTATAAAACCTTTATGATGCAAAAACTCGCCAATGGACTTCCCTATTCCTGAAGAACCGCCTGTAATTAGAACTACCTTGTTCATTTTTTGAATTTAGATTTGGGTAAAAATAAAAAAATCTTCCCTAAGGAAGACTACTTTTTGTATAAAATAAAAAAATGGCAAGCGACCTACATCGCACCGCTCAACCACGTACCCTTGCTATGTTCCCATCCTGGGGGATTTTGCAGGAGCTGGTCGTGTAGGACTTGCCGGTGCAAATATACAATCTATTTTATATTTTTACAAGGGCTTTGCACCTATAAAATATCGTTGTATATTGCATCATCAAAAATAAAATTTATGAAAAATTATAACTTCCTATTTATCATTTTATTAGGAATCACTTTAGCGAATTGCGGAGGTGCAAAAAAAGGTGAAAATACTTTATTTACTTTCGATGATTCGAAATATAAGGAACAATATCAGATACAAGAAGTATTAGAATTAGGAATTTTAAACCCTAGTGAAAAAGAAGTTGATAGCGTAATTTACTATAATAACGATAAAAAAATTGGCTCTAAAAAAGGTCTTGAAAAACTAGTTTTCAATTTAAAAGACCAAAAATTTGGAAATCAAAACCTGAAAGCGGTGGTCTATTTTGATGACGATTATTCTGAAGCCACGATGAAAATAGAATTAGTTTCGAATGTTAAACCAAAACTATTAAAATACACGATTGTAAACACCTATCCACACGATATTGAAGCCTACACCCAAGGATTAGAATTTTACCGTGACACGCTTTATGAAGGAACAGGAAACGGTCAAGGAGCTACTGGAAAAAGAGGAATTTCAAGTTTAAGAAAAACCGATTATAAAAGTGGAAAAGTGTATAAAAAAGTGGAATTAGCGGAACAATTTTTTGGCGAAGGAATCACAATACTTAACAATAAAGTCTTTCAATTGACTTGGCAAAACAATGAGGGTTATGTTTATAATGCAGATACTTTCAAAAAAGAAAAAACATTTCAATATCCCAAACAAATGGAAGGTTGGGGATTAACAAGCGATGGCACCGTTTTGTATATGACCGATAGTTCAGAAACAATCCATATATTAGATCCCACAACTTTTAAAGAATTGAATTATATTAATGTTTATTCTTTGGATTCAAAAGTTCCAGCAGTCAATGAACTAGAGTGGATTGATGGAAAAATCTACGGAAATGTATATCAAAAAGATGCTATTGCTGTTATCAATCCTAAAACAGGAGCTGTCGAAGGAATAATAAATCTGGCCGACTTGGAAAAGAAAATTACTAAACTTCCTGATACTGATGTGCTAAACGGAATTGCCTATAACCCCAAAACTAAAACCATTTTTGTAACTGGAAAAAACTGGAATAAAATGTTCGAAATCAAAGTTTCGGAATAATTTCACTCTAAATGAAAACGCTACTCATCAACATCAAAGAATTGCTTCAAGTTCGGGATTCCTCGATTTTGAAGGTTTCAGGTAGTGAAATGGCGGTTCTTCCATCAATTAAAAATGCTTATTTGGTCATTGAAAATGATTTGATTGCCGATTTTGGTTCAATGGATGATTTACCTGAAGATATAAATCCTGAAAAATGTATCGATGTTGATGGAAAAATAGCGCTTCCAAGTTGGTGTGATTCTCATACACACATCGTTTATGCAGGCAATCGAGAGCGTGAATTTGTTGATAGAATCAACGGACTTTCTTATGAAGAAATTGCCAAACGTGGTGGTGGAATATTAAATTCTGCCAAAATACTCAACGAAGCTTCCGAAGATGAAATTTACAACCAATCGAAACTTCGTCTTGAAGAAGTGATGCGATTGGGAACTGGTGCGGTCGAAATAAAGTCGGGTTACGGACTTACTGTCGAGGGAGAATTGAAAATGTTAAGAGTAATTAGTCGATTAGCACAAAATTATCCTATAACCATAAAAGCCACTTTTCTTGGTGCACACGCTTTACCATTAGAATATAAGGAAAATCGACAAAGTTATATTGATTTAATCATCAATGAAATGCTTCCTGAAATCGCAAAATATAATTTGGCTGACTTTATAGATGTATTTTGCGAAAAAGGTTATTTTACTGTTGCTGAAACTGAACAAATTATGGAAGCGGGAATTCGTTTTGGTTTAAAACCAAAAATTCACGTGAATCAATTCAACTCAATTGGCGGAATCCAAGCAGGAATTAAATACAAAGCGCTGTCTGTAGATCATCTGGAAATTATGAATCCACAGGATATTGAAGCTTTAAAGAATTATGAAACAATGCCGGTAGCCCTACCCTCTTGCTCCTTTTTCTTGAGAATTCCTTATACTCCTGCTCGTGAAATGATGGCAAAAGGATTACCATTGGCACTCGCTACCGATTTTAATCCCGGAACAACTCCGTCTGGCAATATGAATTTTGTAGTTTCTACTGCTTGCATCCAAATGAAAATGACTCCCGAAGAAGCCATAAACGCCGCAACGATAAATGGAGCTTATGCGATGGGAATTTCAGAAACCCACGGAAGCATCACCATTGGCAAAAAAGCCAATCTTATTATCACAAAACCTATTTCTTCTTATTATCAATTGCCCTATGCTTATGGCAGCAACCTGATTGATACCGTAATTATTGAAGGCAAAATTTTTACATAAAAAAAGAGGAACAAAAATGCTCCTCTTAAAATTGTAGTCTTGAAAGTTTTTACTTCAAAGTAAAACTTGTTTTAGAAACCAATTCGCTTTTGTCGAAAACATTTACGAAATACGTTCCTTTTGCAAAGTCTTTTCCTGGTAAATCTTCAGAAACTTGAACTGTTTTATTTTCGTATTTCACTTTAGAAATGAAACTGTACGTTAATGTTTTCTCATCAAAATTTACGGTTTGTTTGTCACCAAGAACATTATTCTTGCTGTCAATAACTTGAACATAATATTCTTTATCTCCAGATTTTGCTATTTGATTTTCGGCAATTGTGAAGCTAATTTTTAGAACATCAGCTCTACCCGCTTTATCTGTGGCTACTTGTTTTCCAGAACTTCTAATTTTGTAAGCCGCAGTTTGCATATTTAATACAGACAGTTTAGACCCTTTTTCAACAGTTTTTGATAACTCTTCATTTTGTCCAACTAAAACTTCGTTGTATTTTTTAGATTCTCCTAAAACAACTACTGTACTATCACGTTGTATTGTTAAAGTAGTATTTTGTTTTTTCAAGCCATCATTTTCAGCTATTAAAACTTTCATATTACTTTGTAATTTCGATATTTCATTTTTGTATTTAGACAAACTCCCTTTAGATTTCTCTACATCGTTAATTAAATTCACAACTTTGTCTCTTTCTTTAACCAATTCTTCAGACATTGAAGTATTTTCGGCAATTGCAGCATCATAGGTTGCTTTTAATTCTTGCAAATCCTTCATAACTGATTCTTTTTCAGTCATAGTGGTTTTTAATTCCGTTTGCACTTGAGTTGCATCGGATGAAATCTTGTAGATATAAAATAAACTTCCTATCAAAAGGACAGCTAAAACACCAATAATAATCTTTAGACTTGAGTTCGAATTGTTTTGTTGATCTTCCATTTTGTTTACTTTTAGTGGTAGAAATTAGTAATTAATTAGACAAATTTAATAATATAATATGAGTTAATAACGGATTTTAAACATTTATATTATATTTGGGGGGATTTAAATTCATATGGAAAAACTAATACCGTTCACGATAAACGACCTTGCAAAAGTTACAAACCACCGTAGTGGTGAAATAAAATTTGGGGAAAAGATGTTGACTATTCCGAAAGGGATGGACATTGCTCAGTTTTTAAAAACCTGCGAAGCAAAATATGTACTGTTCGGAATTCCAGAAGACATAGGGGTTAGAGCTAATTTTGGAAGACCCGGAGCAGCATCGGCTTGGGAATGTGCAATAGCGAGTATTGCTAACATTCAACACAATCGATTCTGTAAAGGCAGCCAAATATTAGTTTTAGGACGATTGAATGTCTGTGAAGAGATGAAAGAAGTGGAACATTTAGATTTTAATGATATTGATGATCGGTCAAAATTGAGTCAGCTTGTTGAAAAAATTGATAAAGATGTTTCACATATTATTTTTAATATCATAAAAGCAGGCAAAACTCCCATTGTAATTGGTGGCGGTCACAATAATTCGTACGGAAATATAAAAGGAACTGCTCTTGCCAAAGGAAAACCCATTAATGCTGTTAATTTTGATGCCCATTCTGATTTTAGAATTCTAGAAGGACGACATAGCGGAAATGGCTTCTCTTATGCTTATGAAGAAGGCTTTCTGAAAAAATATTTCATTTTTGGTTTACACGAAAATTATACTTCCAAAAGTGTTTTAGATATTATCAAAAAAATTGAAGATAGAGTCCGTTATAACACGTACGATAGTATCAATATTCGAAAGGAAAAAAACTTCAATCAAGAACTTATTCAAGCCGCACAATTCATTCAAAATGACTTTTACGGCGTCGAAATTGATTTAGATGCGATTCCCAATATTGCCAGCAGCGCAATGACTTTGAGCGGTTTTTCTGTTGAAGAACTGCGTCAGTTTGTTACTTTTTTTGGTAAAAACAGAAATGCGGCTTATCTTCATATTTGCGAAGGCGCTCCTGATTTATGTTATGAAAAAAACAATCATTTAATTGGGAAACTCATAGGATATTTGGTCACTGATTTTATAAAATCTAACAATAATATCGAAGTGGAATAAATCTTGCATCTTAAGGATATTGACTAAGAATCAATAGTGAATTTCCATAAAAAATAATAAGCCTATCTTTGCGAAAATTATCTAAGAAAAAAATTCTGGGTATTTAATACAAAAATAATATGTTATTCGAAGATTTATCACTTTCAAAAAGTATACAAAGAGCCGTATTTGAAGAAGGCTACACACAACCCACTCCTATTCAAGAACAATCAATTCCGCTCGTTCTGGCAGGACGAGATTTAATAGGCTGCGCACAAACAGGAACAGGAAAAACGGCAGCATTTGCCATTCCGATTATACATCAATTGCACCGAATTGTAGGTTCATCCAAAAAAGCCAAAGAAATTCGGGCATTAATTGTCACACCAACGAGAGAATTAGCGGTTCAGATTGGACAAAGCTTTGATACGTACGGCAAATACACCAACCTAGTGCAACTGACCATTTTTGGAGGAGTTTCACAAGTTCCTCAGGTAGATGCGCTTCGCAAAGGAATCGATGTATTGGTGGCAACACCGGGAAGATTACTTGATTTACACAAACAAGGTTTCATCGATTTGGATAATTTGCACACTTTAGTCCTTGACGAAGCCGACCAAATGTTGGATATGGGTTTTATAAATGATGTCAAGAAAATAGTAAAGCTTACGCCAAAAAACAGGCAGACCTTATTATTTTCAGCAACAATGCCAATCGCTATCCGGGAATTAGCTGAAATGTTCTTAAAAGATCCAGAAAAAGTAGAAGTTTCACCCGTTTCATCCACAGCTGAAAATGTGGAACAGCACGTTTATTTTGTCGAAAAAGGCGAAAAAAGAAATTTATTGTATCATTTGATAAAAAATCAAAACTTGTCGGATGTTTTAGTTTTTTCTAGAACCAAACACGGCGCTGACAATGTGGTAAAAGCCTTGCGCAAAAAAGATATTGCTGCCGAAGCCATTCATGGAGACAAATCACAAAATGCCAGACAACGTGTTTTAGATGCTTTCAAGAACAAAGAAGTGGGCGTTCTTGTAGCCACCGATATTGCGGCTCGTGGTATCGATATAGACCAATTGCCTTATGTTATCAATTTTGATTTACCTAACATTCCAGAAACTTACGTGCACAGAATTGGAAGAACTGGTCGTGCCGGAAATGAAGGAATTGCAATTTCTTTTTGCAGTAAAGACGAACATCAATATTGGAAAGACATCCAAAAACTTATAAAAGTAGATGTAAAAACGATAAGTGATCATCCTTATCTTTGGCATTCGGGAAATCCTGAAACAGCTCCCGGAGGATCTACAAAACCAAATAACTCCAACCGAAGCGGCGGTGCGCACAAATCAAGAAAATCGAATGCATCGAAACAAAATAAAAAACGCTGGTATTAAATTGAATATTTTCTAATTATTAAAGTCTTAAAAAGCACCTTTTGGCAACAAATTAAAAGGTGCTTTTTTTGTTAAATATTATTAGTAAGTTTCTTATTGTCAATTATTTGAGTGTTAAAAATTTGTTATTTTGAAGATAATTATTTTAAATAATTACTAACTTTAGGTATATAAATTTTAAAACCATTTAAATTCAATATTATGAAAACTTTAGTTAAAAAAGACGGTTTATTTCCGTCATTGGAAAACAAATCAATCAACAATTTTTTTGATGATTTTATAACAAAAGATTTATTTGATTGGACCGACAGAAACTTTGCAGCTTTGGGTAGTAATTTGCCTTCTGTAAATTTGAAAGAAACTGATACTAAAATTGAAGTAGAATTAGCAGCTCCGGGAATGAAAAGAGAAGATTTCAAAGTAGAAATCGACAATGATATTCTAATGATTTCTTCAGAAAAAGAAGAGAAAAAAGAAGAAGTTAGCAAGAAAGAAAATTTCATTCGAAGAGAGTTTAATTATCAATCTTTCAGCAGAACCTTCAGCTTACCCGATACAATAGATGAAAACAAAATTGAAGCCAATTATAAAGATGGAATTCTTCACGTTGTAGTAGGTAAAAAAGATGGTGTCAAAAAAAGAACGCTGAAATCAATTCCAATTAAATAAATTATTTTCTTTCATTACAACAAAAAACGCTGTCAATAGACAGCGTTTTTTGCTTTTTTTATTTGATCATTAATTACCTGAAATAACTTTAATGGCTCAAAAGGTTTTATCATAATATCATTCATACCAGCATCAATGGCTTCTTCAGTGATTTCGTCTTTGGCGAAAGCAGTCAATGCGATAATAGGAGTTTGAATTCCTTTTAGACGAATTTTTCTTGTGGTTTCGAAACCACTAATTAGAGGCATATTGATATCCATCAGAATAACATCGAAAACATCTTTTTCCAGAACATCCAAAGCTTGATACCCATCATCAACGATAAAGCAGCTACAATTATTTTTTTCAATAATTTTCTTCGTAATGGTTTGATTGATTTTATTGTCTTCAACTACCAAAACCTTAAATATTTGACCTGAACTTAAATCAACTCTAATGTTATTGATTATTTCGTTTGTCTTTTCAGGGTCACTTTCAAAAACAATTGTAAATATAAAAGTCGTACCAACACCAACCTGACTTTCGAGAGTAATATCACTATTGAACAATTCTAACAATCGCTTCACTATCGATAAACCCAAACCTGTTCCTTGATAATCATTGTCATTTCGGCCAAGTTGCACGAATTTTTCAAATATTTTCTCTTGGTCAGCGGCCTCAATTCCTACTCCATTATCTGAGATTTGAAATTCAATATGATGCAAATTATTTTCAACTTTAACTAAATTGGCACTAATAATTACCTCCCCATTTTTGGTGAATTTCAATGCATTACTAACCAAATTCATAAGTATTTGAGCCAATCGCAGCTTGTCTCCAATAAGATATTCAGGAATGGCTGAATCTATTTTGACCCTAATTATATTTTTATGACTTTGTGAAATAAAGGAAAGGGCATTTTTTACTAATTTAATTTCATCCGAAAGATTGAAGGTTAAACTTTCAAGAACTATTCTGTTTTCTTCAATTTTATTGATTTGTAAAATATCATTAACAAGCGACAATAAATAACGAGCCGAAAATTTTAGCGAATTCAAATGAGGACTTTTTGCGAGTTCTTTATGCTCATCTAATAACAAATTGGTTATCCCAATAACTCCATACAAAGGAGTTCTTAATTCGTGACTAATTGTAGATACAAATTGAGTTTTTGCATGAGAAGCTTCTTCGGCTTTATCTTTAGCAATTAGCAATTCTTCATTAGCTAGAGTAAGATCGTGATTAACTTTTTTCTTAAAATTATAATTTTTATAGAGCGTATATAGAAGCATTAATAAAACTAAAAATACAATTACAAATAAGATTACTATTATGCGTGATTTTCTGAGACTTTGAAATTGAGCTTCTTTCTCTGTTTCAATTCTGTCAATTTCTCTTTTGTATTCGTCTAATTCAAGATTAATCCCAACCACATTAGCTTTTTTAAGCAATCCTTCGTTATAAATTTCCTTTGTAATTTTATCATAAATCACTAAGTTTTCATAAGCCTTTTTATAATCACCCTCTTTAAGCAAAAGTTTGGAATATTCTTGATGGGAAAAAGCTAAATCATTCTTTTCACCTAATTTTTTACCAAGACTTATGGCCGTCATAAAATAAGATTCTGCAGCATTATAATCACCAATGTGATTACTATACATCCCATTTAACATGTTGAAAACCACTATAGTTGTATTATCACCAAATTTTGGATGGTATTTATTGATATATTGTAAATAAGGCAATCCATTTTCAAATTGGCCAATATCAAAATAAGCCCAGGTTATATTTAGTTTTGTGAAAACAATTTGAGCAGTATCCGAAGTTTTCTGACTATATTTAAGGGCTTCTTTATAATATTTGATACCATTCTTGTACTCTTTTTTTTCAAAACAGTACACATTCCCCAAATTATTATTTAAATAATTTTTTACGGTATCATTTTCAGTTTTATTAGCATAAATTAACCCTTTTTTATAAAAGGCAATAGCTTTATCAAATTCCGACAAAGCATCGAAATTAGCCGCAATAATGTTATACGATGCCGCAATCAGATAATCATCTTTACTTATTGTAGCATAATTCAAACTCAATCTTGCTGTTTCTAATGATTTTTCAAATTTTTCTGAATTCAAATATTTTACAGCAAGTTTTGTAGTATTTCGAATTTCTAGTTTAGAAGGGGTTTTGGCTTGTGCAAATAAAATAGCACTAAAAGAATTCAGTAAGATAAATAATAATAAAACAGGACGGATTTGCTGCATACCTAAATTAAAAACACTTCAAATATACATTATAAATTATTATAAAAGCATTTAATATGAGGATTTTATAAGTTATTCCTTAATATATAATGATTCAAAATATAATTTTAATTGAAATACAATTAAAAAAAAATACCGCTCAAAAATTTTGAACGGCATTAAAATAAGATGTAATACTTGAAATTTATTCAGATTGCGAATCCTCACCTTCCCATTTTCCTACTACGGATGTTGCTAAAGCATTTCCTAAAACATTGGTAGCGCTTCTAAACATATCACAGAAATGGTCGATTGGAAGAATCAAAGCAATACCTTCAATTGGAATTTTAAACATCCCACATGTGGCCGCCACAATTACTAAACTGGCTCTTGGAACTCCTGCAATTCCTTTACTGGTAAGCATTAGTACCAAAAGCATCGTCATTTGCGTTCCCATATCCAATTCGATTCCGTAGGCTTGTGCAATGAATAAACTCGCAAATGTCATATACATCATACTGCCATCCAAATTGAAAGAATAGCCCAAAGGCAACATAAAAGCAACTATTTTATCCTTTATTCCAAAACGTTCTAATTCCTCGGTTAATTTTGGAAAAACCGCTTCACTACTTGTTGTACTAAAGGCAATAATCAGTGGACCAACAATATGATTCAACAATGTTTTCATTCTTTTTCCAAGAAAAATAAATCCTATTGCTAAAAGAAAAATCCATAATGAACCAATTCCGACCAAAAACGAAGCGAAAAATTTGATATAAGTAAATACTAATTCGTTAAGATCTTTTATCGCAAAAACGCCAGCAATCGCGCCAAAAACGCCCATTGGAGCAAATTTCATCACATAATTTACCATTTTGAGTACAATATGAGATAATACTTCTATGGCATGAGTTACCGGTTTTGCATAATTGCCAATTGAAGCCGCTGCTAAACCGAAAAAGATAGAGAAAATTACAATTTGGATGATTTCATTATTCGCCATTGCTTCAACAATGCTCTTGGGAATAATGTGTTCGATAAAATTTTGGGCCGAAAAACTTTGCGTATTTCCTGTAACTTCTGCAGCAGCAGATAAATCAATATTGGATAAATTCAAGCCAACTCCAGGTTTCAAAACATTAACCCAAAACAGTCCTATTAAAAGCGAAATAAAAGAAGCACTAAAAAACCAACCTAATGCTTTTCCGCCCACTCTGCCTACGGTTTTTATATCGCCTAATTTAGCAATTCCAGGCACCAATGTACTGAATACCAGTACAGCAATTATCATTTGAACCAATCGAATAAAAACAGTAGCTAATATTTTTATCTTATCACTAAATTCTTTGGCAAAAGTTATATCATAATTATTATGAACATAAATGCCTAAAAATGCTCCTAAAAGCATGGCGATAACAATTTGAACGGTAAGATTTCCTAAAAAAGATTTTTTTTTGGTCTCGGTTTGGGTCATTTTTTTTTAGTGTTTAGTTTATAGTATTCCGTTTGAAGTTCGTACTGAACATTACAAACTAAACACCAAAACTATTATAAATAGGTTTTGTTTAACAAATAAAAATCGGCAAGAACAATGGCAGCCATCGCTTCTACAATGGGAACAGCACGAGGAACAACACAAGGATCGTGACGACCTTTGCCTTGCATTTCTGCAATATTTCCTTGATTATCTAAAGATTCTTGTTTTTGCATAATTGTAGCTACCGGCTTGAAAGCTACTCGGAAATAAATATCCATTCCGTTGCTGATTCCACCTTGAATTCCTCCCGAAAGATTGGTTTTCGTGGTTCCATCAGGATTGTATAAATCATTGTGTTCGCTCCCTTTCATTTTTGCACCACAGAAACCGCTACCAAATTCAAATCCTTTTACAGCATTTATCGAAAGCATTGCTTTTCCCAATTCAGCGTGCAATTTATCGAAAACGGGTTCTCCTAAACCAATTGGAACATTTTGAATTACGCAAGTTACGGTTCCGCCTACTGTGTCTCCTTGCTTTTTAATTACACGGATGTACTCTTCCATTTCAGCAGCCATTTTTTCATCTGGGCAACGAACAGGATTACTTTCAATTTTTGAAAAATCTAAATCCTGATATGGTTTTTCTAAAAAAATAGGCCCAACCGAAGAGACATAAGCATTGATTTTTATTTCTGGCAACATTTGTTTTGCAATCGCTCCAGCCACTACTCTACTAGCCGTTTCACGTGCCGAACTTCTGCCGCCGCCGCGATAATCACGAATACCATATTTTTTTTCATACACATAATCGGCATGACTAGGTCTGTAATTGTCTTTTATATGCGAATAGTCATCCGATTTTTGATTGGTATTTGGAATGATAAATCCAATTGGAGTTCCTGTAGTTTTTCCCTCGAAAATTCCAGATAAGAATTGTACATCATCGGGTTCTTTGCGTTGAGTGACAATAGCAGATTGCCCCGGTTTTCTGCGAGACATTTCAATTTGAATTGCTTCTAAATCTATTGTAATTCCTGACGGACATCCGTCAATAATTCCGCCTAAAGCCTCTCCGTGGGATTCACCAAATGTTGTTATTCTAAATAGGGTTCCGTAGCTATTTCCTGCCATTATAATTAGTTTTGAACAAATATAATATTTTAGTTCAAAGTTCAAAAGTTTAAAGAACGAAGTTTTGAAAAGCAATTTGGAATCCACTGATTTTTAGACCTTTTTTTACTTATACTTAAAATTTTTGAGTTAAATAAAAGGATAAAAAATGAGCCTTAAAAAAACTTTGAATTGCTGTATAATTTTTTTTATTAACAGAAGTTATATATTTGTAGAACCAAAAAAAATAAAAAATTATGAAAAAAATCGTTTTAA
This sequence comes from Flavobacterium psychrophilum, assembly GCA_945860385.1. Classification (GTDB taxonomy): domain Bacteria; phylum Bacteroidota; class Bacteroidia; order Flavobacteriales; family Flavobacteriaceae; genus Flavobacterium; species Flavobacterium psychrophilum_K. Next base: position 134,248 of record CAMAQD010000003.1, read on the forward strand.
TGTTGGCACTATTTTGTGCTAGTCAATTTGTAAATGCTCAAGAAATTGGTTTCCGTTTAGGAGATGTAGCTGGCGGAAGCGCAGCAGTTGATGGCGTTTTCGCACTTGGAAAATTTAGCAGAGTTCACGCCGATATTTCTTTTGGAGACGGCGGTGTTGGAGTTGAAGCTCTTTGGGACTTTCTTTACAAACCCGTAGATGGTGAAGCTCTAAAATGGTATGTTGGAGTTGGTCCATCAATGGTAATTAATGACAATTTTTTCTTAGGAGCTAGTGGCGAAATTGGTTTAGAATATCGTTTTGAAGAAGTTCCAATTGTATTGGGTTTAGATTGGAGACCTACATTATGGGTGGTTGAAGAAACCGATTTTCATGCAGGAGGTTTTGGTTTTAATGCTAGATATGTTTTTTAGAAAATACCGTTTATAGCCAACAAAAATGGGTTTCAGCACATTCCTGAAACCCTTTTTTATTTGATGATAATTTCTTTTTTAGAATTTATTTTGACTACACAATAGGGAGTTGTAATTTCTTCTGTAACCATTGCATTCTTTTCTGGCGCAGTTTCTTTAATAGTAATAATTATATTTTTTTCAGTTTCTACAACAGATTCAATCCCAATTTTATTTCCTCCAGAAGTTTTTTCACCCATATTTAAAACTACAAAATTTGAAGTTTGAATATCGTTTGGTTTGATTTTGTCTTTTAATTTTTCATCGTTTTGCAGCATTGCGATTTCGTTTTCTTCAGATAGAATCTCAAAAAAGCGAATACTGGCTCCTCCGTCCGTTTGTTGCGTCAAAACCTCATATAAGGAATTCGATACTGATTTTTTGGAAGAGGATGCTCCACAAGAAACCAAAATCAAAGTGAGAATTAACAAAAGTCCTTTTTTCATAAAAATTTATTTATGGCTTTAAGATACAGTTCTTCATAAACGGGTAGAATATTTTCAATATCAAATTGCTTTGCAACTGATAACGCATTTTCTTTAAATTTATTCAATGTAGCATCGTCTTTCAATATTTTCAAAGCATTTTCGGCCATTTCATCCGTATTTCCTGTATTACTCAAATAACCTGAAATGCCTTCAAAATTCACTTCGGGCAAACCTCCAGAATTGCTGGAAATTACAGGAACACCCCAAGCCATTGCTTCGAGAGCGGCAAGACCAAAACTTTCGGTTTCCGAGGGCAGCAAAAACAAATCGGTATAACTCAATATTTTGTCAATTTCATTACTGTTTCCGAAGAAAATCACTTTGTCTTGAATTCCCAATTCCTGACATAAATACTCTGCTTTTTCTTTCTCTGGACCATCACCAACCATCATCAATTTGGCAGGAATTTGTTGTTGAATCTTATCAAATATTTTAATAATATCAGGGATTCGCTTTACTTTTCTAAAATTACTAATGTGTGTAATTATCCTTTCGTTTTCATTAGCCATAACTGATCGCCGGCAAGAAATACTAGGATCGATGGTGTTTTTATCCAATTCGATAAAATTGGGAATTACCTGAATTTCATTTTTAATATTGAATAACTTCAGTGTGTCTTCTTTCAAACTTTGGGAAACCGAAGTCACAAAATCAGATTTGTTGATACTAAAAGTTACCGCAGTTTTATAGAAAGGATGGTTTCCTACCAAGGTAATATCGGTTCCGTGAAGTGTAGTAATCATTGGGAGGTTGATGCCTTCGTCTTTAAGCATTTGCTTGGCCATATAACCTGCATAAGCGTGTGGAATAGCATAATGAACGTGCAATACTTCTATTTTATGCAGTTTAACCATATCGACTAATTTGCTTGACAAAGCCAATTCATATGGTTGAAAATGAAACAAAGGATATTCCGGAACGTTCACTTCGTGATAATGCACATTTGGATTCAGCAATGCCAAACGAACAGGCTGACTGTACGTAATAAAATGAATTTCGTGACCACGACGAGCCAGTTCCAGCCCTAACTCTGTAGCCACTACGCCACTACCGCCAAAAGTTGGATAACAAACTATTGCTATTTTCATGTGTATATTTTGATGAAAAAAACTTAATAAATTAGCATTTCCCGAATAGGAAAGATGAATACGTATAAAAAATACTAAACTTGTTCCTGAAATTTTATACTAAAAAAAACGACTGTGCCAACTATCCATAGCCGGAACTTCCCAAGATTCGTTATACTCTTCAATGTTGTTGACCAAATTATTGAAAACGATAGTGTTTTCGGTAACGGCTTTTTCTTTGGCCATTTTCTTGAAATCAATCAAGGTTTTGTGAGCAATGTGTTCACCATTTTTGAAAGTTACATTCATTTTATCAAGCAAATCGACATTGTATTTTTGCTCCAATTTTTGAATAAATTGCACCGAAGAATCTATAGAGCAACCTGTCGCTGCTTGCACATCCTGATTAACAGCAATTATTATAAATCGATTGTATTTCATTTGATAGGAACATTCAAGACCAACGCTATGTGCTTCCCATTTTTCAAGAAAGGAAATCACATCAGCCTCTATTTCGGTGAATTCTACATCCGAAAATTTTCTGTTGGATTGATAAATCCAGATTTTGGATTCTAATGGTAAATTTTCGAAAGGTATAAGCATTTGATTTTATATTTAAGATTGCAGTCCCGAAGCTTCAGGAGCAGATTGTAAATTATTTGTTAGACTGTTTTTTAAAGGTATAAACATATGTATCATTATTCACATTTTCATTTCTGATTGTTTTAACATCTACATATTCAAAACCATTTTTAAATAAAAAGTTGGAGGCATCTACAAAAGAATAAAATTGCATTTGTTGTCCACTTTCGTCTAATAAAAAATCATTTTTCCTTGATTTGCTATCTTGACCATAATCTATTTTTATATTTATCATTGAATTAAATAATTCAGCATAATTATAAGTAATTTGTAGGTACTGTGTGTCTAATTCAGTTAGTAATTTACCATTTACAGTTTGAGAATAGATAGAAACATTACCTGAAAATAGTACAAAAAATAAAATTATTATTATCTTATAGGTATTTTTCACGGCTTAATTAGTATTAAATTCAGGATTACAAATCCATTGCATTGGCAATTAATTCGGCGATGTCAATTACTTTTACTTCGCCTTCTTTTTCTTTGTTTTTGATTCCATCAGTCATCATTGTGTTGCAAAAAGGACAACCAGCGGCAATAATATCGGGTTTGGTTTCAAGAGCATCTTCGGTTCTTTCGAGGTTTACTTCTTTGTTGCCGGGTTCTGCATCTTTAAACATTTGTGCTCCGCCAGCTCCACAACATAATCCATTGGCACGAGAACGTTTCATTTCGACCAATTCGGCATCCAGTTTTTTGATTAAATCTCTTGGAGCTTCATAGACATTATTGGCTCTTCCCAGATAACAAGGGTCGTGAAATGTAATTCTTTTTCCTTTGAATTGCCCACCTTCGATGGTTAATCTTCCATCGTCGAGCAAGGATTTTAGAAATTCGGTGTGGTGAAGAACCTCATATTTTCCGCCCAATTCAGGGTATTCATTTTTCAAAGTATTAAAACAATGTGGGCAAGCGGTTACGATTTTTTTTATTTCGTAGCCATTAAGTACTTCAATATTAGTCATTGCTTGCATTTGAAATAAAAACTCGTTTCCAGCTCTTTTTGCGGGATCGCCTGAACAACTTTCTTCGGTACCGAGAACTGCAAAGGAAACATTGGAACGATTCAAAATTCGGACAAATGCCTTTGTGATTTTTTTTGCTCTATCATCAAAACTTCCTGCACAACCTACCCAAAACAATACTTCAGGTTGTTTGCCTTGAGATAACATTTCGGCCATTGTTGGCACTACTAAAACTTCTGACATACTCTTTTTGTTTAATTGGTTAATTGGTTAAACGTTTAACCGATTAACCGATTAAACTTTTAAACTTTTAAACTATATTTCGTTTTTCCAATTCAATCTATCTTGCTGGTTGTATTGCCAAGGCGCTCCATTGTTTTCGATATTGGTCATCATTGCGTTCAATGAAGTTGGCGCAGCGCTTTGCTCCATAACCAAATAACGACGCAAATCGATAATAATAGAAAGCGGACTGATATTTACCGGACATTCTTCGACGCAAGCATTGCAGGAGGTACAAGCCCACAATTCTTCGGGTGTGATGTAATCGTTGAGTAATGATTTGTTGTCTGGAACGAAAATTCCTTTATTAGCATCGATATTTTTCCCCACTTCCTCTATTCTGTCTCGGGTATCCATCATAATTTTGCGTGGAGACAATTTTTTTCCTGTTAGGTTAGCAGGACAAGACGATGTACAACGACCACATTCGGTACAAGTGTAGGCATTCAATAACTGCACCCAATTCAAATCCTGAATATCGCTTGCGCCAAATTTACTCGGCAAGGCATTTTCATCGACAACCGGCGTGGCGTACGGATCAGCGTTGGGATCCATCATCAATTTTACTTCATTGGTTACAGATTCTAAATTAGAGAGTTGCCCTTTTGGATTCAAATCTGCAAAATAGGTATTAGGGAAAGCCAACAGAATATGAAGGTGTTTTGAATAATACAAATAATTCATAAATACCAAAATCCCAATAATGTGCAACCACCAAAATAATTCGTTTAGAAGCATTACTAATTCGTTGGAAACGCCATTGAATAAAGGTTCTAAAAATTGACTTATTGGAAAAGAACCTGCTTGGATGAAATGCGAAAAACCTCCGGGAATGTTTTGCAAATGCAAATCAGAAGCATTCATTAATAGAAATAATGACATTAACACGACTTCAAAATAAAGGATATAATTGGCATCTTTTTTGGGGAAACCGCTTAAATCTTTATGAATGAATCGTTTTAGTTTAATGATGTTTCTTCTTGTCCAAAAAGCAAAAACGGCAACTAAAACCAATAAAGCCAGTATTTCGAAAGAAGCAATTAACACATTATAGAAAGTTCCTAGGAAGGCAAAAATTCTATGAGTTCCAAACAAACCATCAATAATAATCTCTATTAATTCGATATTAATGATAATGAATCCTGCGTAAACAATGATATGAAGTATTCCCGCCACAGGTCTTTTTACCATTTTGGATTGTCCCAAAGCAATCATCGCCATATTTGTCCAACGGGCTTTGGGATTGTCACTGCGATTTATGGCGGTTCCAAGATTTATGTTTCTGGTGATTTTTTTTATGTTATTAAAAAAATAACCAAATCCTATTATCAGAAGAATTGCAAACAAAACAGCATCTAAATATTCCATACTTGCTAGTTTTTATTTTAAAATGGTATCTTTTACCGGGGCAACGTAAGGTTTATTTTTCTTTCCGAAAACGGATACATTTACATAACGGGTTGGGTGAAGTCTGACGTCTTCTAACAATAATTCTAGTTCTTTTGAAGTTTTTTCTAAATTATTATACAAAGCTTCATCATTGATAAGTTTCCCCATCGTGCCTTTGCCTTGTTGAAGATTTGCCATCATTGTATCCACTTTTTCCAAGGTTTTTTGAAGATTTACGACTGTTTTTCCTAAATCGGCTTTGTCTAAGGAATCAGAAATTTTAGAAAAATTACTAGAAACCTTATTCAGATTGGTAACAACTCCTTTTATTTGTCCTTTATTGTCGTCAAGAATGGTATTGATACTCGAAGAAGCTTTGTGAAATTGCTCCATAGTTTGACTCAATTCTGCTAAACTTTTCTTTAAATCTTGTTGCCCTTTATTGTCTAAAACATTGTTTATTCCTGTCAATAAATTGTCGGCATTAAGCATCACTTTTTCGAATTTTGCCTGCAGCGGAACCAATTGTTTTTTTAAGGCTTCAGTTAAATCTAATTCGGAAAATCCAACTAAGATTTGTCCATCGGCACATTCGGATTTGTCGGCAAGGTTAGGATGTATTGCAATTTGTTTTCCATCGATAAAACCGGGTTTGTAAATCACCGCTGTACTGGTTTTAGAAATAGGAAAATCCGTTTTAAGTTGTAATTGAACCATAAGTTTTCCGTTGTTTTTGTCCAAAGAAATTTTGGTTACTTTTCCAACAATTAAACCATTTATGGTAACTGACGCGGATGGAGACAATCCTTCAACGTTGTCATATTGAACATAAAATGTTTTGTATTTATCTAAAAGGTCTCTACCTTTCAAATAACTGTATCCCCAAATAAAAAGTAAAATTGTCGAAATGACAAGGATGGCGGTTTTAATTTCTCGTGTTAATTTCAAAGTATAAAATTTTAGGCAAATTTAATATAAATAAATTAAACTTGAAGTTAATAATTTATTTGATTGCGTCTTGTACGCTAATCATTTCGCCATTTTTAAAAGCAATTAAATAGGCTGAATCATATCCTTTGGATTTTGCTTCCTGCAATAATTTCTTAGCATCTTCATAATTAGTAGTTTCGCCATACATATATTTATAATATTTGCCTTCTGAAGCCATGGTAATGTCTTTCAAACCTTTAAAATTACTTGAAATCAATTCAACTTTTTTTACACTTGCTGACAATTGAACTTTAAAAATAGCATCGGCAGTATCTTTATTTATTACCGGCTTTTTTTCAATTATTGATGCAGTGTCTTTTACCGATTTTTCGATTATTTTTTTTATCGTCCTTTCTCGAGTATTATCAGTCGTGTCGGCACCAAAATATTCTCTTTTGTAACTGACTATGGCATCTGCAATGGCTTGGGCAATTTCGTTTTGTCCTTCTTCAGAGTTTAATAAGTTTCCTTCAATAGGATTTGAAATAAATCCTGTTTCAACTAAAACTCTTGGCATATAGGCCTTGTGGAGCACCATAAATGGAGCTTGTTTTACTCCACCGTGTCTGATTTCTTTTCCTAAATCAGCAAATCTATCTTCAATTTTACTAGCTAAGGAAATACTATATTCTAAATATTCTTCCTGCATTAAAGTCATTCCAATCATAGTTTCGGGAGAATTTGGATCAAATCCTTCATATTTTTCTTTATAATCTTTCTCTAAAGTAATTACAGAGTTTTCCTTTTTCGCAGCTTCAAGATTAGAAGCTACTTTACTCATCCCCATAACATAAGTTTCCGTTCCGAAAGCTGCGGTATTCTTGTTGGCATTGCAATGTATTGAAACAAAAATATTAGCATCAGCCCGATTGGCAATACTGGCTCTCTCTTCTAACCCTATGAAAACATCCGTTTTTCGAGTGTAAATGACATCAATTTTGGGATTTGCTTCTAATAATTTTCCAACTTTCAGTACCAAAGCCAAGTTGATATTTTTTTCAACACGACCACTGTAGTTTGCACCAAAATCATGATCTCCGTGACCCGCATCTAAGGCAACCCTAAAAACACTGGATTGACTGAAGGTAAGAAACGAAACAAAAGCAAATAGAAAAGTAAATAGGAGTTTGATTTTATTTAAAATATACATAGATCTAAAAGTTAATTTAATTAAAACACTAAGGCTATAATGTAATATTTGACTATTTTTGCCAAAATTTATATGTAAGTTTGACACATCAAAAAACAAGCCATATTTTTACAAAAATAGCATTAAAACCTTTGAATACAAACTTATTTAATATCGTTTTATTATCAATTTTCCTAACAATAGGATCTTGCAAAATATATTCACAAGATATATCTAAAAAAACGAAATCGATTCCCGCCAATAATCAAAAAGACAACACAATTTCTTCCGCTGAAAGCAAAAATAAATCGACTACACTTGTAAAATCAATATCGGATACCATCAAAAAAGATAGCATTCAACCGAAAGCACTTCTTGAGGGACAAATAAAATACAAGGCTACTGATTATGTGAAAATTGAGCAAAAGAAAAAGCTAATTACTTTATACAACAATGCTGAATTGTACTATCAAGATACCGAATTAAAAGCCGGAATTATCGTTTTGAACTACGAAACAAACGAAGTTCTTGCTGGACGAATAAAAGATTCTTTAGGTAAACCATCTCAATACCCAAACTTCAAACAGGGCGAAAATGTTATTGAACCCGATTCGATACGTTTTAATTTTAAATCAAAAAAAGCGCTAATTTGGAATTCAAGAACCGATCAAGGGGAATTCAAAGTAAAAGCCACCTTAACAAAAAAAGAAAATGATTCGGTTTATTTTTTAAAAGGAGCACGTTTTACAACATCTAAAGACATTGATAATCCTGAATATTATTTTCAAACCAACAAAGTAAAAATAATTCCAGGCAAAAAAGTGGTCACTGGCTTAACCAATATGGTTATTGCCAATGTGCCTACTCCAATTGCTTTACCATTTGCTTTTTTTCCAATGAGTAAGGAAACCAGCGTTTCGGGACTTCTTTTACCAAGTTACAATGATTCGAATAATAGAGGATTTTCATTGCAAAATGGAGGCTATTATTTTGCGTTGAGCGACAATTATGATTTAACCGTTTTGGGCGATTATTACACCAACGGAAGTTATGCGATGCGATTTGAATCCAATTATGCCAAAAGATACCGATATAGAGGAAATGTAAATTTTAGATTTGAAAATTTAATTAATAGCGAAAGAGGTTATCCTGACTATTCGAAACAAAATATCTACAATCTCCAATGGTCACATTCAAAGGATTCTAAAGGAAGTCCAAATTCTAGTTTTTCAGCTTCGGTAAATATGGGTAGTAGTAAATATTTTCAACAGTCTATAAATCAGTCAAATATAGGGTCGAATTTAAATAACACTTTGAGTTCTTCGGTTTCTTACAGTAAAACATTTCAAGGTTCGGTAGGGTCTCGATTGGCTTTGAGTGCCACACATTCGCAGAACACCCAAACCTCCGAAATCCAAATGACATTGCCAGATTTACAATATAGTATAGATCGAATTTATCCTTTTGTAGGCAAAGACGGAATGAAAAAAGGTTTTTTCAAAAACATCAATTTACAATATAACATGAGTGGAAGAAACAGTTTTGTAACTTCTGATTCCTTGTTTTTTTCCAAAGAAATGTTTGACAATGCAAAGTTAGGCGTGCAACATAGTATTCCGTTGAGTACAAATTTCAAACTATTCAAATATTTTAGTGCGTCAACTTCAGCGAATTACAACGAGGTTTGGGCTATAAAAACTATCCAACGAGGCTATGACAGCAATCAAAGTAAAGTTGTCGATCAAACCATCAATGGGTTTGATTCTTTCAGAACTTATAATTTTTCAAGTAGTGTAGGAACAACAATTTACGGGACTTTCAATTTCAAACCCGATAAAAAAATAAAATCCATCAGGCACGTAATGCGACCTTCACTTTCTTATGGTTACACACCTAGTTTCGAAAAATATTACGATACATATGCTACTGATGCTAGTGGAAAAATGACGGAAGATTATACTAGATTTGACGCAGGGATTTTTTCACCTCCTCAAAAAAACAATTCTAATATTCTTGGATTTGATTTGAGCAATACTTTTGAAGCTAAAATAACAGATCCAGATAGCACAAAAGTAGAACCTAAGAAAATAATGCTACTAAATAATTTGAATTTCTCTACAAGTTATAATGCCGATGCTGATGGAAAAACTACATTTGCTTGGGCTCCAGTTCGTGTAAGTGGCGGAACTCAACTATTTAAAGATAAATTGAATATAAATTTTGGAGCTACTTTAGACCCTTATGCAATAAACAATGCCGGGGCTACAATTAATGTATTTAACATTAACAATGGCGGAAGTTTGTTTAGAATGACAAGTGCCAATATGACTTTAAATTATTCGATTTCTAGTAAAGATTCTGAAAAAGATAAAAAAGATAAAAACAAAGAGGGTGAACGAAATGGCGGTCGTGATGACGATTTATTTGGACGAAATACAGTGGATAACGTAAGAGGTAAAAGCCAATTTGACGACGAAGATGCAGAAGGAACAGATGAAATTACTGAATTTTTCGCCTCTAAACTACCTTGGGATATGACATTTGCGTATTCGCTTACGTATAGCAACGTCAATAGAGAAAGTCAAATTACAGGCAATTCTATAATGGTTTCTGCCAATGGAGATTTAACCCCGAAATGGAAGGTTGGAGTTTCAACAGGTTATGATTTTGTTCAAAATGGAGTTACTTACACCCAACTTCGTTTTGAAAGGGATTTATTGAGCTGGCGAATGGATTTCAACTGGCAACCCTTTGGCGATCAAGCCAACTGGAGTTTCTTTATTGGAATAAAATCGGGTATTTTGAGCGATATAAAATACGATAAACGAAGCGCTAGCAATAGATAATTTAGCTTTTTTGATTTCAAATTTCTAATAAAATAATATTTAAAATGAAAAAAATAATCTTTACCGAAAAATCTCCAGCACCAATTGGTCCATACAATCAGGCGGTTCTAAAAGGAAACACGCTGTATACTTCTGGTCAAATTGCTATAAATCCAGCAAATGGAGAATTGGTGACATCCAACATTGAAGACGAAACCAAACAAGTGATGGAAAATATGAAAGGGGTTCTCGAAGCGGCTGGAATGACCTTTGAAAATGTAGTAAAATCAACGATATTCATAATGAATATGATAGATTTCGGGACAATAAACACGATTTATGGTTCTTATTTTGACGAAAAAACCGCTCCAGCACGTGAAACGGTTCAGGTGGCTGGTTTGCCAAAAAATGTAAATGTAGAAATTTCTATGATTGCTATTCTTTAGCGATAGCATTCAAAAATAACTGAGCCGAAGCTTCGTTTGTAGCCAACGGCACGTTGTGAACATCGCAAACACGCACTAACATACTGACATCCGATTCATGTGCGTGACTCGATAAAGGGTCTTTGAAAAATAAAACCATTTTTGTTTTACCTTCAGCTACTCTACCCGCAATTTGGGCATCGCCTCCTTGTGGTCCAGAAAGCATCCTTTTTACTTTAAAACCCGCACTTTCAGCTTTAGAACCTGTTGTTCCGGTAGCAATAATTTTAATATCTTCTCGTAGCAAAATGGTTTTGTTCTTGTTCAAAAACTGAACCATATCCGCTTTTTTACCATCGTGAGCAATAATCGCAATTTCCATTTTTATTAGATTTAAAAAAACCTGATAGCTAGCAGCATCAGGTTTTAGTATTTTATTTATTTGAAATGTGATAGGCAATCAACCCGTCTATTGGGCGTCGCAATACATTTCCGAGTTTCATTTCGTATTTATCAAACATTATTTGCAATTCATCCTTTAAATAAAAAGCTATGGAGCCTACAAAATGAACAGGAACTTCTTTGCAATTATCATATTGTCTGATATAGTTTTTAATAAAAGATTTCATTCCTTTGAAAATGATTTTTTTACAAAATTCGTGGTCTTTATTTTGAATGAGGAACTTTGCAAAAGTGGCTAAATATGCATTTGGATTTGGTTCTTTGTATAATTTACTTTTGATATAATCAGGACTTAAATCGTATTCTTTTTCAAATTCTACTGCTAATTCTTTTGGCATTTTATTGAAATAATATTTACGGATTAATTCTTTTCCAAAGACATTACCGCTACAATCATCCATTACAATGTAACCTAGAGATTGTACTTTTTGATGCAAAACTTTTCCATCAAAAAAGCTACAATTTGAACCCGTTCCAAGAATGCTAACGATGGCTTGTTCCCCTTTTGGAGTAGTAGCAAAAACGGCCGCATAGGTATCTTCTTGAACATCTACAATTGCGTTTGTAAAATATTTTTGAAAAGCCTGAGAAAGCATAAATTTCATTTTATCCGTTCCACAACCTGCGCCATAAAAGAAAAGATGTGTGGCTTTATCTTTATTTTGCAAAATATCAAATTTATCATTTAATCGCTCGATAATTTCATTTTCATCAAGGATTTCAGGATTCAAACCCAATGTTCGTGTGGTGAACAATATCTTTCCTTCCTCATCAATTGCAATCCAATCGGCTTTTGTAGAGCCACTATCAACTAATAATCTCATCTAAATTTAGGATTTTGGAATTATGATTTAAGATTTACTAAATATAATTCCCTATTAATAACTACATCCGAAGATGCTAAATTGTTTAAAATTCTGACAAGTTATAAAATATTTTAATGTAAAAATAAAAAATCGCCAGAAGAATAATTAAAAAAGAAAATCCCGCTAAAAATGAATCTAACGGGATTTCTTTTTGTAAATATAATTATTTTAAACTTGTGATATGAACAGCAAGGTCAATTAATTTGCTTGAATAACCATATTCGTTATCATACCAAGAAACCAATTTGAAGAAAGTGGAGTTTAAACCAATTCCTGCAGTGGAGTCAATGATTGAAGTTCTTTTATCAGAAATAAAATCCTGAGAAACAACAGCATCTTCTGTGAATCCCATAATTCCTTTCATTGTAGTTTCAGAAGCTAATTTTAAAGCCGCCATTATTTCTTCATAAGAAGTTTCTTTAGCCACTTTCACTGTCAAATCTACCACAGAAACGTCAACAGTAGGAACACGGAAAGACATTCCAGTTAATTTTCCATTCAAATCAGGAATAACTTTTCCAACTGCTTTTGCAGCACCTGTTGATGATGGAATGATGTTTACACTTGCAGCACGCCCGCCTCTCCAGTCTTTTCTTGAAGGACCATCAGCTGTCATTTGAGTCGAAGTTGTAGCGTGAACTGTAGTCATCAAAGCTTCAACAATTCCGAAATTATCGTGAATAACTTTAGCCAAAGGAGCTAAACAGTTTGTAGTACAAGAAGCATTGGAAACAACAAGATCAGAAGCTTTTGCAGTTTCGTGGTTTACTCCCATTACAAACATTGGAGCATCTGCCGATGGAGCAGAAATAATTACTTTTTTAGCACCACCTTTGATGTGTGCGTTTGCTGTGTCAATAGTGGTAAAAATACCAGTACATTCAGCAACAACATCTACACCTACTTCGTCCCACTTCAAATTAGCTGGATCTCTTTCAGCAGTAATTCTAATATTTTTACCGTTTACGAATAATTTTCCTTCTTTTACTTCAACAGTTCCATTGAAACGACCGTGAACAGAATCATATTTCAACAAATAAGCCAAGTGATCTACATCTAACAAATCATTGATTGCTACTACCTCTACATTTTCTCTATTAAAAGTTTCTCTAAACACGATTCTTCCAATTCTACCGAATCCATTGATTCCTAATTTTACTTTTGACATTTTTTGTTTGCTTTAGGCTTAAAGTCTATACTCTAAGCAGATTAATTAATTATTTATTTAATTTATTGTTTTTGGCCTAAGCCGAACTTTTATACTGACATTATTTCACAAACGCGAAGTAATTCTCTATCAATTACAGATTCCCCTTTTATGGCTTGTAATAAAGGTGTAAGTGTAACTTTATCATTAAGCATTCCAACCATAAAATTGGATTTTCCTTCCATTAAACTCTCCACTGCTTTAACCCCTAATCTGCTTGCGAGAACTCTGTCATAACATGATGGTGCTCCACCACGTTGCATATGCCCTAAAACCGAAACACGAATTTCATACTCTGGCAAATTGGCTTCGACATAATCTTTTAATTCGAAAACATTTTTACCAATTTTATCACCTTCGGCTATTACAACTATGCTAGATGATTTTCCTGCCGCTTTACTTTTTTTCAGTGATTCTAGTAATCTTTCTAGTCCTAAATCTTCCTCTGGAATTAAAACCTCCTCTGCTCCAGCACCGATTCCTGCATTTAATGCAATATGGCCTGCATCACGCCCCATAACTTCTACAAAGAATAGTCGGTTATGTGAACTTGCTGTATCACGAATTTTATCAATACATTCCACAACCGTATTTAAAGCTGTGTCATATCCTAAAGTGTGACTAGTGCCAAAAATATCGTTATCAATTGTACCAGGAATTCCCATTACTGGAAAATTGAACTCTTTATTAAAAATTTCTGCACCAGTAAAACTTCCATCTCCACCTATAACTACTAAGGCATCAATTCCGGCACTAACAAGTTCTTCGTGAGCTTTCTTGCGACCTTCAGGAGTCATAAACTCTTTAGAACGAGCTGATTTTAAAATTGTTCCTCCTTTATTTATGATATTGTGAACCGTTCTTGGTCCCATCGGAATAAAGTCGCCTTCAATCATTCCCTGATAACCTCTATAAATTCCTGCGCATTCTATATTATGATAAGCACATGTTCTTACTACTGATCTTATGGCTGCGTTCATCCCGGGAGAATCTCCTCCTGAGGTTAGCACACCTACCTTTTTTATTGTTTTTGACATCATTTAAGTATTAAAGTGTAAATTTAATAAACATTCAGCAAATTTGGAGGTATGTTTTTAATAAATTGGTAAAGTCTCTTAAATTCAAACGTTATCGTTGATAAGTTGCAAAAATATTGCAATAAAAATGATATTTACCTTCGTAAGTAATGTTTTAATGTGTTATACATTTATTAAAAAAGGAATTCCTGCTTGAATTTAGTCTTCTTCAGGAACCCTTCCAACCGTGTTGGGATATAACACTTTCGAATTGGGATTGTACGGTTTTGATTGATCTCTTCTTTCTGGAGCAAGGTTAGAATCATTATCTAAAACGGGAGATTCTAAAACTTTTTTTATTTTTTTATTTCTAAATTTATTAATTAGCTCATTAAATGTATCAAAATCAACTTCATAAGAAATACCCACTCCTTGTGTATAACCAATTCCTTCTCCAATGTAACTAATGTCATTTTCTCTATTAAAAAAGCGAAGGTTAACTGTTCCATCTTCGTTTACTCGATATAATATTTCGACATCACCTATTACGGCGGTCTGTGAAATTCCACCAAATGGAACCCCAACTTTTCCATTAATGGTAATTCTTTCGTTAATTTTAGAGGAAATTGACGCTACAAATCTTCCATCGGTTTCTTTTCCTGTTGTCCTATCTGCACCAATAATATCAATATTAACCTGAAATTTTTCGTCGTTAGACTGAATCATTCCGGTCAATAAACTAGAAGCTGTTTCAAAAGCACTTTGTGATAGCGCCGATTGACTAACTCCTTCCGAACTTAAAAAACCACCTGTCGATAATAAGTACAAAGCTTGAGTTTGTCGGACTTCTTTGTCACCTAATTTATATTCTATTTCGGATTTCATCACATTACTAACTGTTGGAAATTCAAAATTAAAATCAGGTTCTGGACTTGTTAAATCTCCGCGAACGCCTATAATTACATTAACATCTATTTTTTTGTTGTAGGACGAATTTTCCAGCAAAACCGATGGATTTGCTGATGTTTTATAGATGGCTTCTAAATTTAAACGAGCTCTCATTGGGTTTCCTTCCCAAGAAATATATCCTCCTTTTTTGACAGTAAATTTTTTGTCTATTAAGCCGCCATATTTAAAATTATAAGTTCCTTCATAAGCTTGAAAATCCCCCCACATATTAAATTTTCCTAAAGTATTGATTTTAAAAAGCAAGGTTCCGTTCCCTTTTCCTTTCATTCCATGACCAGTATTCCGATCTAAAATGACTTCAACTTCGGCATCGGGTGTAATGTCTAAATCAAACTCCAATTCAAGTCCTTTGTAATTTCTGGAATTATCAACAATTCCTTTTTTAAAATTAAACTTTTCTTTGGCAGTCAAAAAATGTAAAAAATCATTATTGCTCACATTTTCAGAATTATTAATTGGAATTTTTAAAGATGAACCTTTTTCAGATTTTGCAGCAACCTTTATAAATAAGGAGTTCGTTGGCCCTTTGATTGTTGCTGTACCGTCTATAAAAGCAATGCCATAATAAGCTGCATCTTCTGAATCTTGTGTATCCAATACCAATAATCTGTTTGAATTAATACTCAAATCCAACTTCCAATCTGAAAAATTACGATGTTCAACGCTTCCGTTTAAATTTCCCTTTGTGCCAAATTTAGTGTCGGTAAGTACATCATTTTTAAACAAAAACTTTTCATCTGTCAAATCAACAATGGTCCTGTTGCCCAAAGAATAATCCACATTTAAATAAGGTATTTTCAATCCTGCTTCATCCACATAAAGTCGCCCATTGATTTCTGGTTTTTTAAGATTTCCAGCAATACTAGCATTTCCTGTTGCAAAACCTCGGATATTTGAAATCACATCTCCACCAAGCGGTCCTAAAATACCCAAATTAAATTTATCTAATTTTAATTGCAAATCTAAGATGGTATTTTTGTCAACAATTTCAAAGTTGCCGTCGATACTAAAAGACTCCAAATTTTGATTTTCGATAGAGGAGTTTACCGCAAATTTTCTAAAAGTTTCATCTCCTGTAATATCAAAATTCAGATAACCCAAATTGGTGTTATTAATATTCAAACTATCAATTTGGATGGATGCTGTGGGCTGAAAAACTGATTTATTCTGCTTATAATTGATAACTGCATCCAAATTCCCTTTGAACACGAACTTTGGATCTGCTGGTGTAATTTGGTTTAAATCAACATTTTTAAAACTTAATTTTAAGTCCTTATAGGTTTTACCCTTAATGTCACCCATAAAAGTGATTTCTTGATTCTCGTGGGTTAGAATAATGTTATCAAAATTGAAATTTTGAAAAGATTTATCAAAAACAATTTGATTATTAGGTGATTCTTTTTCATTCAAAAACCACAAATAATCCTTGAGTTTTATTTCGGATTTATTTATACCAACTACGTTATTGTTATCCTTATTTATGGTATGATACAAATTCAGATTGAAATAATCCTGACCTCTTGTACCGCCTTTAAACTCCGACCGAAAGAACAAAGTGTCTTTCATAGTCACGTTAATTAAACTAAAATCTCGGATTTTATAAAATTTTGTTTTAATGCTATCCAATTCAATAAAGGCATTGTAAAGAGGATTTTTATTGTCAATATTAACTCGAATATTATCGAATGTGTTCGTCGAAGCGGTCACTTTTGGAGAATTGAAATTAAGCTTAAATTCCAAATTATCTGAGTTGATATTTCCCTTAACAATAGTATTTGTAGCAATGGAGATTTCTGGATAAAAAATTTCGATTATTTTATTGTAAATGGAAAAATTAAATTTCAGAAACTGCCCCTTTTTAACTTTTTCGGGTTTGAAATTGGTATAAAGACTTCCCAGCGAATTCATTACTAATTTTTCCAACTGATTGAATTGAAATTTCCCTACAATTTCACCTTCAATAATATCTTGAGAATTTACCTTGATAGTTCTCACACCGTTTTGGTCAAAAGTAGAATTGATATAAAAATCATCAAAAGTATAAGTTGCTTTTGCATTTTGATAGGTCGTTTTATTTACAAAAACATCCCCACTTAAATTGTCAACTGTATTTCCTGATAAATTCACGACAATATCTCCTTGGAATTTGGAAATACTATCTTTCATGAAATTTAATTTTTTCAAGTCGGCATTTTCAACATTGATTTGAAAATCATATCGGCTACTCTTTTTACTCAAATCTACCAATCCATCAAAATTCATTTTCAGATTTGGATCATTTGCATGAACCTGACCTTTATAAAGACCTCTTACAAAGCTTCCGTTCAAATCTAAATCGCTATAGGTATAATTGTTATAATTTATTTTAGCAACACTCCCTTTTACTGAAGTATTCAAGGATTTTTCAGAGAAACCCTGACCATCAATATCCAGATTCAAACTTGCTTTTCCTAAGTCTTTTCGATCAATAAAAGCCCCAATATCAAAATTATCTAAGACAACATTTCCAGCATAGGTGGCTTTGTCCGATAAATTCATATTTTCGATAATCAAATCCGATTTCACATTTCCTATTTGCGAGGCCATCAAAAAATTAGCATCCAAAGAAGTGGTAGTAACTTCAGCATTTCCAACTAAAATGATTGTGCCCAATTTTTTCAAAATAACAGGTAATGTTCTCCCTAAAACGTTCGGCAAAATGACTACTAAATCATTGTAACTAGTGGAAAGTTTGGCAAATCTTCCATTCATAAAAAATTCTTTTCCTTTACTCGGAAAAAGATTTTTGAAGTTGAGTGTACCAACAATTTGAGAATTTCTGGAGTCAGACAAATTAAAATTAGTTAGCACCAAATTATTTAATGGTCCTTTGATTCTTCCCTTTATTTTAAAAAGTTGATTTTTACCCAGTTCATTATAAAAACTACGAATATCATTAGAGGCTAAAGATGCTTTTTCCAGTTTAATATCAAAATCGACTTTATCAGTAAAGTGGGCAAAATCTTCAATTTCATAATTCATAACCACAGACCCTTTTAGCTTGGATTCTTTGGTAACTAAATCAAGATTTTCAAGTTTAATATGCTTTTGAGTATAACTGAATTTTGTACTTAAATCTTCAATAAATATTCCGCGATGATCCTGAAATGACAAGGCATTGATAGTTGTAGTCACTTCTGGTCCATAGATTCTCAAAGCAGTAGCCGCTAAATTAATTTTTGTAAAGTCGACATCTTTGGGATTTGCTCTATTTTCGTCAATAAGGCTGTAACGTCCGTTAGTGATTTTTACTTTAGTGGCTGTTAGTAGAAATTTTTTATTAGATGGTGGAGTCTTCGAATCGAATGCAGCAACAAATTTGTCAAGATTGGATTGTTTTTCCTTTTTGTAAGTTTTCATATTGAAATACAAACTATCTAATGCAATGTCACCAAAAATTAAATCTCCATCTACTATTTTACTCCAGTCTAAAATATTAGTCTTTATTCGGTTAGCAGAAATCAAAGTGTCTTTATGATGATCTAGAATCAAAACATTTTTAAGTTTCATTCCTCCAAAAACCGTCAAAGAAACTTCCTCAACATTGATACTTATCTTATATTTTTCATTAAGCGTATTAGTGACATAATTCCCAATTTTAGTTTGAACAAATGGCAGTGTCAAAGCAATACCAAGAACCAAAACTAGCAGGATGAGTGCAAGAATCGTACGCAATACTATTTTGATAATTTTTTTGATACTTATTTGCCTTTTAAATTTAATCTGAATTTACATTTTGCACAACGAAAGAAAGCCATTTTAGATAAAAATTCTTTAATTTTGGCTCCTCCGTAAAGTATATATTACGGATTGTCAAATATAATTCAAAATTTGTGCCTTTTTATGCAAAATTCCGAGGTTTTTATTCTTGCTATCGAAAGTTCTTGCGATGAAACTGCTGCAGCGGTTTTACAGAACGACAAAGTATTATCGAATGTTGTCGCTAATCAATTGATACACAATCAATATGGAGGCGTCGTTCCAGAATTGGCTTCACGGGCACACCAACAAAATATTGTTCCTGTCATTGATGCTGCCTTACGCAAAGCAAATATAACAAAAGAGCAGTTATCTGCTATTGCATTTACACAAGGCCCAGGATTAATGGGTTCATTGCTTGTAGGAAGTTCATTTGCAAAGTCATTGTCTTTGGCATTAAACATTCCGTTGATTGCTGTCAATCATATGCAAGCCCACATTTTGGCTCATTTCATTAACGAAGATGGATTTGACAAACCAACATTTCCATTTTTGGCTTTGACCATTTCTGGCGGGCACACTCAAATCGTGAAAGTAAACGACTTTTTTGATATGGAAATTATTGGCGAAACTACGGATGATGCTGTAGGAGAAGCTTTTGATAAAAGTGCTAAAATCCTTGGACTTCCCTATCCTGGTGGTCCGCTTGTTGATAAATATGCCCAACTCGGAAATCCAAAAGCTTTTGCTTTCACCAAACCAAAAGTTCCCGGATTAGACTTTAGTTTTTCGGGACTGAAAACAGCTATTTTGTATTTTATCCAAAAGAAAAAACTCGAAAATCCGAATTTTATTGAAGAAAACCTCAATGACATCTGTGCTTCCATCCAACATACGATTATTGAAATTTTGATGGACAAAATGAAATTAGCGGTTGCAGCAACTGGAATTACACAAATCGCCATTGGAGGAGGAGTTTCGGCCAATTCTGGAATTCGAAATACTTTGAAAGAAACCGAAAATAAATACGGTTGGAAAACCTACATTCCAAAATTTGAATACACAACCGATAATGCTGCAATGATAGGAATTGTAGGTTATCAAAAGTTTTTATCCCAAAATTTCGAAACTTCGTCTGTAGTTTCAAAAGCACGAATTCAATTCTAAACTATGCAATTATTCTATAATCCAACGATTGACGAAACCACCGAAAATTTTTCTTTTAACAAAGAAGAAAGCAAACACATTATAAAAGTACTGCGCAAAAAAGATACTGATATTTTATTCGTTACCAATGGTTTAGGTTTATTATTTGAGACAGAAATTACCTTAGCTTCGGATAATAAATGTACGGTAAAAATTCTTTCTATCGAAAAAACGGAGTCTTCAAAATTTCAACTGCATTTGGCTGTTGCACCGACAAAAATGAATGACCGATACGAATGGTTTTTAGAAAAAGCCACCGAAATTGGTATTCACGAAATCACACCAATTATTTGTGATCGGTCGGAACGAAAAGTGGTAAACAAAGAACGCTTTGAGAAAATTCTATTGACAGCAATGAAGCAATCAAATGCTTTATTTCTTCCAAAACTCAATGAAGCAATCAGTTTCAAAGAATTTATAAAACGCAAAAACGAAGGTTTACAACTCATTGCTCATTGCGAGGAAACCGATAGAAAAACACTAAAATCGGTTTTGAAAACAAACGAAAATGTTACTTTGCTCATTGGTCCAGAAGGTGATTTCTCTGAAAAAGAAATAGCATTGGCACTCGAACACAATTTTATTCCTGTGTCATTAGGAAACACACGATTAAGGACAGAAACGGCAGCCATAGTGGCTTGTCACAGTGTTGTTTTTTTTAATGAATAGTAACAACTTTCAAACCTCAAAGGTTTTTAAAACCTTTGAGGTTTAGTCATTTTAAAAATTATGAAAAAAATATTTTACCTATTTCTACTTGTTTCAATGAATTCTTTTTCCCAAGAAATTGCTTTGGTAAAATACAGCGGTGGTGGCGATTGGTATGCTAATCCTACCTCATTACCCAATTTGATAAAATACTGCAACGCCAATATCAACACCAAAATAAAATCCAAACCTGCGACTGTAACTCCTAGCAGTCCTGATTTATTTTCCTATCCTTTTGTGCATATGACGGGTCACGGAAACGTGGTTTTTAGTGATGCTGATGTTAGTAATCTAAGAAATTATTTGACTTCAGGAGGTTTTCTACATATAGATGACAATTACGGAATGAACGAATATATCCGAAAAGAAATTAAGAAAATTTTTCCAAATATTGATTTAGTCGAAATTCCTGCCAATCATCCTATTTTTCAAAAACCCTATATATTTGCCAATGGTTTACCTAAAATTCACGAACATGATGGAAAACGCCCTCAAGCTTTTGGCGTTTTTGTCGAAAACAGATTGGTGCTACTTTATACTTATGAATGTGATTTAGGAGATGGCTGGGAAGATGCCGAGGTGAATAACGACCCTTTCGAAATTCGCGAAAAAGCATTAAAAATGGGAGCCAACATTTTGAATTACATTTTCAATAATTGAATTTATTTTAAAATTTTTAAACAATTTATTTTAATTTTGAAAAAAATAGTAACTATGGGAAAATAGTATTATTTTTTGGTAATTTATTTTGTATTTTGGTAAATTTGTTATACAATTGTAAATAATTAACCTAAACCATTAAATATTTAACACTTGTAATTATGAAAAAAATCCTTTTATCCGCAGCAGTAATCCTGATGCTTTTCTCTTGTCAAAACGAGTCAATAGATTTAGCCGATGGTACAACAAATGCCACCGCCCGTCGCCATTGTGCATCACAAGAAGTTCTCGAAGAACAATTAGCAGCCGATCCTACTTTGGCCATTAGAATGAATAAAATTGAAGTTTTCACACAAAAAAGAGCTTCCAATCCTAATTTCAGATTAGTAAATGGTAAAATTGTAATTCCAGTTGTTGTAAATGTTTTATACAAAACTGCAGCCGAAAATATTTCTGATGCTCAAATACAGTCACAAATTGCTGTATTAAATAAAGATTTTACTGCAACTAATTCAGATTTTGGAAGTATTCCTTCTTTATTTTCTGGAGTGGCTGCAAATTTTGATATCACTTTTGAATTAGTGACAATTATTAGAAAATCCACAACTAAAACATCATGGGGAACCAGAGATGCAATGAAAAAAACAAAACAAGGCGGATTAAACCCAACATCCCCTACAACAACTTTAAACCTTTGGGTTTGTACCATTGGAGGGGGAATCCTGGGATATGCACAATTTCCTGGTGGTTCTTCAGCTACTGATGGAGTTGTTTGTGATTCTCAATATTTTGGTGTAACATCAAATTCTGGTGCAGCTTATCCTTATAATTTAGGAAGAACTGCTACTCACGAAGTAGGCCACTGGATGAATTTACGTCATATTTGGGGTGATGCTACTTGTGGAAGTGATTTGGTTACTGATACACCAACTCACAATGCTGCAAATTATGGTGTACCAACTTATCCACATTTAAGTACTTGCACAGGAACACCAGTAGAAATGACAATGAACTACATGGACTACACAGACGACAGAGGAATGTATATGTTTACTAACGGACAAAAATCAAGAATGTCTGCTATATTCGTTTCTGGTGGTGCTAGATCTGGTTTCGGAATATAATTATTTTAGTGTTATAAATATGAAACTCGCTACTTGTTAGCGAGTTTTTTTTATCTTTAACCTCAAAAATATTAAAAATGATTACATCAAAAATTATTGGAAACGGAATTTTAAGAGCTATAGGTTTTTTAGTTTTAGTCACAATATCCATATATTTTATTTATCTAATTCAGTCAGTTATAATCTATCTTGTAGTGGCGTTGATACTTACTTTAATAGGAAATCCAATTCTTGATTTCTTCAAAAGAAGATTAAAATTCAAACATACTTTAGCAACAATTGCAACACTTTCCATTTTTATCCTTATTATAACTGGTTTTGTGCTAATGTTTATTCCTTTGATTTCTTCTCAAGGAGAAAACTTATCATTATTAAAAACATCCGAAATTGAAGGAAGTATAAACCAATTATCTGATAAAGTCGTTGCTTATTTAGAGAGTCATAATATTGATTCTAAAGAAATGCTTAAAGAAGCCAATGTTACATCTAAACTAAATTTTAATTTTATTCCAAATTTTTTAAATAATGTTCTGGCTACAATTGGAAGTTTTGGTATGGGACTAGCATCTGTTTTATTTATTACTTTTTTCTTTCTCAAAGACCGATTACTTTTCATCGTTGGAGCAAAAAAATTAATTCCAGACTCACACGAAGAGCAAATTTTGAATTCGGTGCACAAAATAAATCATTTGCTTTCTCGCTATTTCATTGGATTATTGCTACAATTATCTATCGTCTTTGTGCTCTATGTTGTTGTGCTATTGATTTTTGGTATTCCCAACCTGATAATCATTGCTTTTTTATGTGCAGTTTTAAACATTGTACCATACATTGGTCCGCTAATCGCATCGATTTTAGCCGCTGTTCTAACGATGTTGAGCAACTTAGGTTCAGATTTTCAAACTGTAATATTACCAACGACCATCTACGTTTTAATAGGTTTTTGGATAGTGCAAGTCATCGACAACAACTTGTCACAACCTCTAATCTTTTCCAAAAGTGTAAGTTCTCATCCACTTGAAATCTTCCTTGTTATCCTAATTGCAGGGTTTCTATCTGGCATTTTGGGAATGATAATTGCCGTTCCGTTATACACTATATTGAAAGTAATTGGAAAAGAATTTTTCCCAGAAAACAAAGTAATTCAGTTGCTTACTAAAAATATTTAATTTTGGATTTAAGACTACTAAATTCTGATATTCAAGAATTTATTAACAACAATCTTGATACAGACATTGCAAAATTAGCCTTGCAAAAAAATCCATTTCCTGAAATGGAATGGATTACTATTTTGAACCAAATTGAGGCTAAAACCAAGTCAAAAGATAAATTACCTCATTGGTTTGCTGCAAAAAACATCGTTTTTCCAAGCAAAATATCAGTCGAACAAACCTCATCCGAAAAAACGGCTTCCTATAAATCTGAAATTGTTTCTGGCGAGAGTCTCATTGATATGACAGGAGGTTTTGGAATTGATGATTTTTATTTTGCAAAAAAGATGAAAAATGTCACCCATTGCGAAATAAACCCTGAACTTTCTCAAATCGTCAAACATAATTTTGAGCAACTCAATATAAAAAATATCAGTTGTTTTTCTGGGGATAGTTTACAAATTTTGACTCAATTAAACTCCAAATACGATTGGATTTACATCGATCCTTCCAGAAGAAACGATGCTAAAGGCAAAGTTTTCATGCTTAAAGATTGTTTGCCTAATGTTCCTGAACATCTCGATATTTTATTCAAATATGCGGATAGAATTCTAATAAAAACAGCCCCTTTACTCGATATTTCGGCTGCCTTATCTGAATTGACAAACGTAAAATCGATACATATCATAGCTTTAGAAAATGACGTAAAAGAATTATTGTGGGAATTACGCAAAGATTATTTGGGGAAAATAACACTTAAAACCATCAATATTTTAAAAACTAAACGTGATACTTTCGAGTTTGTTTTGAACGAAAATCCCGAAGTTCCTGAATATGGTTCGCCCGAGAATTATCTATACGAACCCAACAGCGCCATAATGAAATCAGGCGGATTTGATGATGTTGGCACGTTTTATAACCTCAAAAAACTACACAGGCATTCGCATTTGTATACTAACTCCGAGATAATTACCTTTCCCGGAAGAATTTTCGAAATTGAAAATACTCTTCAATATCATAAAAAAGAAATGAAAAATTTTATTGAAGGAAAACAATTCAATATAACCATCCGAAATTTTCCAGAAACGGTTGAAAACATTCGCAAAAAATGGAAAATAAAAGAAGGTGGAAATAAATATTGTTTTTTTACAACTGATGAAAATGACAATAAAATAGTTTTAATTTGCAAAAAAATTAATTACTAATGAAACATGTAGCTCTAGCCTTTTTCCTATTGATAAGTAGCCAAATATTTGCCCAAAAAACCTGTGAATATAGCGTAAATGTAAAAGATTCTATAGGAACCTATAAATTGACCAAAGAATATATGATTTACGAGAAAAATTTCGCAGGCAATAAAAATTACATCTTCCTTTCTTTAGCTTCAACCGATGGAACACCCTCCTTGAATTTGCAGATAATTCAAAAAAGTAAAGAATTTATGAAAGCGAATTGTTTTGATAAGGACTCAAAATTATTTTTACAATTGAATAACGGAAAAATTGTTACCCTACTCCACATTGACCAAGAAAACTGCGGCACAATGGTTAGAGATAGCGATGGATATGACAATAGACTTCTTGTTGGAAATTTTATGTTTTTAAAAGGTTCTTTTGAGGATTTAAAAAGCTCACCTGTCAATTTGATGCGAATTAAATATTTGACCGACTTAGAAGATTATGTTTTCCGAAAAGAATTTACAGCTGAAATGAACAATCAGGTTTATCAACCTGAAAATTTTTTCATCAATTATTTGCATTGTATAGACTAACTAATCGCATTTCCATTTGGTGTTAGAAACTTTATCGGTTAACGCTGATTTCAAATTATAGTGCCACCATTCTGAATCAAATGAGTTAAAACCATTTTGTGTCATAATGTTTTTCAGAAATTCTCTATTGGATTTTATTTCCTGAGAAAGATTTTGATAATTATGACTGGCTTCAACACCAAAAAAGTCGAAAGCGGTCCCCATTTCTAGCGCTACACCTTTGGAGTCAACTAAAGATATATCGACAGCTCCTCCTCTATTGTGAATGGAGCCTTTACTTGGATTGGCAACATAAGAAGGATTAGGAACTATTTCCCACATTCTTTTTTGAATATCCAAAGGGCGATAGCAATCGAATATCTTAATTTTATAGCCTTTTTTCATAAATTCGGCATTGGCACTTAGCATCGCTTTAACGGTTTTTAGCCGCAAAAAGCATTCAGCACAATCATAGACTTTAGCTTTCAAAAAATTATCTGAAGTGGCGTATTTCATATCATAAACAAAATCTTTGCTATAGTCTTTCAAATTTACAAAAGTAGTGTCATCGACAACTGGGTTTGGCTTTACATCAGTAACTATCGCTTGAGAATTGCAAGAAAATAAACTCAGCAATGTGCAAATAAGAAGTAAAGGTTTAAAATAGAAAGTCATAAATAGTATTTTTTTATAAAAATAGCATATTTCAATGGATTCACGAGTAATATAAAATAAAAAATGACACTATTTCTAATGTCATTTTTTAGTTAAATTGATATTTTTTTAACTATTTCCTTTTTTGAAATCAGCTAAGAAAGTAGCTAAACCAATATCAGTAAGTGGGTGTTTTAGTAGTCCTTCGATAGCACTCAATGGCCCGGTGATAACATCTGATCCGATTTTTGCACAATTGATAATATGCATAACGTTACGCACTGATGCAGCCAAAATTTGTGTTTCGTAACCGTAATTGTCATAAATCAATCTGATTTCTTCAATTAAAGCCATTCCGTCTGTAGAAATATCATCTAATCTACCGATGAAAGGAGACACATAAGTTGCTCCTGCTTTTGCAGCCAAAAGTGCCTGACCTGCCGAAAAAACTAAAGTAACATTGGTTCTAATTCCTTTGCTTGAAAAATATTTACAGGCTTTAATTCCGTCTTTAATCATCGGAATTTTAACTACGATTTGCGGATGCAAAGCGGCTAATATTTCACCTTCGGCAACCA
Organism: Flavobacterium psychrophilum; assembly: GCA_945860385.1. Classification (GTDB taxonomy): domain Bacteria; phylum Bacteroidota; class Bacteroidia; order Flavobacteriales; family Flavobacteriaceae; genus Flavobacterium; species Flavobacterium psychrophilum_K. The sequence goes on from CAMAQD010000003.1 coordinate 160,991, forward strand.
TTCCTTCAAAATCAGTTGAGATTACTTCGGCACTTACATCACCATCAACTAGCTCACATATTTTTACATAATGAGCAATAATATTGTCAGCTCCCGTAATACCTTCTTTCGCCATAAGCGATGGGTTGGTAGTTACACCATCTAGAACTCCTAGATCATTGGCTTCTTTAATGTCTTTTAAATTTGCTGTGTCGATAAAAAATTTCATTTCTTTTTTGTTTATTTTTTTATTATTATTTACTTTCTCGAATATATTTTAGAATTTCTTTTGAAGCACTTTCAGGATTGAATCCGAATTTTTGATCTAAAACGCTAGCCGGTGCTGAATAACCAAAATGGTCTAATCCAATCACTTTTCCGCTATCGCCTATCAATCCTTCTAGGTTCACCGGAAGTCCGGCTGTTAATCCGAATACTAATTTCCCTTTAGGAATTATACTTTCTTGGTATTCTTTTGATTGTTGTTTGAACAATCCTTCTGAGATTATTGAGGCAACATTCACTTTTAGATTATTCTCTTTTTCCAAAATCGCAGCAGCATCCATAAGTGTAGAAACTTCTGAGCCATTGGCGAATAAAGTAATATCAGCATTTGGAGTAGATTTTACCAAATATCCTCCTTTTTTAGCTTCTGTTGCCTCTTGAAATCTTGATGATCCAGAGGCTGGAATGTCTTTGATATTTTGTCTCGAAAGTATCAAAGCAGTTGGAGTCGTAATGTTTTTCAAAGCCATATCCCAAGCTACAGAAGTTTCGATTGCATCGGCAGGGCGAAGCGCTAATAAACTTTGATGACCGGAATGATTTTTGATTTTTTCCATCAAACGCATTTGAGCTTCTTGCTCAATGGGTTGATGCGTTGGTCCGTCTTCACCTACTCTAAATGAGTCGTGAGTCAAGACATATTTTACTGGCAATTCTTG